>JALZVU010000129.1 GCA_023301795.1 Granulosicoccus sp.
CGTTATCACCGTACATCCAGATGTGTGTTGAACCACCGCGAGCCGCTGTTTGCTTGATGATGTCTTCAACGACTTCGAAGGATTTAAAATCAGGATCTCGTTGGCTCGATGAGATATCACGACACACATCACTGCCTAGCTTAAACCACTGACAGTAGCCTCTTATGTGAAAACCGGTGAAACCATGCTCATCGACAAACGAATTCAGATCTCTTTCAATTTTCCTTGAATCAGCTGCAAATTTATCGAGTGAACTAGCCATGACATACTGAGGTACAAACGCCTTGCCCGTTCCAGAACGAACCCACTTGTCACCCTGCGCAACAACAAAACCTTTTTCCGATGAATTGGTAACGACAATGGTTCCCGAGTGATTGCTCAGCTCACTATCAGAGCTTTGCGTACTGTATGTCCACGTACCCGTGCGGTCCGCAGTAAAACGAAGTGTCCATCGCTTGTCACCCGCGTAGAAGAGCTCTCCAGTGCGCACAGTATTTGACCCTGCATGCACGAACGTGGCTGTCGCCACCACATCAAAGGCATTGCCTGACCAGGAACGATTATCAAAGCTAATGTCAATCGGCTTGAATAATGGCGTGGACAGTGACGGGTTATCTACCGATGCAACGGGCGATTGATCTTCTGGCTCTGTTGCGTTGAACGGGGTGATTCTTACGGTTGCTTGCTGGGATCTGGACCCATCATCATCGCGCACGGTGTACTTCAGGACATCTTGCACCGTACCAACCGTGCCGTTGTGCGTGTAGGTAATTCGACCGTCTGATTCCACAATAGCGTTACCCACAGATGGCTGAGCTACGATTTCCACAGAAGTTGGCATGACAGTCCCATCGCTATCTGTATCGTTAGCGACAACCGGGAAAGTTATTCTAGCGCCAATATCCACAGGACCTACGATGTCATCCATCGCAACGGGTGTTTGATTCACCACGCCCGCACTGCCTGATGCAAGATATTCGACATTCTGCGTCACCCAAGCACCCGATGATGTCTTGTACGAAAACTCTACAAATACCGGCGTGGCGCCATCACTGGGTAATCCGTTAACGAGTAGTTGCCGCGTGTTCGAGTTTGTAATACGTGTGCCGGCATATTCTGCCTTGCCGATTGATCGACCAACACGTACATAATATTGTTGTACCTGCACGCCATCATAATCCCACTTGAATGTTACCGCTGAGCCAGGAAGCTGTGTACCGGCGGCTGGACTGATCAATTGAGGGGTGGACGAGTTTGAAGCATTATCTGAGCCAGAGACGCCTGAATTGGGGTCTGACTGGCCAACGGTGCCATCGTCGGTAGTGGGTTGTTGCTGCGCCACAGTCCCTGCGCTATTAAACGATAGATATTCAATATCTTGAGTTACCCAATTGCCCTTGCTACGGTATGAGAATTCTACAAAAACCGGCGTTTTTCCATCGCTGGGTAATCCTGTCACTCGTAGTTGATTGGTGTTGGGGTTCGTAATGCGTGTTTCAGCAAAATGCGCCCCACCCTCTGTTCGTCCAACGCGCATATACCATTGCTGTAACGTCACTCCGTTATCAGCCCACTTGAATGTTACGTCAGTTCCAGGCAACTGAGCGCCCGGCACAGGTTGAAGCATTGTCGGCTTTGCACTTAGCCCATCATTGGCTGCCACACGCGCAGACAGATGTAAACCGGCTACCTCGTTGCCACTAACAAACTCTGTGGTGTTCGACGTACCAGCAGGGGTATCGCCACTGATGAAACTCGTTATGGATAGATCCCAGATTCCGTCAACCTGATAGTGAAGTGCTACAAATACATTCGAGCGCTCTGCAGGTAAATCTGAGACAACGACACTTCGCACAGAAGAGCCCAACACACCGCTATCGAGGTACGAAGAAGAAGCACCCGTTTGCTTATCACCCACAAATACATGCCAGTTATCAACGGCTAGCCCGTTATCTGCCCAGTTAATAACGACCGAATCACCAGACTGGATGCTTCCATTTGATGGTGCAATAACCACAGGTGTGTTTGCAGGACATAATCCGGCACCTTTTAAAACCGGTAAAAATGCACCCGCAATATGTTGTTCACCTACAGAATTGGGATGAATATTGTCTGGCCCCAACATGCTTTGAACATCAAAGTCAGTGGCAACATCAACGATTAACAATCGCTCATCGGCCTTGCTAGCCACCATGGATTCCAGTTTTTGCGTGTAGGCTACCGATGCATCAATGGCAGAATCACGCTGAGATTGAGCTGCAAAAGAGCCTACATACGGCACAAAGTTAGCGAGTAAAATACGTAACTCATCAGGCTGATAATGGCTTGCAATGATTTGATCAATAACCGCCTCAACACCTGCAGCTGTTTTACTTGCCCAATGGTTAATTTCCTCCACAGTATCGATACCTGAGACTATGGCCTGATTCAAATCACTCGTCCCTAAATGCAATAAAACAAAGTCGGGCTGATTAGCAAAGGTATAAGCTGATATGGGCTGCACTGTATAGGAAGCAGACGATGAACCTGATAACAGCTGTGGAACCTGAATACCTGAGAACGCCTGATGATCAGTGTCGTATCCGCCTTGGTTGGTGAACGGCTCAACATTCACACCCGGTGACGACTGCGGGTCACTGAAATCAAATGAATTTAACGTCTGATCACCCACCATATCAACGGTGCATCCGCGGGCTTGCAAGGAATCAAGTAACGGCAGGCGGTAACTTGGTTGGTTAAATCCAGCGGCAATTGAATTACCGGTAACCATAATGGACTGCTGAGCTTGGACAACGGCTGTTGCATGCGCGAGCATAAATCCCACTACTAGAATTGAAAGCTTCATTGTTGTATATATCTTAAACCGTTCGAGTGATGCGCGCGTCCGAGCGGCGGCCAGATTGTCGGCGAAACAGATCAAAGAAAATCTGTTCGTACAAAATCTGGGGTTTCGAGTGATTGGACCGTGCTATTTACTGAGTTGACAGCTCATTCCCAAAAAACAATGAGGAGGCACTGATACGCTCTTCAAGCTGTCATTACCACGCGAGTAGTCAGCGCTTTATACGGTAAAACATCGGCGATCGCGTCCTCAATCGGCTGATGTTCAAGCTCTTGGATTTGCACCTACTGCATCACTGCAGGCCAGTCTCTTCACTGTAATGGACGCTGATGAAACAACAATCCTGTAGCTCAAATCAGCCCAGGCCTGTTTCTGTCATAACTCGGATAAACAAAAGTGTCAGTTGCTAGGTTGGCCCATCCAATCTACGAACGTTATAATGCACGTCCCCTGCCAATCTATTCAGCCATGCCGTCGTGAACAGGTGTCACCACAATGATGCTAACAAGAGTACCCAGGCAAACCTGAGTTCGTGAAGTGGAGGCAACGGGATGTTAATTGACGTGTAATCTGAGCTACGGCTTTTCGATTCTTGAACGAATCACCTTGGCAGGCACTCCACCCACAATGTCGTAGGCTGCTACCGACTTTGCAACAACCGCCGAACTCCCGACTATAGCGCCGGTACCCACAGACACACCGTCCATGATTTGAGCATTGCTGCCAATCCAGACATTGTCTGCAATCGATATTCCGCCTTTTATGAAGATGCCCTGCATCTTGAAAGGAACATCAAGCTTATCGGTACCGTATGCCCCACTGCCCATGATGTAGACATTTGCAGCAACCAGTACATCTTCACCCACCTCAACGTTACATTTCTCAGCGGCGTGTATCAGCGTATTGATACCCAGCATGCAACGCTTGCCAATGGTGATATCACCGTTCTTGCACGATAGGATAGTGTTGCGGCTGACTATGCTGTCAGCACCAATAGTGATGCCCACATTGTCTTCACCTTTAGCATCCAGCGTGACGCTGTCATCAACCACGGTGTTGTCAGCAATATTGATCTTCAAACCATGCCGAATTGATATCCCGCGGCCAAAAATCACATTGCGACCCACAGACCCTAAAATTCTGGGAAATAGGTGCTTTCGTAACAATAAACCCAGGGCGCCAGGGATTCCGGAGACAAATAGAATAATCAATTCATACTTGATCAAATACCAGAGACTGTTCGTCCCAATAGCCAGCGCCTGATAACGGCGCATGGCAGATGAATTACCATCAGTCAGCTGGTCGTGCAGCCCTTTTCCCTGGATTTTTTCATCACTCATTTCTTATGAAGAACAAACCCTTTGCCGTGATCTAGGAATTCGGACAAAGGCTCCACGCTAAATTGTGGATATTTCTCCAGGTACTCTTTTAGTGCCTTTTGCTGTCCAAGCTCATTACCATCGCCATACGAGTACCAGTCATCGAACAACATAATGGTTTTGTCTCGTAGATAAGGCAGCAACCACTCGAGAGCATCAACGGTTGATGAGTAGTAGTCGCAATCAAGCAGCACCACAGAGGCTGCTTTGAATTCGTGCTGAGTGCGCAACTCTTCAGTCAAAGAGTCACTGTAAAAACCCTTGATGAAAGTCGCCCGGTCCAGCTCCATTCCGTTCTTGGACAGGTTTTTCTTCACTGAGTCCAGCGAACAGGCAAACTGACCCTTGAAGAAGCGATTATCCAGCGCGTCTTCGGAACCTGCAGGCTCAGGCAATCCTTCGAAGGAATCAAAACCGTACAGATGCGTGTCATTTAAGCCAAGCGACTTGCAGTGCTTTGAAGCTTCAAGAAACGTGTAGCCACGAAACAGACCAAATTCGTAGTAGTCCCCCACCTTGTCATCACCTGCAAATTCCTTTGCCAGTGTGAAGGCTTCGAGCAGTGCCTGCGGGGTGCCGGGGCTGAGCGTTCTAAAAGAACCGTTAAATGTGTGGTACACCTTGGACCCAAGCTTGAAAAGCGCTGGATACCCTCGCAATACATTCTCTATCTGGGTTTTAACCATACCCATACTGCTGGCTCCCTCTCCTGAACATGTTGACCGATGAATCGCCCTGAATAGCTAACTCAGGCGGTTGCTCCAACTAGAGGACAACTCGGCAAGCCGTAGTATACGAGAGTACGGTGCCGGTGCAGTGATTAAGCTCTCAATGTATCCGCTGAAATTACCGCTATTGGCAAAATTCATGCGGACTAGGCGAGATTGGCCGAAGGCGGACGGCACTAAATTCCGATCCTCATTCCCGCAGAAACGCGAACTCATTTAGCAAATACGTGGATTACAGCCTAACCCGGGCAAACGCACTGCCCGGGCACATTCAGCGTGTACGACTAACTACCGGCTGGTGTATTCAACAATCTGCTCTTGCCATTCTCCGTTCACCTTGGAGAATAAAAACAAGTTAACGGTAGATCCGTCAGCCGGCAGACCAGTAACCACGATGCTTCGCTGATTGCTATCAACGATTCTCTGACTGTTAAAGTACCGACGACCGTACGGAACAGCACCTCTCTCTCTGGCCAGAACCCACCACTCTGTAACCGTCTGAGAGCCAGCCGTCCAGTTAAAGGTCACGTTGCTGCCGTTAATCACGCTGCCAGGTGCTGGTGTGGTGAAGCCTGCGCTACCAGTACCGCCAGTATCACCGCCAGAGGTGCCGCTTGTGTCGTCACCTGAGTCACCTGAGTCACCGCCACCTTGATTGGCCGCCGTGTATTCAAGATTACTGATCACCCATTGTCCATTCGGCTGTTTGTAGGAGAACTCCACATAAACCGTTGAACCATTGGTAGGCAGACCACTGACTACCCGCCCGTTGATCGCTGAAGAAAGAGTGCCACTATCCAGAATCTGCCTGCCACCTGGCGTGGTGCCAACTCTCAAGTAGTAGTTTATGAGTGATGTGCCGTTCGAATCCCAAACAAATGAGGCAGTGCCACCTGGCAATGTTGATCCCTCAGCGGGGCTACCTATGCTGGGGGCAGAACCATTGTCACCATTCGAGCCTCCGTCCGATCCTTCATCAGATCCATTGCCATCATCCGATCCTCCAGACCCTCCATCAGAACTCCCGTCGGATCCACCGTCATTAGACCCACCAATGGTTGCCGCTGTGTACTGAAAGTCTCGAATAACCCAAGGACCTGCGAGAGTCTTATAAGAAAACTCTACGAATACAGATGAACCGTCTGTGGGTAATCCGCTGATTGAACCAGACAGTGTGTTGGGTGAGAGCGTCCCGCTGTCTGCTATGTCGTTGCCCCCTTCGGAGGTGCCAACGCGAACGTAATAATTTCTCAGCGCTGTGTTGTTAGCTACCCAGTTGAACTGCACAGATGCGCCTGCCAACACCGAACCGGGCGCAGGGTTGCTCAACGCCGGCATATTCACATCACCACCATTGTCAGAGTCACCGCCGGTATCTGTGCCAGCTCCGGTGTCGTCACCGTTGTCCGAGCCGTTGTCGTTACCGTTGTCTGATCCGTTGTCGTCACCGTTGCCCGAGCCATCATCACCCGCGCCACCATCAGTGGAGGCAGCGGTGTACTGGAAGTTTCGAATTTCCCAGGGGCCTGCCAGAGTCTTGTAGGAAAACTCGACATAGACTGTTGAGCCGTTGGTAGGCAAACCGCTGACCGAACGTGACAATGTATTCGCTGACAAGACACCGCTATCCGCGATGTTATTACCACCCTCAGTGGTGCCCACTCGCAAATAGTAGTTTCTCAGTGGCGTATTGTTCGCCACCCAGTTGAACTGAACAGACTCACCAGCCAATACAGATCCTGGCTGCGGATTACTCAATGCTGGCATCCCGGTATCACCACCGGTATCGCCGCCAGTGTCCCCACCCGTATTGCCTCCGTCGTCTGTTCCACCATTAGAACCGCCGTCAGAACCGCCGTTTGAACCACCATTGGAATCAGCAGCCGTGTACGCAAAATTCCGAATTACCCAGGGACCTTGAATTGTCTTGTAGGAAAACTCAATGTGCACCGTTGAGCCGTCAGTGGGTAAGCCATCCACGGCATTAAACAAGGTGCTGGACGATAAAACACCGCTGTCTGTGATGTCATTTCCACCTTGCGTGGTACCAGCGCGTAGGTAGTAGTTTCTCAGCGACGTACCATTGGACACCCAATTGAACGTTACCGAGTCACCCGCCAAGACCGAACCCGGCAGAGGATCGCTAAGCTCAGGCATGTTCGACACAGGTGCACACGACAGACCCGCCGCGTTCAGCACCGGCAAGAAGGCATTCGCAATATGCACCTCACCAAGCTCGTTCGGATGCACGCCATCGGGCTGCAGCATCGTGTCTACATTGAACCCACTTGCCACATCCACAAGCAAAATACGCGAATCGTTACGTCCAGCAACCATTGACTCAATGCTGGCTGTATACACTCTTGACGCTTCAACCGCCGTCAGCAACGAAGTAGGATTCGTGTACGGGAAGCCATATTCGATAAAGTTAGCGACCAGCACGCGCACGTCACCAGGGTTGCTGTGAGCGTTAATTACCGAACTTATAAGATCTGATAATTCGCCAACCGTTTCGGATGCCCAGCTCGCAATCTCGACAGCTGTATCGGTACCCGACGCTATAGCAACGTTCAGATCGTTAGTGCCAGTATGTATAAGGACAAAGTCTGGTTGCTCAGCCGCCACATAGGTGGATATCGGTGAGACTGTAAACGTAGTGGATGATACGCCGTCGCGCAGTTGTTCAGTCCTGATTCCAGGGAAAGCCTGATGATCAACATCGTAGCCCTGAGCTTGGGTAAAATTACCAAAGTTACTGCCTGGATTTGCCTGAGGATTGCGATAATCAAACGAGTTGAGCGTCTGATCACCAACCATGTCAACCGAGCAACTGGACGCCGAGAGAGCATCTAGCAAGGGTTGTCGATAACTGGGGCGATCCTGTCCGGCAGAAATTGAATCGCCAGTGACCATGATGGACTGCTGCGCCAGAGCGCCGAAACTCGACAAAGACAAGATCATCCCTGCCAGAACTGCCTTTCCCGTATCCTTTCTAAACATGTAATTTATCCCTGACAGCCATTCGTTATCGTCGGCCTGTCCATTAGTATCAAAACCCGGCAATACATCTCCCGGCCGTATTACTTGCGCGTCATTACCTGCTGGCAAGAAGTTCCCCAGTGAGCGAGTATACAGTAGCAAATTGGACAAATCAGCGAGGAACGCCCCTCGAATCACGGCTCTTACTGCTGCATATTTATAGTGCATATGAAAGAGCCGTTAGCGTATTCGCAGACGCCTACAGAGGCTTTGAAAGTTCTGAGGTTAAATTTCACAAACGGTATTGAGTCACACCAGATGAAGTTCTAGTTCCAGTACACTGCGCTCTCGCTTTTCACGCGCATACCGGCCATCGCCACGGGACCTACCCCAGAAGGTTCATGCGCACAAGGCACAGGCTTTATCCTGTAATTCATCATGGCATCAGCAGATCGGGCAGCACTCAAACACACACTCGCCAACACGCGTTTCGACGCGGTGGTTGTTGGCGGCGGTATTAGCGGCGCCTGGATTGCGTGCCAGCTCAGCGAGCAAGGCTATAAAGTTGCCATCGTTGAAAAAAATGATTTTGCCAGCGAAACCTCCTCATCCTCATCCAAACTGCTTCACGGCGGTATTCGTTATCTGCAACAACTGCAATTCGGCAAAGTCCGCGAATCCTCTCTAGAGCGCGCAGAATACCTGACAGCCGCACCCCATCTAGCGCAAGCCATTCCGTTCCTGGTGCCCACCTACACTGACTTAAAGCGCAGCAAGGCCGTTTTACAGTGTGGCATGCTCGCCTACCAGACTCTAGGAATTGGACAAGGAGCCAAGCTTGCAAATGCCGGCGTTTCACTGCCAAAAACATCGAGCTTAAGTAAAGACAAGCTATTAGAGGCTTGCCGTATCTCCACCGACAAGCTCACCGGCGCGGTTTGTTTTCCCGAGTACCACCTGTACGACTCAGAGCGCACGGTATGGTCGATTATTGCCACGGCCATCAACAACGGCGCAGTAGCAGCCAACTACACAGTGGCCGATGCACTGGTCGCTGTTAGCAACAAGATCACCGGTGTGAAAGTAAGGCTAAGTGCCGATAACGAAGCCATTGTGGTAAACGCCTCACTGGTCATCAATGCAGCAGGCCCGTGGGTTGATGAGATCACTCAATCTATCGAGCACAACACAGTCGAAAGTGTACCCAATGACGCCGCTAGTAGCATTACAACGGACGTAGTTAGTAAGACGGACAAAAGCCTACTTGCTGGCGCAGTAGAAGAACCCGCGAATCCCGCCGCATCCCGTAGCCGTGCCCCTAAAACAATACAAGGGTATGCATCAGGTGCGCACCTGATTACGCGACAATTGGTAAAGGACTATGCAGTTGCGATAACCACACAACAACAAAGCAACGCAACGATCGGTCGCGGTGGCCGGCACATCTTCATCATTCCATGGCGCGGTTTGTCATTAATTGGCACCAGCTATCGAGAAACTGAAGACCCCAACGATGCCAGTCTTTTGCTTCAGGATGATATTGACCAGTTGTTAGAGTCAGTCAATGCAGCGCTGCCAGATGCAAACCTGTTACCCGATGATGTTGTGTCAGCCTACTCTGGCTTATACCCTTTGCGCGCTGAACGCACAGATACAAAAATCTATAGCGGCTCTGGCGAGTATCTGATTATTGACCATACCGACGCAGACCAGCTTGATGGCCTGGTGACAGCACTGGGCGCTAAATTCACTACGGGCAGAATTCTAGCGCAGAAAACTGCTGAGCTTTGTGCCAAGAAATTCAGGCAAACAGGCAACCTTCCGAAACAGCAAGACGCAACAAGCGGCAGCACTGGCACTGGCACTGGCACTGGCACTGGCACTGGCACTGGCACTGGCACTGGCACTGGCACTTTAGTAAAGCGGCTCAGTAACGCTAGCTACAGTAAATACGACGAATTTTTGGTAACCACACAACAGTCTTTGGCATCACGGTTCAGTGAACAACAAATCACGCATTTGGTGCGGTGTTACGGAAGCCAGATAAACGCCTTCATCGAAGCTCTAGACAACGAACTCATCGAAACCACAGAACAACTAAGCCAACCTATCATCGAGTCTCAGCCAGACATACTTGGGCAAGTCGCCTGGGCTGTCGACCATGAAATGGCCTTGCATCTGGACGATGTACTACTAAGACGCACCTCCATTGGGCTGCTGGGTATTGAGCGCGATGGCATCGAGACAGTAGCCAACATCATGGCCAGGCGGCTGGACTGGAGTCACGAACAGATCCAGGCCGAAATCGCAAAAGCTGTGGACCGTCAGGCATCCATCCGCTCTGCTGTCTCCCATTACTACCAGCAAAATGGCACATCGCAGGCATCAAGCGCATGATTTTGCATATAGCGCCCACACCGTTTTTCTCGGATCGCGGCTGTCACATACGTATCGCAGGCATCGTACAAAGCCTGGATACACTCGGCTTTGACAACGAGGTGTGCACCTACCATCTTGGCTACTCGCCCGCCGGGATTACCACCCACCGTATTGCGCCGATAAAAGGCTATCAAAAAACCTCTGCTGGCCCTTCAATCTACAAACCATGGGCCGATTTAAAGTTAGCACTACTAACAGCAAAGCACATACGAAAAACCAAACCTGTAGCGCTACATGCTCATCTGCACGAAGGCGTACTCATTGCGTTGCTGTGTAAGCTTCTTGTATTACGCCCCTCATTGCCCATTGTGGCTGATATGCAAGGTAGCCTGGTTGGCGAACTGGACACCTATGGTTTTTTCAACAAAATACCGTTATTGAAATGGCCTTTCAAAATACTGGAAAAAATAGTGTTGTCCTGCGCCACGCAAGTTGTTTGCTCCTCAGACGATGCGCTAGAGAAGTTTACGACCCTGGTACCAGGCAGCAAACACAAATTGCATCTTGCGCAAGATGGTGCTGACAAATCAGCTACAACAAGCTCCGAAGCCCTTACGGCTCTTCGAAAACAATACAAGCTTGACGAAAAAAAGAAGTGCGTCGTCTATTCGGGGGCGTTAATCCACAGCAAAGGGCTAGATGAGCTAAAGCAACTTTTGCTTGCGTGTAAACCGCACGGCGATGTCTTGCAGTTTCTCATCATCGGATACCCGACTAACGAGCTGCAAGCCTTCGTCACAACTCACGGCCTAGAGAACATCTGCACACTCACAGGCCGCCTACCCTTCAGTGAGCTCAACGATAACCTGGCACTGGCAGATGTCGCGGTGGACACTAAGAATTCTGACGCGGGTGAAGGCAGCGGCAAGATGCTTAACTATCTGGCAAGCTCACTCCCCGTCGTTGCTTTCCAGACCCTCAACAATGAGAGTTTTCTAGGTAGCAACTCCTCCCTGTGCAGCACAGTTGACGAGATGCGACAACAGATACTGACCTATGTCGCCGATGCCACAGAACGACAGCGGGCAGCTCAGCGCAACGGCCAACGCTTTGAAAAGCACTATTCATGGGACGTCACCGCGACCCAATTGCGTGTGCCTTACCAGATGCTGGGATTGGTAAAACCGGTAACCAGCGCCGAGACAAACACACAGGAAGCAACACACGGATGAGTGACGTCAAAGACATCCAATTCAGCCACGCTGACACCATTCTGGTGACAGGAGCCACCGGCTTTACCGGCAGTCATCTGATTCGTAAGCTATGCGGTACAGGTGCCACCGTTCGAGCCATAGCCAGATCATCATCCAATCTGGACGCACTCAGTGACTTGTCCATTGATTGGTATACCGGCGATGTCTTCGATCAGGACGTGGTTGGTGAAGCTTCCCAAGGTGTTCATTACGTATTTCACGTTGCGGCCGCGTTTCGCGAAGCCAAAGTGGGAGACGATGTTTACCACAAGGTGCATGTACTGAGCACAAAGCACCTTGTGGAGAGTATTCAAAGCCAGATCGACGCTGGTCATGAATTCAAGCGATTTGTGCATGTGTCCACCGCAGGCGTTCATGGGCATATTGAACATCCACCTGCCGATGAGTCATACCGGTTCTCGCCGGGGGATCTTTATCAGCAGACCAAAGTAGAAGGTGAGGCTTATCTGCAGCAATTTGCAAAAGCCCATCAGTTCCCAATGACCATCATTCGTCCGTGTGCGATCTATGGGCCCGGCGATCGACGCCTTTTAAAACTATTCAAGATGGCAAAATTACCGTTCTGCCCTATTTTCGGCATGAACAACAAAGGCCTTTATCACCTGATCCATGTTGAAGATCTATCTCAATTCATGTGCCTAAGCGCCACGGATGAAAGCGCTGACGGTGAGGTGTTCATTGTGGGTAACCCTACGGCAAGCTCCATCGAGTTAATTATCAGACGAATTGCCGAACAATTAGGCACAAGCCCCACCTTCTTGCGGATCCCAGTGTCGCCCGTTATGTTGGCTGCATGGCTGTGTGAAAAGCTATTCAAGCCTTTTGACATCGAGCCTCCCATCTATCCTCGACGCGTGGCATTTTTCACAAAGGATCGTTCATTCAATACGGGTAAAATGAAGACAATCACTAGCTTCCAGTACCAGTACAGTAACGATACCGGTCTGAGTGAGCTGGCGGATTGGTATGTGGAAAAGGGCTGGTTATAAACAGATCATTGCTGCTTGAAAGAACATAAATGCAATGGCAACAGTGAAAAGCCCATCAACGCTATACAATATCGAGCCTGGACTATTCGTGGATAATCCGGGCTGGGAACTGGTAAGCATAGAATCGCGCCAGATTCATGGATAATTACGTGTATTCAGATCTCGGTTCAACAAAGCTTGCTAAACCAAGATGAAAAAATTTAGTCGCAAACGTATCAGGAGCGTTTCACCTTGAAAATTCTAGTCACAGGATCCAGCGGTTTAATCGGCTCTGAAACAGTGCGGTACTTCGACAAACTGGATTGCGAAGTACACGGTGTGGACAACAACAATCGACGCGTATTTTTCGGCCCCAACGGTGATGTCACCTGGAATACCGAAAAACTCAAAAGTGAATCCAAGAACTTCACGCATCACGAAATTGATATTTGTGACAAGGATGCTGTCGATGCACTATTTGCCAAGCATGCATTCGATGCCATCGTGCATTGCGCAGCCCAACCCTCACATGACAAGGCAGCCTCTATTCCGTTGCTGGATTTCAACGTAAACGCCGTTGGCACTCTGCACTTGCTGGAAGCCACACGCAATCATTGCATCAAGTCGCCGTTTGTTCACATGAGTACCAATAAAGTGTACGGAGACGGCCCCAACCATATCGCCCTGCAAGAACTGGAAACTCGCTGGGACTATGCTGATGACGCCTATGCTCGCGGCATCGCTGAAAACTTCAGCGTCGATCAGTGCACCCACTCGCTGTTTGGTGCATCAAAGCTATCTGGCGATATTCTGGTGCAGGAATACGGACGCTACTTCGGCATGTCTACCTGCTGCCTGCGTGGTGGCTGCCTGACAGGCCCATCTCATAGTGGTGTTGAGCTACACGGGTATCTCAGCTACATCATCAAGTGCGCCCTCGAAGGTAACAAGTACACCATCTTTGGCTACAAGGGAAAGCAGGTTCGAGACAACATCCATTCCCTCGACGTAGCTCGCTTTATCGAACAATTTCTGCAAAAACCACGCAGTGGCGAGGTGTACAACATTGGCGGTGGTAAAGACAATAGCGTATCCATCCTTGAAACCATCGACATCATCAAAGACGTCTCTGGCAAGCAACTGAACTACGAATACTCCGACGTTAACCGCATTGGTGATCATATCTGCTACTACTCAGATCTGAGCAAAATGAAAGAGCACTATCCCGACTGGGATATCAGAATTTCAGCCCGTGAGTGTATCGAAGAAATTTGTGAATCATGGAATAGCCGCACAGGCGCTTGATCTCACGCCCATTCGCTTGAAAGACTCGCTACATGTCACAAAAAATTCTGGTTTATATTAATAACTTCCACCCTGACCGGGGTGGAGGCGCGTCTGTGTACACCGACATGTGCTTAGAGCTTGTGTCGTTGGGTTTTGATGTGACTGTGCGCTGCGCTTATCCGTACTACCCCGAGTGGAAAGACAAGTCAGGCAACAACGGTATTCGTATCGAGCGCACTGAACTTAAAGGCGTGAAGATTGAACGGCACGGCCTTTTTCTACCGAAAGATCCATCAAAATTCAGTACTCGACTTGTACATGAAGCCAGCTATTTATTGTCGCTTCTCAGAACATCCCTCAAGCGCGACAAGTACGATGTGATCATCGCTTACTGCCCATCATTTGCATCGGTGGTTGTAGGCTCTGTGGTCAAGGCACTAACGGGGGCCAAGATGTGGCTGAACGTACAAGACATCCCGGCAGATGCGGCCAGCAATATTGGTTTGAATAAATCCAGTTTCATCAAAACGATGATGGATGGCGTGCAAAAGTTCTTCTTCAACAAAGCTGATGTCTGGTCTACGATTTCACCGGTTATGCGTAACCGACTGGATGAAACCATAAAACCTGAAATCCCTAATCTGCTTGTCTGCAATTGGCTCAATCGCTCTATGCAAGAGTCCATCGACAATGACGAGATGGTGGTTGATGAAGGCCGCCATGAGGGTATCAAGCTTTTGTACGCGGGCAACATCGGCGTCAAGCAAGGGATATTGCAGCTATGCAAAGCACTGCACGAATCTAAAGCCGATTTCGACTTTGCCATTTTTGGTGATGGTGCAGAAGCTGCCAACGTCTCACGCTGGGTGCAACAGTCTGGCGACACACGCTTTCGTTTCAGCGGATTTCTGCCAGAGGCTGGCTTCGTTAACCAGATTAAACAAGCCGATATCTTTGTGATTACCGAAAAAGACGGTGCCGGCTCATCGTTTATACCCTCAAAAATGATACCCAGTATTTCAGCTGGCACTCCCATACTCGCACTCTGCGACAAAGAGGGGCCGTTAGGCTCTGAAGTTACAGACTTCCAGCTTGGACCGCATTATGAATGGGCCAATATCGACAAGCTCCTGGGCGATATATCCGATAGTCAACATACGCCTGAACAGATTAAACAGTGGTCCGACAACTGCATCAAGCGTTCATCGGTTTATGGCCGCAAGGAAAATATTGCACGGATTGCTGAGTTGCTGCAGGTGATGTCTGACAAATCGATGTCGCTTAGTGAGCGTTCCGAAAAGGTAGCGGCGCTGGACGTTTAACGGGTACTACTGTTTGTACCTATTCGTTAATTGTTGAGCCCAACAAGACCTGAGCTACCCTCGGATCTTTGGGCTCAATATGTTAATAGAGAGCTGCCTGCACCGCAGCGTCTGCCACGGGCAAGCCAGTACTATTTATCGGACAGCCTCCTAGTCAGTCGCGCTGAGACTCCTGAATACTGTTTCACTTGCGTTCCACGTACCGCTGTCGTTCTTGTAGTACAAGGTGGCGAACACCTCAGAACCATCTTCAGGTAGCCCGGTAACACGCACAGAGCGCGCATCTTCGGCATCGATACGACCACTGGAGAAGTAATCTTCACCTCCAGCCGAACTCCCCACTTTCAACCACCATTGCAAACCCATGGCTTGACCAGCACTCCATCTGAACGTGCTCGATGCGCCTGCTAACGAACCCCGGTCAATCGGCGACAACATAGTGGGGAACGAAAACTGGTCTGCATCGCTAATTGAATCAACAGTTTGTTGGCCAGAGTCAGCGTCTTCTTCTCCACTGCCCGTGCTCCCTTCGCTGCTGTCCTCTTGAGTATTTCCAGCACCCGCAGCTGCACTGTTGAATGTACTTTGCACACTTGCCCAACCATCTTTGGCTGTCTTGTAGTACAGCGTTACGTAAACAGTTGAGCCATTCTGAGGCAAATTTCTGATAGTGCGCGTGGTAGTTGAGGCTGACGTGATTCGCTGGCTATCAAAATACTGAGTCCCCAAACGTTCACTCCCCGCCCGTAACCACCATTCCGTCACAGCAGTTTCATTGGGTCCCCAACGTGCAGCGGCTTGCGAGCCGGTTACGGTACTACCGTTAGCCGGTTGCAAGACTTGCGGGACGACGGTGGCAACATCATCCGTAACTTCAGAGCTACCAGCTGAACCTTCATCTGTTGATTCAGATTCCTGATCATCACTTGAATCATCAACACTGTCTTCAGCGCTTGTATTGTCACCATCGTCAGAAACAGCGTCATCAGAATCTTCAGCGCTACCAGCAGTGTCTGCTTCATCAGCAGTGGCGTCATCAGAACCTTCAGCACTAACATCGGTGTCTGCTTCATCAGCAGTGGCGTCATCAGAATCTTCAGCACTAACATCAGTGTCTGCATCGTCGGTGCCTTCTTGCTCATCGATATTGTTTGCAACTTGCGAAGGTAGCTTCTGTTGCCAAACCCGAACATAGTCAATCTGGAATTCTCGTGGTAGGGCATTCTCATTAACGTCACCTGCAACATCACCGCCGACGGCAAGGTTCAGTACCAAATACATCATTTGGCTAGAGACACCCGGTCCACTCGTGCTTTGTACTATCTCCCCATCGATGTACCAGTCGATTTTGCCTTTTTGCCAATGGACACCGTAACGATGGAAGTCTGCCGTGTAGTCGTCGCCTGTGGTAATGAATCCGTCAGCCTGAAATCCCTGCTCACTGTAATGGTTATAGTGATTGACATCATCACGACGATTTCCCAACGCATCCATGATTCCGATTTCAGGGCGCTGATCTACGTAGTACGCGTTTGATAACTTAAAGTTCGACCACAGCCCTGCACCTCTGGGCAACTTTGCCCTTATCTCAGCATAGCCATCCACGAATTTGAAAGAATCGTAAGTAGTCAGAATGCCCGATACATAATCTGGTGTGTAGAAGGTTGTACTGTCAGGATCACGATAGCCCAGCCCCATCTGCCAGGAAGGATTGTTCGCAAACTGCGAACTATTCGAACCCGGCGCTTCAGGTAAGTCGTCTTCATCCACCTGTTGCGCGATAATACTAAGAACGCCGTCATCTAATGAAAAAGGACTATGTTCATAGCCTGCGTGTTCACCCAGCATGTCGGGGTATATCTGCTGCTCACCGTTAATGGGAAAATAAGGCCCCCACAGGTAGCTTGAGTTCCAAAGATTGCGGTTCAAAGAACTGCCGTTAAAGTTGTCCTGAAACATTAACTCATAGTCGCTACTGAGATTGGCGCGGGTAATTACGGCAGGTGCCTTACGCTGATAGGCACGGATGTAATCAACCTCATAGGTGGCCGGAAACGCAGTGTCAGCATCTGGCGAGCCCGGCCAATTTCCACCCACTGCCAGGTTAGAAAGGAGATACATGGCCTGGTTGGCTATGTCATATTCGCTGGTGTCCACACGTTGTGCCTCTTCACCATCCACATACCAGATGATTTCCTTGGGCCCCCACTCCATACCGAAGGTATGCCAGTCCTGCGTGAAATCATCCAGGCGTGTGGTGTGGCTTGGCGTGGATATCTTGCGAAAATTGTTCTGCGGTTCAAAGTAGTGATAGGTGTGATACACACGGTCAGTCTGATGACCAAGAAACTCCATCACATCTATTTCAGGCACATCTTCAACGTAAAAACTGTTCAAGGCCCAGAAGGCAGGCCAAAGCCCTCGCCCGGCTGGCAGCTTTACGCGAGATTCAATGTAACCGTGAGTGAATCTAAACGAGTCATAGCTGGTGATCATGCCTGACAGATAGTTGACATCTGATGCGCGATATCCAGGGCCAGCATCGGTCGGGCCGTTATACCGGTATTCATTGAACTCGTCCCAAATAGGGTCATTGATGGCCGGACGTGGTGGTACAGTCACGCCGTTGCCGACAGGTGTAGCCGTAATTTTCAAGCTCGTCCCTGTTAGCTCGAATGGGCTATGTGCAAAGCCTTTGTGCATCCCCAAAGTATCAACGTACAGTTGCTCTTCATTGTTGATGGGCAAATAGGGACCCCACAACAGGCCAGTATTCCACTTGGAAGCGTCCAGTGTTGATCCTGAGAAATCGTCACCGAAAATGAGATTGTATTCAGCAAGGTTCGGTGCTGCCATGGCGGCGCCGTATGACGTACCCAGCGCAAAGACGAGGGACGATACGTGCAAGGCGAGTCGCTGAGTGGTTTTGTAAGCTCTTTTAGCACGAGCAGAAAATCTTGGTCTTGTTGCCACCGCTATCTCACTGCGGCGCGATCGATCATCTAGCATAGTCGTTCAGGTTCCGTCGGATCCGGCTATGACACCAGTCAAGAAAATGATAACTATAGCGTTATTTTGAACTTCATCAAGAAAAACACTGTAAATCCCCACTAGGATTTTATGAAAACTCTCAATCTTTTGACACCCGGTGACCAGCACTCACAAACATAATCGTTATATTGCATAACGCACTTCTATTGAGAATAAATGCAACGGTT
>JALZVU010000130.1 GCA_023301795.1 Granulosicoccus sp.
GGAACTCAACATAATCGGACTTTATCGTACGATATCCTGTGCGACCTACGTGACACCTCGACTACTGGGTCATGTAAATGGCTTTCGCGAAGGCTTGAGCCATCTGCTGGGAAACTGGTACGCATGGTTTTTAGGAGGGTGGCGGCTGCTAACAGTCGCTGCCTATCCGATCAGGTTCTTCTATTCACCCCAAAAAGAGGCTCACCAAATAGGATTTTCGAGAGCTTATGACGTAAGCGGGATTAGCAGCGCAGGGGGATATATTCAATCGGCCCATATTTGCGATTTTTGACGCCTGCATGGCTTCTTTCTGATTTGTGGCTAGTGCACCTTTAATAGTCGTTTAAAGAAGCGTTTTGCCGATGCAATGCACCATTGCGACGTCTCTGAAGAAACACATCAACGACTTCGCTATTTTGGTCCACCGTTCGCCACAACTAGTGTTGCTTACCGTGCATGTTTACGAAAACTCTATCAATTTAAAACGTATCTCCGAGTTCTCGATAGCGTCGTTTAAGTCTTCGTGAAGATGCCGGTGCAAAATTTGTTGCACCAGAGCCGAATGGAATCGTAAATGACGTTAATGCCCCGTTCAGCTAAGAGATCTTCTATGCCTCTTTAACTGAGATTAAAGCGATAGTAGAGCCACACGGCGCACTGAATATTTTCTGGAGAAAATCGATGTCTTTTGTACAATGATGCTGATTTTCTCATGCGGTAATAGTCGCTTAACACCACTAAGCTGTCAGTACCGCTGGCGCACTTCCAATCCTATCGAGGTAATAATTCTCCTGTCTGATAGGTAGTAAATGTGCTTGGAGTAGCTGTGAATACACCGATGAGTCTTGATTCTGCATCGTCAACAGTACCTGATTCAACAAGCCCTGCGAGCTGGTTTAACTCCTCATAAACAATATCGTCTTCAGTGTACTGAAGCAAATCTGGACCAGCCGATTGAATTGATATATCCGATGATGTTTCGCTATGAAAATAATAGGGTGTGCCCCATGAATCAATAATTTCACCGTTTACACTGACTCTTGGATGATCTGCATCCAGAACAGCTAATTGGGCCGAATTTTGACCCAATAACTGATTCGTGATTTCGTAATTTAAGCCCGTTGGATAACCACGCTCTTTGGTAATCCCAACATATTGAATTAATAATGCTCCTAGTTGTTCAAGGTAGACAATCTCTGCTTGTCCTGCCCTAGCCAATACCTCAGCTTCATCAAACCAAGCATTAGGATCATTTCTAGTATTTAAACTGGTCTGTATGAAAATGGTTTCAGCAGTGTTGGGAGCCGCGCTATTTGAATCGAAGGCACTAACTTGTACCCCGTTGTCACAAGCAACGAGTACGATACTAAAAATAAATACGGTTATGGGTGTGAGTAATCTCATGTATCTTCACTCTCGCTTTGATGTATCGCTGTTTAAACGCGATATATGTCAGTTGTCTTTGTTAAAGTGTTAGTCAAAAAGGCCAACACGAAGATTTCCGCCGTACTCTGACTCGTGCGGTACGATTAAACTGATATCAGAATTCCCTACGCCGTACCAATGGGCCAAATCGGCATGCAGCTGGTCAACTGAGGTTGTTGGAATATATCGGCCTCTGCCAATGTCAATATTGGGAGACCCACCATCGGTCATATTGAACGGATACGTGCCATAGGTGTTTGCACCCTTGACGGCCCCACCCATCACAATGGAATTACCCCCCCAGCCATGATCCGATCCAGTGCCATTACCTAGAACAGTGCGCCCAAAATCAGACGCTGTATACGATACAACGTTGTCGTGCATGCCAATTGTTTTCATTGCATTGTTAAATGCTATTAGCGCATCGTTAAGTTCAGTGAGTAGTGGTGCTTGCCTTGCAGTTAGATTTTGATGAAAATCATAACCGCCCTGACTAACAATAAACGATTGTCGTTTTGCGTTTAAGCTATCCTTCGCAGCAATCGTTAGTGCTACTTGTCGCAGCTGGTTGCCCAGCCCTGTATTTGGAAAAGCGGTTGGGCCAAAGGGATCATTTGAAGCAGCCATAGCGTTGTTGTAAAACTCGGCCTTATCAATAATACCTTTGTAGTCGTGTGTGTATTGCTGTTTCAACAGGCTAGTGTAGCGCTCATTTAGTGTAGCGTTATACGCATCGCGAACTGAAGTGTCGCTGTATAAATCTAGTACATTTGCTCCATCGGTGCTGATTGCAAAGCCGGATGAATTTGAGCCTGTCATTATTCTTGGCGATCCCCCCAGGCTAAACATCAGGGAAGTGTCAGCGCCTGTGGTATCGACATCATTGAGTAGTTCAGACATTCGTCCTATCCAACCTGATGCTGCTGTGTTGTCAGCAACCGATGTTTGCCATGACAACTGTTGCTCACGATGTGAAAATAGTCCGGTAGGCAAACTGTTTTTACTTCTGTATGCGTTTATCGTGGTGGGTCGAACCAGTGTGCCGATGTTTGCAATGATTGCAGCATCACCTGATCTATACATGCGTCCCATCTGGCCCATACTCGGGTGAAATCCCAAATGGCTCATGCTGCTGCTGTTATTTGTGGGTATCGGTGTTAGCTCGTTTTGCGGAATCCCCACCACCGGGCGGGCCTGCATATAATTTCGGTGGTTTGCCGTTGAATATGGGGCAATCATATTGAAGGAGTCGTTGCCACCGGCAAGAAACACGCACACCAATGCCTTGTAGCCATCTATGTTGGAATTGTTAGCTACTGCTGCGTTTAAATTCTTAAACGTTAGGAGTGATGGTAATATCGCCAGCGATGCCATTTTTCCACAATCACCAAGAAAATGACGGCGGTTTTTAGAAAAATTAGTAGAGTCTGTCATGATGTAATTCCCGCTAGTTTGTGACAGCAAAGTCGGCAGAGCTTAAAAGCACAGCGACGGCCTTAGAGAGCCTTATTCTGTCATTTGCGCCTGATGTATCATCTAGCGCGACTAGCAACTCGTCCTGCAGGCTTTTTGACATGGTTCCTGAAAATAGGTAAATGTTCAGGTCTTGGATAAGCTGGGCGAGCGAGTTATTGCCGACATAGCGCGCGAGTCCGGGTAGCTTCGTAAACACACTATTAGTGGTATGCCTCTGTATGATCGATTGCCTGGCAGTGATTTCTTCAATTTTTTCATTTAACGGAACTGCGAACGTAGGCAGTAGTTCGAATTCGGGCAGTACTACTGGCCGGTGAGCGCGAGTCTTGTTAGCCACTGGGCCATTTATCGGTAGGTAGTCAGCACTGTAGTAACCGAAGACTGAAATAGGCTGTCGAATACCCTGACCTACTGTCATTTGAGACCAGAGGGGCTTGAAGTCGCCTTGATGGCCATTGCCTTCATGTTCTTTGGCATCAACATCAAAAAATCGCAAGAAATTAGCCAGTTGAAGCATCGGCTCGCGAAGACGACCTTGTTTATCGTGGTTTGCATAGCGCTCTATATTTACATCCACAGTTATTAAGGTTTTTGAGTTATCGCTAGGGTCGATAGTTTTCTCTATTTTAAAGGCATCTCTAATAGTAGGGTCCATCAAAATAGCTCGAATAACTGCCTTCAGGTCTCCTCGTAAACCTTGTCCGTTATCCTTATAAACTGCTGCTACTCGTCTTAAGTAATTAATATTTGCGGTGGATGTTGTAAATCGTTGAATCAAGAGATTCGAAAAAAAGTACGGTGCTGTTTTGTAGTTAGTGAGAATATCTAATGTGTCTGAAATATCCTGATCCCCTGACTGATTCGCGGGTATCGTCTGACCAAGAAACGTTTTTGTACCTTGATGATGATGTTCTTCCCACATGAGCATGCGACCGTTCGCAGAGGTACCCGAAGCATTAAAGAAAGTCTGGTTAGCATTTGCTGGCGGATTGCTAAGCCCCGTAAAAACTCGGGCTATCTGCGTGATGTCTGTATTGGTATAGCTTTCGACTCTGTTGCCGTTACCATCAGTCACAAAGGTGGCGTCGTTGATATCATAGATACCTATAGAGAAAAGCTGCATGACTTCACGCGCAAAGTTTTCATCCGGAAAAATACCCAGAGATTCATCACCTTTGTCATTTTTTAGGCTTGACAAAAATTTACCCATCATTGGGCTATAAGTCACATCCTCAAGCAGTTTTCGATGGGTGGTAAACGCGTTTTTTCTAAGTAAATCCATGTACTTCAGATTATCTTCCCAACCACGCGTGGCATCTCGGTCGTGCGCTGGAATTATCTGATAGAGGGCCCATGCCATGCGCTCGCCTAATTGACTACCTGAAAACAGGGCTTGATCCCACCAAGCGAATTCCCGATAGTAGCGAGTACTTAGGTTGAGAGTAGGGTGGTTGATGTGAGAAGTACTTCTTTCTACTCCATCTCTCGCTATCATTGCATCTGCTTTGATCAGGGATGGCTGAAGGGTTTTATTGAGTTGGTTATTGATCCACTCGTTAAACGCTTCGTCTCGACCAATAGCTCCTATGCGTGCTGCAAGTGCTGTTGTTGTGGCAACTGTTGGCCCCATTGTGGCTTGGGATAAAAAATGCGAAGCTTGAATTAAGCGAATGTATTTGTCTGCGTCAGCATGCCTGACGGAGATATCAGCAGAGGCTGGAAAAGAATGCAGAGCAGCTATTATGATCAGGAGCGCAGTTGCTAAATATCTTCCTATGGTTGTACTGAAATGTGCTACGAGTGCCATTCTCATTCGGTCTCCTTATTGCTTTAAGCACGAAGTGTATCAGTTAAATCTAAGGCTCTTTGGAAGTAATGGACTTCAGGCCATCGGCACTTTATTTCAGTCGTACAAATTGTGCCCAATCTTTCCTGCGGCCTCTATGAAGTAGTTCTGCCTTTAGACTTGCAAGATAAGTAAGTTGCACCTAGCTGTTGAATCCAAGAGATAAAAGAAAGCTATAGGGTCTTTCGTTTGTTCATACCGTTGCTTGTATAAGTTGATCTTAAATGGCCAGATGCTGGCTATTTGGCTCCTCAATATCAAGTCACGCAAGGATGCAGTGCTGAACTAATACCACCCTTTCCTCATGCATTCTTTAACACCGATCAGGAGATCTTGAAATGCCTTATGGTTAGAGAACAATTGCCTTATGATGTAGGAGGCTATACGAGAATAAGAAGATATATTTACCGTTTTCAGGGACAAGCTCGGAATCTGGTAGAGATCAGTAGCATCGTAACGCCGGTCGTCGGTGCCAAAACGAAATAATTGCGCAATACTAGAAACTTCTATGAAAAAAACTCCAGCGCCCCGCGGATCTTACAAAAGTGCCCGAGCTTTCAGAAATCAAGCAACCGATAACACAACCAGCAATGCGCGATTGTATGGATATCGGGGCGGTGTGGCTACGCATCATCATCAGTCGGCATTAGCGGCTCACAATGTGCTGCAGGCCGGCGGCAATGCAGTGGATGCCGGTGTTGCCGCAGTACTGGTTGAGGGAGTGGTCAATCCACATATGCATGGACCCGCTGGGGAGTGTCCGATACTGATAGCTGGCCCTGGTGTTCAGCCTGTCGCTATAAACGGCAATACCCGGGCACCAGCGCTAGCAAACGTCGATGCATTGCGCGCACGCGGTCACAGCACTATGCCCGATTCGGGAATTCTGGCAGCTGGCGTACCGGCATCTCTTAGTGCATTACTGGCTGCACTTAATCGATTTGGCACTATGCCGTTTCATCGTTTGCTGGAACCTGCGATTGAACTCGCGCGCGGCGGGTTTGCGATGCATGATGGTCTGCTTTTGCAAGAAAAGGTGGGTGTTGGGATGCTGGCCGACAAGTTTCGCAGTGACTGGCATGCGAGCGCCGCGATATACCTGAAAGACGGCATGCCCATAGAATCAGGCGGTAAAATTGTTAACCCACAATTGGCCGCCGTGTACGAGCAGTTGGCAGCCTGTTCTATCGCCTGCGCAGATCATCGTAAAGGTTATGAAGCAGTGCGGCAGGAGTTCTATCAGGGCAGTGTCGCGGATGCGATAGACCGTTATTCAAAAGCCCAAGACGGGTTGTTACGTGCTTCAGATCTGACGACCTTCGACACACCGTTCGAACAACCATTGAGTGTTGGTCTGGGCAACACCCGAATCTTCAAGTGCGGTTATTGGTGCCAAGGTCCGGCGCTGCTGCAGCAACTGCAAATCATGAAACGGTTTGATTTGCAGGCAATGCAACACAATTCGGCGGACTATCTTCATTTACTGGTTGAGGCTGGCAAGCTTGCGTACGCTGATCGTGAGCAATACTACGCCGATCCAAGCTGTGTCAAGGTTCCTGACTTGCTCAACGAAGAGTATGCAAAGATCCGTTCTGGTCTGGTTGATATGCACAGTGCCAACGCTCAGATGCGCCCAGGCGATCCGCAGCGTAGCAGCGCTGAGTTGCCCGCGTCGCAACGGCTGGGCGGTGCCAGTTGGGGAGACGGAACAGTGCATGTAGACATCGTAGATAGCGAGGGTATGGTTGCCTCTTTCACCCCCAGCGGCGGCTGGATTGCCTCCCATGACGTACTACCCGAACTTGGTTTTCCACTAGGCAATCGAGGCATGACATTTTATATGGAGCCCGATAACCATCCGAATCTGATAACACCCGGTAAACGGCCGCGTACCACTATATCGCCATCGCTGGTTACCCATGATGACGTGCCCTGGATTGCCTTTGGCACGATGGGCGGTGATCAGCAGGATCAGTGGATGCTGCAGTTCTATTTGAATGTGGCGCTGTTTGATATGACTTTGCAGCAGGCGATAGACGCACCTAAGTGCTCCAGCGAGCATTTCAATGGATTTTTCTCACCGCATGATCGATTCGCACAGCGTCTCAGGATTGAGGAGTTGGTTGCCACTGATGTGCTGCAGGAACTGCACAAGCGCGGGCACGAACTTGACGTTGCACCGATGTGGACAGAGGGATACCTGAATGCGGTTTCTTTCAACACAGACACTGGTTGTATAGAGGCTGCCTGCGATCCGCGAGGTGCAAAAGGCAATGTCTTTCCCGCTACAGCACTTGCTTGGTAGTTACTTCTAAGGGATCTATCGCATATTATACGGTTGCATTACACTAGTGAGTCATCGCATAAATAATGTAATTCATGCCTAACTGATACCCTAGTGAGGTCATGTCTACTGGGTAATACGGATCATCAGCGTGCTCCCACGAATCCCCCATATCCATATTGTAGTTAATGGCCACTATCCATCTACCGCTGGCATCCTTTATTCCTCTCCATTTGTGTGGCTGAAACGGCATGCGCACTTCAACGTTGCTGCCACCGTCATTACTCACGATGTGTCGTCGCCCGGGGATTTGAACTCGTTTGTCCAGATCGTAGAGGATGTTGATAATACTATCGTGTGCAGGGATGTCCTCGATATGTGAATTGGGTAGTGCTCGTAACATGGCTTCAGCAAATGTGTTCCAGGCGTCAGGGCCATGAATATCATCTGCCAACATAAAGCCTCCCCTGAGTAAATACTCACCCAACCTATGCACACTGGCATCATCAAGTGTCCAACGCCCTGCTTGTTGCACAAACAGCCATGGATAATCGAATAGTGCGTCGTCACCTAAATCTATATGCACGCTATCAGTGGCGGAGCCGATGGCGGTATAGCGAGTGAGGCCTTGTAAAAAATGCATTTCAGCCTCCGGCCAATCGATTCGCCACCAAGGCCTACCGGGGCCCCAACCTTGGCTCATACTGGCATCAAAGGCTAAGCGCGCAGGGTGAAACTCGTGAGTAGGGCCGCTAGGTAGAGGCGGGTTGGCTATATCTGGGCGAGTGTCGCTGATGCTGTTGCTGCACAACAGCGTAACGACTAGGCCAAGCCAGAGCTGCAATCGAGCGGTAGTTAGCTTGCCGCGATAATGTGGTTTCTTGTTTATAAACAAACCTCTTTATTGC
>JALZVU010000131.1 GCA_023301795.1 Granulosicoccus sp.
GCATTGTACAGCTGTGGTATCAGACAAATGTCTGCCAGTGAGACCGACTTGCCAGTGCAAAAGGGTGCTTGCGTAAACGGCTCCATCATCTGTTCAAACGCGGCTAAGCCCGGTGTTATAAATCGTTGCATCCACTCAGTGCGTGCCGGCTCCTTTCCACCGGTGGCCTGCATCATCACGGAAAGATTGCACACTGGATGAACATCGACTGCTAGGCAAGCGGCCAGTGCTTGAGCATGAGCACGCTTTACTGGGTCTGTAGGCAGTAAGCCAAGGCCGCTTGTCGTGTCAAGATATTCAATAATGGCAAGCGATTGGGTAAAGCGGTGTCCGTCAATCTCAAGTACTGGCACAAGAGCCTGCGGGTGGCGGGCCTTGTGCTCGGGTGTGCGATGTTCCCCGGCTACCAGATCGATTGTTACCGAGCGCCATTGGATGTTTGCAAGCCCGAGGGCAATGCGCACACGGTAGCTGGCTGTTGAACGCCAATAGTCGTACAAGACAACGCTATTGTCATTCACTGGATACATGCTCCGTGGCCGCCGCTAGTGCCTGGCTGATAATACGTCGATCCCCTATGTGGTTACACAAAATTAAAATAAGTCTTGCATTGAAGTCCTGACTTTTTTCATCATTCAGCCCTTCATGTGCAAGAAGCAGCTCATCATAAAAATCGTCGCCATCGACAATGTTGGGGCTGAGGTTCAGATCCATGGGGCTCGACTTATCCATCAGTGAGCCACCTGGCCCATGGCCTTTTCAATGGTCAGCGTAATCTGTTGTTCATCGAACTGTTTCCACCGACCCATAACGTGTTGATCAGGACGAATAAGGTATACGGCAGAATTAGCATCACCCAAATAGCGCGCTGTAAGCTCGATAGTGGGCTGCTCCAAAGTGCTCAGTGAGAAACACGGTAATGTCATCCCGTTTACCGTCAGCGAATCAGGCACATCAACGTTGATACCCATGATAATGAATCTGCCGTCCAGTCTGTTTAACAAATAGCTGTCACCCAGTTGCACATCGATACACGGTGCGCCTACTTGCACCTGTGCTGAGCCTGCTAGCTCATCAGGACCATTGAGCGGCGAATCGTGGTAGGTGCAAGGCGTTGACAGGCGTCCGGAATTAATCAGCGGGCGAGCAAATTCGGCATGTTGTGCAAGTTCTAGCACTGCATTACGAAAGCGCTTGCTCATAGTCGATTTCGGGGTGATAAAATCGGTGGCACGTGTGGAGTTACGGATATTTTCATCAGCACCCAATTCGCGCTCTTGGCTGTAAGTGTCCAACAAACTGGTTTGTGCCTGACCCTTGATAACCATGTCGAGTTTCCACGCGAGATTATCAACATCATGCATACCAGAATTAGCACCGCGAGCACCAAAGGGGGACACTTGATGAGCGCTGTCTCCTGCAAATAATACCGGGCCATGTCTGAATTTATCCATACGTCTGCACTGAAACGTGTAGATGCTGGTCCACTCCAGTTCATACTCAACATCGTCACCCAGCATGGCATCAACGCGCTCGCGAACCTTCGACGGCTCGAGCTCAGCCTTACGATCTATATCCCAGCCCAGTTGAAAGTCGATACGCCATATATCATCAGGCTGCTTGTGCAGTAATGCAGATTGCCCTGAATTCTTGAACGGAGGTTCAAACCAGAACCAGCGTTCGGTTGGGAAAGGGGCGGTCATCTTCACATCGGCGATGAGAAAGTTATCCTCGAAAACACGCCCGTCAAAATCGAGCCCCATAATGTTCCGCACGGGTGAGCGTGCGCCGTCGCAGGCTATGAGCCAGTCGGCTTCCAGGGAGTAGGGGCCATCAGGCGTATCAACGTCAAGGTGCACGTAGCCGTCGTGGCTGGTTACGCCTATGAGCTGATTACAACCGCGTATTTCTATCGGTGCTCCTTTTGCCTGCTCCGTGCGAATTTGTTCCACCAGAAATTTTTCAAAGTAGGGTTGTTGAAGATTAATGAACGCAGGATTACGCAAGCCCTCCTCGGGAGAGAGGTTGAACGTGAATACTTCGGATTCTCCGTAAAACACGCGTCCGACATTCCAGACCACCCCTTTGTCGAGCATCTGTGGTCCGCAGCCCAATCGGTCGGCGATATCCAGTGTGCGCCTTGCAAAGCAGATGGCTCGGGAACCTTGGCCAACACCATCATGATCATCGAGTACCAGAACTTGCGTGCCTTTGCGCCCTAGGTCCAGTGCCATACCCATACCGATAGGACCGCCTCCAATGATAACCACAGGATGCCGCTCAGGCTGCGATTGACATTGAGCCTGTACCTGTTCATAAGGATAGAGCGTGAACGCAGTATCGTAACGCACGTCAACCATGAGTCATTGTTCCTTGTTATGCAGTGTGGTCTTGCAGGCGATTGTATCGGGTCGATGATAAGTCGTCGTGTTATCGACGACTTAAGGTGTGATCAGTCCTGCAGCGCTTCCCACATATCGATGTCGCGCTGCGCCGTCCAGATGCGCGGGTGTTCGATACCAAGCGCTTCGTCATAGGCACGTGCAACGTTAAACGGCAAACAATGCTCATAGATTGCGTAGTCTGAAAATTTTGCATCACACGATTCACGCACGGCATCCCACGCATCCTTCAGTGACCCACCGCGTGCCGCTACGCGGGCAACCGGGCGCCACGTGCTATCGATGAAGTCACGGGTGTTTTCAATACCGGCATTCACCTGCTCTGTGCCTACCAGCGCATCACCACGTCCAGGTGCTATGGCGTCGACATCAAAGGCTTTGATGTTATCGAGTGTATTTCCCCACTCACCAAAGAAACCGTCACCGCAATAACAAGCGGAATGATATTCAACGATGTCACCGGTAAACATCACGTTTTCATCAGGCACGTGTACAACGATGTCGCCGGCCGTATGTGCACGGCCCAGTTGCATGAGATCGACTCGGCGTTTGCCAAGATAGACTGACATTTTACCGTTGAATGTCTGTGTTGGCCATGTAAGACCCGGGATACTTTCATGTCCTTGAAACAGACGCGGGAAGCGTCCAAATTCACTGTCCCAATCTTCCTGGCCACGTTCTACTACCATACCGCGAGCCGCGGATGACATGATAATCTGTTCTGCATTAAACGCACTTGCACCGAGAACCCGCACGGCATGGTAGTGCGTGAGCACAACATGACTGATGGGTTTATCCGTGACTTCGCGGACTTTCTCGATAACCTTGGCGGCTAGGCGAGGAGTGGCTTGAGCTTCGATAATCATGACGCTCTCATCGCCAATGATCACGCCGGAGTTTGGGTCACCCTCTGCGGTAAATGCCCATAAATCCTTGCCCACTTCGGTGAAGCTGATTTTCTTTTCGCTTAGATCGCCCTGAGAGGCAAATGCCTTAGCCATGTTAATTACTCGTGTTTTGTGGGTTGCTGAGCGCAGGCGTTAATGTTCCGCTGCACTCGCCAAAGCCGATGGTAAATCCATCACCTTGTGCACGACCGCTCAAGGTAAGTGTATCGCCGTCTTCCAGAAATGTTCGTGTCTCACCGGTATCCAGAGTGAGAGGCTCTTTTCCGCCCCAGCTTAGCTCGAGCAGTGATCCACGTTGATTTTTCTCAGGACCGGAGATGGTACCTGAACCTAACAGGTCACCAGTTCGCATGGGGCATCCGCTACTGGAGTGGTGGGCTAGCTGTTGGGCGGCTGAATAGTACATTTCCCGATAGTTAGTCTGGGCGATGGTGGTAGGCGCCTTGCCGACCGGTGCCAGTGTGACGTCCAGATCAACGTTGTAGATAGCATCGTTTGGGCTATCCAGGTAAGGCAAGAGTGGTGTTTCGCGCGCAGGTAACGGGACACGAAATTGTTCCAACGCTATTGCTGAGACAATCCATGGGCTGATGGTCGTTGCTGTCGCTTTTGCCTGAAAGGGGCCTAGTGGTTGATATTCCCAAGCTTGTATATCGCGCGCAGACCAGTCATTTAACAGTACAAAACCGAAGATCATTGATTGCGCCTGATCAACACTAACTGGGCCTGTTGAGGCTTGCCCAACAATGGCACCCATCTCCAGTTCCAAGTCAAAACGACGTGATGGCATGAAGGCAGGCTTAGTTTGATCAGGGCTTTTCAACTGACCCCATGGCCGTTGAATATCGCTGCCAGAAACCACCACTGATGACGCCCGACCGTTGTACCCGATGGGGATGTGCAGCCAGTTAGGCGGTAGAGCATTCTCCGCGCCGCGGAACATGGTTCCCACGTTGGTTGCGTGATGACGCCCGGCGTAGAAGTCCGTAAATTCTGCAACGACAAATGGCATGTGCATGATGGCATCGCTGAGTGGGTAGAGATGCGGCTCCACATCGGCACGAGAGGCCGCACCTTCTGTCAGCAGATTGGTGATGCTGGTTCTGAAGAGCGCCCATGTGGCAGCGCCTGTGGACATCAATGCGTTCCAGCTGGGTTGTTGGCAGAGCAGCGGCGGTAGTCCGGTCAGCAAACCGGCATTTTCTATGGCCGCCGTATCGAGGATAAAATCTCCTATGGCGATGCCGCACCGGGGTGGTGTGTCGCCTATAGAAAAAACACCGTACGGTAGATTGTTAAGCGGGAACTCGGTAGTGGCGTTGTTTGCGCTCTCTACCCAGCTTTTTAGTAATGGCATTGTTGGTCCTGTGTGTGAAGCGTGCATTGGAAGCTTTGTGCCTTCTTAGTACTTACGGATAATGCTGTGGTAATTGCAAAGGATGTTTCGAAAACGCAAGCCTACCGTTGAGTGAGCGATTTATGTTGAACTACTTGACTCCAGGTGTACCGTCGAACTTCTTTTCAATACTGTTCCAGCATTCGATGTAATTGTCTTGTAACGGGGCGTCGATAGCCGCGAACGGGGTCAGATGTTGTGGAAAGCGAGTCTCGAACATAAACGACATCGTGTTTTCGAGTTTCACAGGTTTTAGCTCTGCATTTGAGGCTTTTTCAAACGCTTCCATATCCGGGCCGTGAGGCAGCATCATATTGTGAAGGCTGATTCCACCGGGTACAAACCCTTGTGGCTTGGCATCGTATTGTCCGTAGATATTGCCCATCAGTTCTGACATGACGTTCTTGTGATACCACGGTGGGCGAAACGTATCCTCCATGGTCATCCAGCGTTCACGGAACAGGACGAAATCAATGTTGGCGGTTCCCGGCACCCCGGAAGGCGCGGTAAGAACGGTAAAGATTGAAGGGTCAGGATGATCGAACAGGATAGAACCAATAGGGCAGTAATTGCGCATGTCATACTTTACCGGTGCGTAGTTACCGTGCCAGGCAACCACATCCAGTGGGCTCTGACCAATGACTGTTTTATGAAACTGGCCACACCATTTAATGATAACGGTTGAGGGTGTTTCTTTATCCTCAAAAGCGGCAACAGGGGTTTTAAAATCGCGGCTGTTGGCCATGCAGTTTGCGCCGATAGGTCCGCGGCTGGGTAATTCGAATTTTTGTCCGTAGTTTTCGCAGACAAAGCCTCGTGCAGGACCTTCTAACAGCTCCACACGGTAGAGTAGGCCACGAGGGATGATGGCCAGTTCCTTGGGTTCGATTTCCATAACCCCTAACTCTGTGCAGAGCTTGAGTCGCCCCTCTTGAGGTACGATCAGTAGCTCACTGTCAGCGGAGTAGAAATATTCATCTACCATAGACGTGTTTACCAGATACACATGGCTAGCCATTCCAACGTGGGTGTTTACATCACCCGCTGTTGTCATCGTACGCATGCCAGTAATCCACGTGAGCGGTTCTGCCGAATGTTCAATGGGATTCCACCGGTACTGTCCAAGGCTGATGACTTCAGGGTCAATCAGTGGTGCAGATTTCCACAAAGGCACGTCGATTTTTTCGTATCGTCCTGAGTGTTTGACAGACGGGCGAATGCGGTAGCACCAGGTGCGTTCGTTTTGATGGCTGGGTGCGGTAAAAGCGGTTCCCGAGAGTTGCTCGCCGTACAGCCCGTACTGGCACTTCTGAGGGCTGTTCATGCCTTGGGGCAGAGCACCGGGTAGCGCCTCGGTTTCAAAATCATTGCCGAATCCTGGCATGTAACCTTCCACTGTGCCAATGGCGGTAGTGGCCATAGTGGCGGTGCCAGAAGATGCAGGACCGATGTCTGAATTCATTGCTAGTGCGTACCCTTGTCAGCGAGTGCTGGTGGCAGTGTCAACCGATTTGTGCAATGTACTAGTTGCATATGCAACTGTCAACTGGTTGCACGCGCAACCATCTGCTATCATTCGAGAGTACTATCAACCTACAAATTTGCAGGCAATTCACGTTGAGCTCGTTTGATCTACTAAAATTCATACCGTTTCAGCTAAACCGACTAGCCGCCGAGGTCAGTAACGAAACCTCTACGGTATACGCGGACAGGTTTGGAGTGACCATTATTGAATGGCGGATCATCGCAACATTGGCAGAGCAGGGTACCTGCAGTGCACAGCGCATAGCGGTTTGTACGCGAAGCCACAAGTCACGCATCAGCCGTGGTGTAACAGGGCTTGTGGAGCAAGAGCTCGTGGCGCGGCAGGACGCTAGAGATGATAAACGAGAAGTCCAATTGCAGCTAACGCGACACGGCAAGGCCTTGCACCGCAAGATGGTACCTGTGGTTTTGGACAAAGAGCGAGACATGCTGTCCTGTCTTACTGAACGTGAGCAACGCGACTTCCGCGCAGCGCTTGGCAAGATCGAGCAGTCGTTGGGTTTGGTGCAGAATAGCCTCGATCATCATGACTGACTGATCAGTCAGATGGAGGTTTTGTGTCTTTATCTGCAAGCGGCAACCACACCTGCGCTGTCGACGTCAACATGCAAGCCCATTGCTGGGGACTCAACACTGCTGGTCAAACCAACGTCCCTGAGCCTAATGAGGGCTTTCGTTCAGTTCATACCGGATCTGGGTCCAGTTGTGGTGTAAAGGAATCGGGTGCATTGGAGTGCTGGACTACAAATACACAAATTACCCGTGGTTTACCGGACACCCCGGGCTATACCGATATCGTGCTTGGTGTTGGCGGTGCAGCCGTACAGTCATGTGGGCTCACTCAGGATGGTGCTATTGACTGTTGGGCCGTAAACCAATTTTCCGTTGAAGTGCCAAGCAGTGGGCCTTATACGCAGATTGATTCGAATAGCTTCTGGCTTTGCGGATTGACATCTGAGGGGACACTTAACTGTAATGTCAGGACATCAGAAAGCCTCCAGATCAACGCAAGAAACCAGGTGCTCTTGAATCAGGTTGCGTCGTTACCCATGCTATCTAAATTTGAAATATTGACCCAGTCATCAACGATTACATCGATGTGTGGTTTGACATTCGATGGGACATTGGAGTGTATCGGCGATTCGTTACCAGCCAATACACTGCCAGGTGATCAGAATAATCCATTGGAGGAAATAATCGCTGTAGAAAACCTTAGCTTTTCGGCTTACTCCGATACCACCATAGAGTTATTTTGGGATAACAATAATGGTCTGGTCGATGGCATTCAATTTGTGAGACTTTTTGCCGGCAGTAACATCTATAGAGATAATGAATTACTGGCATTTACCAGCAACAGTTCCAGTTTTATCGATGACACATTGGCAGCAGACCAAGAGTATATTTATACCGTGGCATTGGTCGACCCAGGTGGGTTCGAAGGTCCGATGTCAGCACCGATTCAGGTAGCAACGAATAATCGTGGGCAAGTTGATATGGGTGGCGATACCGGGCCATCTTTGGCTCCTCCGGGTCAACCCACAAACCTGAGCATCACGCGCTACGGTGAATCATCGCTGGAGATTTTCTGGGAGAGGCCAGCTGCATTTTCCAATGCGCGTTATCAGGTCTATCGCAATGGCGTATTTCTCGCTTCCGCTCCAGGACCTTCATACTTTGATGCGCGTGTTAATCCGGCGATAGCCAATTTTTACACCATCGTTGTTTTAGCGCGATCAGCAGATAATGTTATCGGGGTTGGCTTTGTAAACGAGCCTGCATTCGGCGCTCAGTGAATTGGAGAATTACAGATACAACTCAATTATTGATGTGAGGATACCCCGGAGTGCACCCAGTCTGCAGTGCTTGTGGGCGGTCGGCTCGGTCGGTCCAATGAAGACGACGCGTCCCGGATCATTGCCGAATGTCGGACCACGAAAGTCGGACCACGAAAGTCGGACCACGAATGTCGGACCTCGGAATGCCGAACGACAGTATTGAGGATCCGTTTGTGATCGACAAGATCCTGTCTCACCTGGAGGGCAGGGGTTCACTTCGAGTCAGCGACTCGTTGCCGAAGGAGCACGCGCGCCGCCACCAGCGGTAGATCCAAGACCATTGCCAAGTACAGCCACCCTTCATCTGTCCACTACTCATCATTGGCAGTACATGAAGCGCTAAGCGTACAACGCACTTGTACCGACTACCTATTTTCGTTGCATATTAACGATAATTAGTGTGGTCATTGGTGAAAACGCTTGCCAAAAAACTATACTTAAGGACACTTGCTGAAATTTAATACAGTTGCGTAGACTCATTGAGTAACAGAAGTATGTTGGATCACCGATTGATTTCTGAACAAATGAGGCATATATGAATTTCCAAAATATTTTTCGTCATACTTTTTTGATATTGATCATATTCACCGGATCACATCTACACGCAGCCACGACCGACTACACGCTAAAAAATAATACATGGGAACTTATTGCAGTCCCAAATCCGATACCGTTTGCCATTAATACGCCTATGAAATTATTCGGCGGGCAGATTGCTGCGCAACTTCCACTGGCCGAATACGGGATGACGGGGGATTGGGTCATGTATTCGTACAACTCCACGATAAGAGACTACGAAATAGTAGGAAAAGACTCAGTATTTGAACCAGGTAAGGGCTATTGGGCTATTCAAGCAGCGTCCACGGACGACATCGTTGTGCAAGTGGTCACCAGATACAATATAGGAGCCACAGGCCCGGGTGGTGGTGTCGTTTTTCAAGTTGATCGTGCGGGTACTAGTGGCATGGAAGCGGCACCGGAAGATCAAAGCACCGGTGCTGATTGGTGCTTTGCTAATATAGACATCGCAGGGGTTTCCAACTTCAGTGACGTCCGAATAGTAGACCCTAATTCTGGTGCAGTGAACACCCCCCGGATTATCGCTGAATGTGGCGCAGCATCGGCTGCAGGTATAGCTTCAGACTACGTATGGCCCAGAGGCGTAGCCGATGGATATTTACCCAACAAGGCTGAGTCTAATTTATTGTTTGACCTGAAAAATGTTGTCGGCGGTTTCACTGCCGGTGTCTACTGGAGTTCCTCGGAGTTTTCCGAAGATGGTGCCTGGTACCAACGCTTCAGCGACGGCTTTCAGTTCGGACTACTTAAAGGCGTCGATTCAAGAGTGCGTGCTGTCCGGGATTTTTGACTATATGTGTTCCATTGAGTGACATTAACACTCTGTGGCTGGTAGTAAACTGCATCCAGCTACAGAGCTCGCACCTCGCTATAACGCGCAATTATTGTCTTATCTTGATTAATTGGATCATGCGCTTCATCAATTACAACCGGGTGGCCTAGCCTAATCGACCATAAAACGTCATACGCGCAGATTCCGACAGCGCAATATCCGGTTCAGTGTTGTAAGCAAGCACCGCCAGCATACGTGTAATGTCACCTTGCGTTGGCGTCACTCGATGTAAAGAATTACGTCCGCGGAACAGCACCAGCGTCCCAGGATCCATAGACAACGTCTGCACCGGTACATCCCCGTTTAGAACCCTTCCTGCCTGCTCATAATTCATATCACCCCGATCTGCATCACGTACATCCCTGACATACTCAAAGGCTGCTCCTGCTTCAGGCTTTTGAATCAACAACGTAATGGCAAACGATGAATTATCAAAATGCCAACCTAACTCCTGCCCTTGTGCCGCGTAGTGCGAATTAATCGACGAAAAAACCACTACTGATGAAGAGGCCGATGGACGAGAAGGACTGGATCAGACAGCGGGTAAGCGCAAAGGAATGTGTTGCACCCTGAAGGGCATAAACACGGAAGGCCGCTCCGCCCAGAGGCTGAAGCGTGTTTTCGATGGGGCCGCCCTGGTATTGATGTGAGTATGCCCCGGAGGGCACCCAGTCTGCAGTGCTTGTGGTGGTCCAATGAAGATCATTGCCGAAAGTTGGATCACAGTATTGAGGATCCGTTTGTGATCGACAAGATCCTGTCTCACCTGGAGGGCAGATGGGGTAGAGGAGTCAGCGACTCGTCGCCCCCTGGAGCACGCGCACCGCCATCTGCAGTTTGCTAGGTAGCTGAAAGAGCCGCGGGCGCCCGGCTAGGGGCGCCTGGCTAGGGCAATGTCTGCGCGGTGGAGATTGATCAGGTGCCAGATGTGTGATGGAGTGGACTGACGGGTCGCAGCCGGTGCGTCAAACAGTAGGTGGGCGGTAGTGGGTAGCCATCTCACTGTTAAAGTATCGTGACTGTAGTTATTTTGGTGTGGTGGCTTGGTGGTAATAGGCAGCTTATTCTTCCTTGTACTCGTTTATTTCACCGCCCTTGATTTCGAGTACCAAAAGCCCTTTGTCCGGCTACAATATGACTGCATCGATTTCACCCTCGCGAGGCTGTCGACCTGCTGCTCATTGATTTGGCTAATAAATAGAAAATAACGCTTTTGCATATCCAGCCAGGAAAGGCTACACAAAATGCTTATTTTGAACGGTTTAATAGAACCGTACGACACGAATGGCTAGATATGCACGAATTTGAAACTGTCGAACAAGCGCAAGCTTTAGCAACAGAATGATTTTGGATCTACAATTATGAAAGACCGAACACCGCCGTTGGAGGCATTCCACCAGCAACGGTTCAACTCGCGGCATAGTTTCTGCTAATTGGCCTTGTGGGAAATGGGGGGGGGACATATGCCTTTTTCTGGAGTGCGAAAAATATCGATAGGTTGAGGTCACTGCTTATGTTTTTCGTATTTAATTGATTTTTATATAATTTTATTCGTACGAACCAACGAATCAGGGAAGTTGTAATGCAACTCAAAAACATCAATATATATATAATTTTTTTACCACTGCTAGTATTCTTTGGGGATAGAGCGTTCGCTGAAGATACGCATAGTAAAAGCTTATTTCCCGGAAATGATAAAATTCACCTAACCCAGGCTGGAAACCATCGCTTTGAATTTGTCAATGATGTTTTTAATGGATCAGATGATGGGGTTTCAAATGCTCTTAGCTTCCAGCTCTACAGTCCAACGTCTGAGAAATGGCAAGACATACCAAACTTTCCTAATCCCTTAAACTCATTTGGTGCATGGTTGCCAGGCTTTTCTGGAGATCGTTTTAGTAAACGCATCAGCGTGTCTGTTAGCCAACTTACACAAACTCCTACTGATATAGAAAATCCAGACCCTATCGCCAATGACGTCGCGTACCTGGGGTTGCTCACATTTTCAACAGGCTTTACCGCCTATAACGATAACGAATTCAGAGGTCTTAACGTTGTTCTTGGTCTCACAGGGGAGCCTAGTTTTGCAGAGCAAGCACAGAACTTCGTCCACGAAGGCTTAGGCCAAGGGGAGGTGGCCCAAGGCTGGGATCATCAATTCGGGACCGCACCCATATTAAACATAGGAACCGTGTACAAGAAAAAAGTTCTTCGTTTAGGAAATCCTGGAAAGTTTTCTTTTGATGCAAGTTTTAGTGGCGAAGCAAAAATAGGTAATATGATTACCGAAGCTGGAGCTCGTCTTGAGACGCGCTTTGGCATTAATATGCCAAGAGGTTTTGCGCCAATACCAGATCCTATTGGCAGGTTTATGCAGTACGATGCAAGACTATCTCCATCGAATACCACAGCAGCTTCGATTTATGGCACTGCCAGCTTACACACAGCTGCAATTGCACATATCGTTCTCACCGATGGCAATCTCATTAGTTCCGACCCAGAAATAGCTGGTTCTTTAGTAGATACGGAGCCTTTTGTGGGTTTCTTATTTTTAGGCCTTCACTATGAAAAGGCGAATTGGGCGATTAGTTTTCAACATGTCACTACGACGGACTTCGTTGAGGTAAATAGTGCTTCAGCATCTAGTAATTCTCAAAACTCATTTACCTCACTCAGATTTGAATGGCGTATTTAAAGTGAGAAATCTCATAGACTTTAAAGGAAGCATGACATGCTGAAGAAACTTTTCATAATCTCTATTGGCTGTTGCTTTTTAACATCTCCCGCTTACGCGAGAAACTGGAATTTGGGGATTAAGTTGGCTTATATTGAACCCGACGGGTCGCTTATTTCTGGCTCTGACAATGCAGACAATATTGGTGTTAATCTTGGCTATCAATGGCCTCTAAGCCTTGGCGCTATTGGCCTGGAGGCTGATTACACCACTTCGTTTCTGGAAGGAAGTGAAGATATTGATGGAATTCCAATTAATGAAGCCTTCTTCATTGATACGCTGGGAGCTCATGCTACCTATAAAACTCCGGGATATGCTACCAAATTAGGAATTTATTCGAAGTTTAGAGCGGGTGTTACCTATTATAAAGTGACCAACACAGGCTTTCTTAATGAAGAAGAGGCTGATTTTTCTTTAGGTGTCGGGGTTGGATTGAAGCTCGGACAAGTCGCCATTGAGATAGACTACACAACGTTCAATGATTTCGATATGTTTAGCTTTACTGTACTATTTTAAGTCACTTCATGACTGATGGATTTCTTGCAGCAGGATTGACAGCAGTCGCTGTTACTGGCACAACACCGAGGGATGTACGATCAGACGCGATAGAGCAGCTACGCGCCGGTACCATTCAAGCTATTTTTGCAATCGATGTATTCAATGAGGGTGTTGATATACCTTAAGTAGACACTGTGCTATTTCTTCGGCCGACAGAGAGCGCTGCAATCTTTCTTCAACAACTCGGTCGAGGTCTGCGTCCAACCGAAAATGGCGCGCACTCTGTTAAGGATGTGCTCACAGTGCTGGATTTCGTGGGGCATCAGCGTGCCGATTTTCGTTTTGATCAACGCTTCAGAAAGTTACTTGGTGGCACTCGCCCTGAGCTGGAGAAACAGATTCAAGACGATTTTCCGTTCTTGCCATCTGGTTGTGCGATTTCGCTGGACAAGATTAGCAAGCAGGCGGTACTTCAAAACATTCAGGCGGCGATTCCTTACAAATGGGCAGACCGAAAAAGGGAAGCGAGCGAGCTGGAGAATATGGACTTGGCTTCTTTTCTCGAAGCCACCGGATTAGAGCTTCCGGATATATATTCAAGCAAGCACTACTATACTGAGCTACGCCGAGCAGCTGGTCACCTGCTTGGGGAAGTTGGAAGCGGTGAGGACGGGCGATTGGTCGGATGTTCCATGCAATTGTCGACAGAATGATCTCGGCAACCTCGAGGTAGTCAGAAGGTACCTGCAAAGCCCAGCGCTTACCCAATGGTTCACCGTTGGGAAGTGCCGACGTCAATGTTTCGTGACGATAATTATGGGAATGCGATGCAACCTCTTCTCCTGTTGTAGTATCAATCAGGATGCCACGAGCGGAGGCCGAACCGAAGTCCAAGCCGATGATGTAGTGAGTCATTTACTAAGATTAATTATCCAAACATTGGATCATCCTATCAAGATTACCCATGGCCAACACCCCGTCAACTATCGTGGGTGCCAAAGACGGCTTTCCGGATAAACCAAGTGCGACATCAGCCATTAGCGCAGCGTAACCCTTGTGATCTTCATTGGCTGCCGCGGTAAAATTGGGCTGCCAAACCAGCGAGTCACTACCGCCATCCAACGTTGCACCAGGATCTTCAGCTTTGAATTCGGGATCTCTATGCCAGGCCACGTTAATAATGTTATCGACTTCCACCCTATTGTGGTCGCCCATAACAGTGATCTGCTCCATCGGCGTACCACGCGATTGCACAGTACCCATCACGACATTGCCGATAACGCCATTTTCACAAGTAAAACCCATTTGGAATAATATCTTCCCCGGTGTGGGAGTGTTACTGCGTACTGTCATCTCGGCAATAGGACTGCCTGCAAGCCAAGGCATCAGATCCATATAGTGCACACAGTGGTGCAAGTAGAATCCTGTGTAATCCACTTCATTTTCGAAATACGAAGGTGCAGTCAAGTAGCTACCAGTAATTCCGAGAATGTCGCCAAAGTCATCGCCTCGTAGTATGTTCTGGGCAATTCTGTTTCCGGTCGAATAGCGCTTCATAAACCCCAAATAAACCGAAACACCAGTACGTTTTGATGCCTCCAGCAGTTCAAGTGATTGTGCATGATTAGCAGCTGGTGGCTTTTCCATAAATACCGGTAAACCTTTATCAAGAGCTGCTAGCGTCACAGCATGATGCACCTCAGGTCCGACGGCCATGCAGATAGCATCTAATCCAGGCTGTTCTAGCATCGCGCGCCAATCAGTATAAGTCTGATCAACCCCGTAGTGACCAGCAGTGGTCGCTAGTGCGCTTTCATCACGATCGCAGAGGGCGACTACACGCATGCCCGTACGTGCAATTTGCGGCAACAGCATCCAAGTGGCATGTCGACCACACCCGACCCATCCTATATTCAATGTCATTGTGTAAATCTCGCAAGCTCTAAAGATGAACGTATGAGTGATCGACCCGCTATCAATTTACTGGTTTCATCCTCAGCAGGTGCACGCCATTGAGCAATAGGTAGTGCAATACGTTGATCATCCCTTCGGAAAGGCTCTAGAGATAACGGCCCAGCATAGTTGATTTCATGTAGTGCACGCATAATGGCAGGCCAATCCATATTGCCAGTGCCCGGAAAGCCACGATGGTTTTCGTTGGCTTGAAAATGAACCGTACGAGAACCCGCTAGTCGAATCGCATCAGGTATAGACTGGTCTTCCATATTCATATGGAATGTATCGAGCATTAACCCAAGACCTGCGTCACTTACCGCATCGACAACAGCGATGCCTTGTATCGTTGTGTTTAGCATGTCGGTTTCAAAACGATTTAGCGGCTCCAACCCGAATACCTGTTTTGCAGCTCGCGCTAGAGGCGCAACCTCAGCTAGTCCTGAAATCATACGATCCGCGCGTGCCTTCATTTCATCATCACTACGTGGTAGTGGCGGACGAGACGCAAATACCATGGGTTCGCCGTAGAGCGGACCTCCAATGATAGTTGCCCCTATAGCCTCCGCTGAATCGATACAGGTTTTCAGATAATCAAGCCCACCTTGCCTAGCAACAGGATCCTCAGATGAGATTGATCTTTGTGCATTGACCCTTGCGGCAAGAACGACACCGAGCCCTGCCTCCGCCAGTGCTAATCTGGCTTCCTTCAGATCAATACCGTCTTCAGGTTCAGGTACCAGCAATTCAATAAAGTCAAAGCCCATTGCCTTGATATCTTTAAACAAGTGTAAGTGCGCGCCAGTAAATGGGCGAACGAACTGCATTGAAATTATACCAATTGGATTTTTCATTATTATTTTTAGTTACCCTTTGACCGCACCTTGGGTCATGCCTGCGATGAGGCGTTTCTGTATGAGGAGGAACAGAAGTGTTGCGGGCATAGCGCCAACAATGCCCCCTGACGTCAACAGTCCCCATTCAACTTGATATTCACCGATCAGTGTCTGTATCGCCACGGTGATCGGTTTTACTTGTCGCCCGCCCAGGGTCAACGCGTATAAGTATTCATTCCAGGCGGTAATGAAGATATAGACACCCGTGGCAATTATTCCTGGTACGCACAGTGGTAATACCACACGATACATCGATCCAAAACGGGTACAACCATCTGTCATTGCCGCCTCGTCGAGCGATCTTGGAATACCATCCATATAGCTTTTCATCATCCAGACTGAAAACGGAATGGCGACGGTTGAATTTGCAATAATTAATGCAATATAGGTGTCCACTAAGCCTAGTGTTTTCATTAGGATAAACAGCGGCAGAATCAGTAGTACCAGCGGAAACATATTAATCAGCAAAAACTGCAACATCAGTAGTCGCCTGCCTTTAAACCTAAAACGAGAGAAAGCGTATGCCGCGGGTACAGACAGCCCAAGGCCAAAAACGACAGTCCCACCTGCTACGATAAAACTATCCAGCAAGTTAGCGCCGAAACCTATCGTTGAAAATAGACGGGTGTAGTTTTCTAACGTTGCACCGACAATGGATGGCCCTTCTGTAAACAACTTGCTCTCTTGCGTAACAGACGTCAATGCCATCCAGATATAGGGTGATAGAGTGAACAGCAGTATTAACGCCATGGGCAAATCAACAGTCAGAACCCGCCTGACCTTTGATTGGTTACGAACCATCATGTGATGTTTTTTCCTGCACGACGAAGATAAAGAACCACAAAACCCAGTAGCATGATGGTGAAGCAAACTGCTAGCGCTGAGCCGTAACCATAGTTCAGACCAGTGCGTGCCTCAACAAAGGCATAAAGTGGCAGCGTATAAGATGAATAACCCGGCCCGCCACCTGTCATGACATAGATAACATCAATGGAATTGGCGACCCAGATAACTCGCAGCAACGTTGCAGTCATTAGTACACCACTTAAACCTGGCAAAGTAATGTGTAGAAACTGGCGTAAAGGTGATGCACCATCAATAGATGCGGCTTCATAGTAGCTGCTAGGAATAGACTGCAGCCCAGCAAGAATCATTACTGCGAAAAACGGAAACCCTTGCCAAGTCAACGTCAAAATGATCGCATACAACGCAGTATCGGGATCAGCAAGCCAAGGGATGGACGATTTAATAAGGTCGAGACGTAACAATAGATCGTTCAAAACGCCATAGTTCGAGTCGTAAATCCAAACCCACATAAGCGCGATAACGACAGACGGTAGCGCCCAAGGAATAATCACAAGAGCCCGTGCAAGCCCTCGCCATGGGAAGGTTTGATTAAGTAGCAGTGCTGTGACCAGACCTAACAACATCTGCGCGGGTACGGTTATCGCGATCCAAATCGCTGTCTGACGTAGTGATGTCCAGAAAACAGGATCGTTCACGGCAGTGATATAGTTTTTTAATCCAACCCAATCAAAATTATTAGGCCGAAACAACACATAGTCGTGGAAGCTCATCCAAAGTGCTTGCACCATCGGAATAAACACGATAGCAAGGGTCACAAGCACAGCAGGGCTTAGCATGACTATAGGCAAAATTCGCCGTGACAACGGCATCTGATGCGCAGTTGTGTCAGACATAATATTTTCCAGCTAGAGGTGTTGGCGGGCCAGTAATTGGCCCGCCGATAGTGATCAATCGTTGTATAAAGCGTCAATTTCAGCGTTCATATCAGCCGCTGAAATCTCTCCGATCAAAGCACGTTGCATAGCGATAGGCCAGACTGTGTTCGTAAAATCTGCTGTCTCAGTAGTGTTAGGCAGCAACTGCGCAAAAGGCAGTGAATTCACTGTTGCATCAACAAAGCGTTGCTCATGGGTATCCCAGCTTGCACTGTCTGACTTGGTCACAGGCAGCTGGCCAGTAGCTTTGTTGAATTCAGCGTTGTTACCCGCACTGGATAAGAAGCTGGCCCACTTCCAGGCAGCTTCCTTATCTTGCGCCGCTGAAAAAACTGCCGTGCTTTCATCACCGAAAGCAGTCCAGTGTCCGCCACCACATTCTGGAACAGGAACAGCGGAAACCTTGTCACCCAAGGCTTCAACCATGCCGGCAGAAGATCCAATATGGTGAATGGTCATAGCGGTGGTCCCGTTCTGAAATGCACCGATGACTTCTTTAAATCCGTCGTTTGGTGCAGATGGCGGAAAGACTTTATCTTTTTGAAACAAATCAAGCACAAACTGTGTACCTGCTACACCACCTTCAGATGTCAGTTCACCAGCACCGAAACCAACACCTTCACGTGCTAGTGTCAAACTTGCCCAGTGATCGTGTCCGCCCTTACCACCGCGGAACCCGAAACCGTATACATCCATTTGTCCATCGCCGTCGGTGTCACGTGTTAACGCCATTGCAGCATCACGAAATTCGTCACACGTTGTAGGTGGAGTGAGCTCTAACTCCGCGAACATATCCGCACGGTAGTAAAGATAAAGAGCAACGTATTGAACCGGCAAATAATATTGGCTTCCATCAGCCGCCGACGTAAGCTCCAGCAAGTTATCTTGAATTTCAGATGTGCCATCCCAAGCATCCAGCCAAGCGTCCAGAGGTTCAAGTGCGCCCATTTCTATCAATCGAGGTTGCGCATTTAATTTTACCAATGCCACGTCTGGGCCAGTGCTAGCGACTATGGATGTATACAGCTGATCGTAATAGCTATTCCAAGGCACGTTTTCGGCGTTAATAGTGATGCCGGGGTTTTCTTTTTCAAATTTATCGACAAGCGTTGACATGGGGTTATCAGCGTTGTCGAAGTGATACCAGAAATTCACGGTCTCGGCCTGCACAGTGCTGGCCATTGACATACTCGTCGCCAGAGCTGTTGCGAGTGCAATGGTCGTTTTCCGTTTATTCATTATGATTACTCCTGTTAGTGAGCTATATTTTTTTCTTTAATCCGCTTCATCGGTAAAAGAGCGGAATGCGGCTCCAGCATCTGCAAGAGCCAGACACGCCTCCTCAAGCATGAGAGTCATTTGCATGAAGCCATGGACAACTCCGCGGTGAATGCGAAATTGATCGTTGCGACCCAAACCCGATAACCGGGCGTACAGGCGCTCTGAATCTGAGCGTAATGGGTCAAGTTCTGCGGCATTTAGATAGAGCGGCGGCAACGCCATAAGAGCTGCATCTTCTGCCAATAAGGGGCTCACCTGTGGATCCGAACGCACACCTTGCGCAGCATACCAATCCCAGTAGCGCATCATTTTTGCCCGCGTCAGTCCGGGTCCGTGTTCACATTCGATATAAGAAGGTGAGTTAAAGTCAGCTTCGTAAACGCCATAGAACAATAGCGCGCAATCGGGTTTAGTGAACCGGCCTAACAGCAGCGCCATGGCCAGGTTAGCACCGGCGCTATCACCGGATACCGCAAAGGGCCCAGTCAGCTCACTCAGTGGTCCCGAAGTACTCGTTAGCGCAGACCAGACAGAGGAGCAGTCATCCAACCCCGCCGGATAAGGATTTTCAGGTGCAAGACGGTAGTCACACAACACCACAGTTGCCTGTGCCTCATTGGCTAATACACGTGCACAACGTTCGTGGGTGTCCATTGAGCAATAAGCCCAGCCACCGCCGTGTATGAATAATATTGTCCCACGAGGTTTGCACTTTGGCGTTAGCACACGACAGGCAATGGGCCCTGCCAAGCCGTCAACAAAGACCTCACGAACCTCCGCCATCTCTGGAGGATTCTTGTTCCATCTCTCGTTGCTCCTTACAGAAAGTTTACGGCCTTCTATAGGAGTCAAAAGGCTTGGATCGGGCAGGCCTGCATCTTCGCGCATCAAGTGATCTAGAACGATTTGCATGTCATCTGATGGACGCAAGAGTGTCATTCATTGTTCTCCAGAATACTGGGCCCAAAGTCTGCAATAGTCATAATGTGATGAGATAAGGCTTCAGCTGCCTTATCTGGGTCACCAGCCTTTAATGCCTCCACAATCACGAGGTGCCTGTTCGCAGTTTCTGGCAGGTCACGGCTTTTGGCTGAATGCAGAATTTTAAAACGATGGACATGCACCAATGCGCGTGCCAGTACTGGTTGCACCGGTGGTAAATCAGCACGTTCAAACAGCTCTGTGTGAAAAGCGCGATCATGCAGCGATAAGAGATACTCATCTTCTTGCTTTGCAGCCTCCTGCATTGCATAAACATGATTACTCATCGTGTCGACAAGATCTGAGCCACTGCGCTCCATCGCACGTCGAACGTTCCTACACTCAATATCATGACGCAAACGAACGAGCTCCTCAGCATCTTCGGCGCGACAGTCAGCGACCGTGGTTCCACGATGAGGCACTCGATGAACCAATCCTTCCTCCTGCAATAACAACAGGGCTTCGCGGACGGTGCCTTGGCTAGCTTCGAACCTATTGGCCAGCTCTAATTCAAGCAATACTGAACGTGGTGGTAGCACACCAAGCACTATTTCTCGCTGTAACTGTGTGTAAATGACAAACGATCGTTTTGATGACACCGCCCGTCCTGATGCAGTTGTCGCCGATTTAGAAAATACTTCAATGGCCATATTGTTAAACTTGCGCTACGTTATCAATAACATTATCATTATTGATAATACATGAATGACTGGCACTGGCAAGCTCAAATTCAACAACCGCGAACAATAGGGACAAACCGGATGGCAACGATCACGCTGGATAAGATTGTCAAGAACTACGGCGCAGTAAAGGCTATCCATGGCATCGACTTAACAATCGATGATGGTGAATTTGTCGCGCTTGTAGGTCCATCCGGATGTGGAAAGTCGACGCTGTTACGTATGGTTGCAGGCCTTGAAGACATTAGTGGCGGGCGGTTGCTCATCGGCGACAAAGTGGTTAATACGGTTGAACCACGAGCACGCGATATTGCTATGGTGTTTCAGGACTATGCGCTCTACCCGCACATGACTGTCGCCCAGAACATAGGTTTTGGTTTAAAGATGCGCAAAACTGATGCTGCTGACCGCAAGGCCAGAGTCGCCGACGCTGCAAAAATGCTGCAGATTGAGGCACTTCTAGATAGACGCCCTGCTGAGCTATCTGGCGGGCAACGCCAGCGAGTTGCCATGGGCCGTGCCATTGTTCGCCGTCCTTCGGCGTTTCTATTTGATGAACCACTCTCAAATTTAGATGCAAAACTACGGGTGGAGATGCGCACTGAAATTAAACGGCTGCATGGTCTCTTGGGGCGCACAACGCTCTACGTCACCCACGATCAGGTGGAGGCGCTAACCTTGGCTGACCGTGTCGTGATCCTCAAGGATGGGCGAATTCTTCAAGAAGGACCTCCTCTAACACTCTATGAAAAGCCGAATACACGCTTTGTGGCAGAGTTCATTGGCTCACCACAAATGAATATGTTTGAGGGAACGGTACGCCATACAGACAGCAGGTCCTTCGCCGATATTGATGGTGTACAGTTATCATTCACCAGTATAGGAGCGCCTGATGGCACCCCTATCTATCTCGGGGCACGACCCGAAGCATTGCTTGCATGCAACACTGCAAGTGCTGACTTGCACACCCAAGTTGAAGTCTTTGAGCCTCTTGGGTCAGATACGATGGTCTCCGCACGTGTAGCTGGCGCTATGACCATCGTCAGGTTGAGCCCTGAAACACCTGTGGCGCGAGGCATGAATCTATCGCTTTGTTTTGATCGCAACAAGTTGCATATTTTTCATGCTGAAACAGGGAATAGAGTTGACACTATCTCCGCGCTGTAAGGTCCTAAGCGCAGAACGTCGGGATTTTCAAGAAAAACGCGTGGTGCGATTGCTCGATCATTCAGGAAATTCAATGCTTTGGTGAATAGATCCGACGACAATAAAGCCATCGTCTGCTTCAGCTCTATCAGCCACTCGGGGGCGCCCGGCCAGGGATGGTCGATGGGTACTGCGCAAGGAAGAGGCGGGTAGGGGCGCCCGGCAAGGGGCGCCCGGCCAGGGCAATGGCTGAGCGGTGGAGATTGATCAGGTACCAGATGTGTGATGGACTGGGCTGATGGGTCGCAGCCGGTGCGTCAAACAGTAGGTGGGCGGTAGTGGGTAGCCGTCTCACTGTTAAAGTATCGTGACTGTAGTTATTTTGGTGTGGTGGCTTGGTGGTAATAGGCAGTTTATTCTTCTTACACTCCCCGCGTGAATTTTGCGTGGATCAGTGGTGCTCGGTTGGGCACAGTAGTGCAATAGTCGGGTAATCAGCCCGCTAAATTGTTGAAACTGCGGGTCTGAAAAGGTGTTACGAGGACTGTGCGTCCCCGACTGGGCGTCCCCGACAGAAAATCCCCGTGGTTTCGTGAATAGTCAGGCTAGATGTTGCCGATCCGCTTGAACGACACCCAAAGCGGATCGCTGGCCCCATTGATATCCAGTTGTACACGGCCGTGGATAAAATCTGCATCCAGCACGACACCCTGTTTGCCCGAGAGAGTGCCA
>JALZVU010000132.1 GCA_023301795.1 Granulosicoccus sp.
ACAGGCGACGAGTTGGATTTACAAATAGCCCTACCATTGCACGATGAGTTTGGCGCAGATGACATTGTTAATCTGGTGAAAGAGGGTCGATCTCCAGAGTATGTTAAAACACCATTGCGCTCGGTTCGCACGGATGATCTACCTATCGTTGCGGGTCAGAGTCTGGTGAGCGCTGAGTACAGCACAGTGGGCAACAACCCTGTTGTGGATGGAGCCCGTCGAGCCATGTTGCGCAGGTTCTACAGTTTTGCAGATGCCAGCGGGCACGTCGCTCTCCTACCTGGAAAGAGGATAGAGGAACTGGTATTGAAGTGGATCGGCAATGCACAGTTTGAGCCAACACTATTGGGATACATCGAGGGTGCACCACCGGTGCCATCGGAGAATCTCACTATTGATTACGACTATGACGGTGCCACCAGTGTCGAGTTGATGACGTCTGATGAAGTTGAATACAGTTGGAATCGCAGTACCGATATTGGTGGTGGTCTGGATCTGAACGTGTTTGCGGGCGGTGCGTGGGGTGTATCAGCAGGCATCGCTGTAGAGACGAAGGTATCCGAGGGGCATGTAGGTATCCGGGGTACGGCTAATACCGATTGGAAGCGTGAGGCTAGCTCGAACATTCGCATGCGCTCCACGCACACCTCACGCGACCAACTTGAGCTGCGAGGCTCGTTTGAGACTGAGGCTATGTTCCCGCACTTGGGCAATCGTTTTGTACCCAAGAACGTCGGCTATGCCTTGGTAGTCTCTGGGATGGCTGATGTTTTTATCACGCAGATGAAGCGTACCGGACGTATGGTTGCCTACGAGGTCAAGCCCGCTGAAGATATGCCACCTGATGTCAACACCATAACGTTCCTGATTAATCCGGCGTATACCCTCAATGGCAGCCTTGATGGTCAGATAGGCAGTCATGCCGCTGATCAGCGCTTCTATCGGCATGTACCGGCCATGCGCGCACAACACGGCTCTCGCTATTCTGCAAGTTATTTTAATCTCAAGCAGGCCTATGCCCTGAAGAATCGTATTGAGCGTATGGACAAGGATCGTGAAAGCTACTTCGCAGCATTTGAGTCCGAAAAGGTGATGGGTCTGGGTGATGGCCTGCTGGATCAGATCCCCGCCGCTGGCGATGCAGATTCTGGAGGCCTAGCAGATTTGGCGAATCAAGATACAACATCTACTCCTAATGCAGAAGGCGCAGAGAGGTCTGACAGTGATCGTGCGCAAGAAGGCAAGCAGGAGTTGAGAAAGCGCTTTGAGAAAGACAAGGAAAAGCAGGAAGCAGAGTCCAAGAAGAGGGTCGCTGATATTGAAACCCGCTTTAGTAATAGCGACAAGAAAACCGAAGCCACTTCCGCGTTCAAGAGCTGGCAGCGAAAAATGGAGGATCTGCAATTAAAGGCGGGTAAGCGAAATATCCAGAACACGTATGTGTGGGATGCTGATGGTGGAGTTCGCTTTGAAGAGGAGAGCTTTGCCAATACCATCGAACATACCGTGGGCGGTTCATTCAATCTGAATGCCTCCCTAGGGCTTGATGTCAATGCGCAGTTTGGAAGCTTCAAGGGCGAGTTGTCTGCCATGGCAACCTTGTCGATGAGTCAGACACTTTCAAAGTCTCGCTCCTCCACAAGTTCGTTTGAATTGAATGTAAGGCTTGATCGTGTAGAGCGCAAAGGTATTACCGACAGCAAAGACTATCCGGTTTTCCCTGGCGAGAAAGTTGATCGTTATCGCTTTATGTCATTCTATCTTGAGGGCGACACCGATCATTTTCATGAATTTTTCAAGGATGTAGTGGATCCGGAATGGTTGATGTCCAACGATGAAGAGGCACGTGCCTTGCGTCAAATTGCATTGGGAAAACCTAATAAAACGTGGCGAGTATTGCACCGTGTGACCTATGTTGAGCGACCAGCGCTGATGGGCTTTGGCCGGGATATTCGCGTTGATGACAGTCTTGAGGAGGCGACACAGGAAGTATTCGATTACTTTGATGCACTGGAGCAGGATAACCAGGAGTTGCGCGGACAGATCAGTGCGCTTGCGGCTCAGATGAAGCAAATTGGTGATCAGATTAGTGGCATGGCCCGTGGCCAAAGTAACCCAGCTGTTCCATCTCCCTCTGTTCCTGCGCAGATACCAGAGGATCATCCGATTCCTGATGATATTGCACCCAATCCAGTAGTACCAGATACACAGGACATTCTAGACAGCCTCAATACAGCAAATCTAGAACAACTCGAAGCACTAAATGGAGTGGGGCCTGCGCTTGCGGCGGCCATCATTGATTTTCGTGTTGCCAGAGACGGTTTTCGGGATGTGGACGAGCTGATTGAAATCTCTGGAATTGGGCCGTCATTGCTGGAGCACCTGCGCCCGCAATTGGCACAACTTGGTGAGTAGCGCATGTTGATTAACTGCTTGCGATTGATTAGCACTATAGGCGATACCCAATGAGTGATGAAGAACTGGAGCTGACGAGTGACAAGGATCTATTAAATATTCTTACGGGCGTTATGAAGAATGTTGAAAAACGCAGTCTTGAAACACCGTTGCAGCGGCAATTACGTCTGGACGAAGGAGGACTAAAAAACAGAATTCAGACCCTGAAGGCCATAGAAGTTGGGCTGAGCTCCATACGAAGTGAGGTTACTGCTGGTACCGGATCATCAGACGTTCAGATAAGGCGAATGCTTGGAATGTTAAGCCGCTTTGAATCAGAATTGGAACCTCATCAGCGTAGTCAGCTGGCCTTGTATGATATTGAGAGGATGCGCCAATACCTTACCGAGCCAGGTGGTTGGCTCAAAGCGTTGGTA
>JALZVU010000133.1 GCA_023301795.1 Granulosicoccus sp.
AGCGCTGACGCAAGCATAGAGACAGGGCAGGACGTAACTCAAGACACAAGCGTAGATGCGGTGATAGATGACCCCGCTTCGGCTGCCACAGTGGTAAGTAGTGATATGTCCAGGGAACAGTGTTCAAATCGCCTGGAGGTACTTTCTCGAACAGGTGAAATTTATTTCAAAAGCGGGAGCGCAAGACTGGAATCGGCTAGCATCGCCTTGTTAACTGCAGTTATCGATGTAACCGAAAGGTGCCCTCAGTTTAATCTAGAGGTATCCGGGCATACAGATTCGACTGGAGATGAAATTAACAATCAACTTTTGTCAGAATTGCGTGCTAAAAGCGTAGCGAAATATTTGACCGACAATGGTGTTGCCACTTCCAGAGTAACCGCCAAGGGTTATGGGGAAGCCAGACCTATTGCTGTAAATAATACAGCGCGCAACCGTGCTCAGAATCGTCGAATAGAATTCACCATCGCTAATTGAGACGTCAACATTAAAGGCGTTGTTGTTCCAGCTGGTGCACATGTCATGATGATGTTTGCCTCAGTCAATAGCGACTAACGACAGTTCAAGAATCCCGATACATTCGATGTGACTTGCAATTCCCGGAACCACCTGCGGCATGCAGAGGGCGGGGATGGAAAAGTGCAATCTCAAACAGCTGGAATTTCACCACCCGGAGATCTGAATCGGAGTGCCGGTTATCCGGCACCCCTAGTACAGGCCCCAGCGGGCGCTACTGACACACTGGGCTCCTGCGGCTCTCGAACTGACAAGCTACCGCCTTGCGGCGGCGCGCGTGCTCCTACTACTGAATCAGCTGCTGAATATACTCTGGTAACGCTGCAATTGATGCCGCGACAGGAACGTCTCCGCTAATGTCTAAGACTTCTATATTGTCGATTCCGGCCCCATCAACAACGTCGCGTATTGTGCAAACAACGTATTCCACATTACGCAAACTCAAGGACACTCGTAAGCCATCATCAGCGTTTTGCGTTTGTGAGTCGAACGAATTGGCTACACCGCGCAAGCTGAAACGTACAAGGTTGTCTAGTGCGAGTGCTGTCAATTCTGTGGGATTGGTTGATTGACTTAGCACTGTGCAAAAGCCTGGTGAGGCTGAAACATTAAGTGTTGGTAGACGGGTAGCAGGATCAAGAAAAATACCATCAAAATTCTGGCTGCCAACAGTTCCCGGCGGACTGACGCCAAAAAATGGTGCTCCATCGCTTGATGATTCTTCGTTACGCTCTTCACCCACAAGACCAAAGGCGACTACATCAACGCCTGCGCCACCGTCGTAAAAATCACTGCCATCGCCCGGTGCCCAGATAAACAGGTCAGAACCGCGTCCTCCAAAAGCTCTGTCTCGGTTGTCTGAACCATTGCCGTCACCATCAACGTTACTGTTAAAATCTTCAGTCCCACCGATCATGACATCATTGCCCTCACCGCCGATCATGACATCAACACCGAGTCCACCAATTATCACATTGTCTTCAGGTCCACCATTCAGGATATCACCGCTGCGCAGACTCTGATTGGGAGAGCCACCGGGTCCTTGCGGGTTGAGTGATAACAAAGGACTGCCAATATTGTTTAGATCATTGCCTTGCAATACGATGCGTTCCTGAATGGGTGCTGGCTCCTGAGTTGGCTCGGGGTCTTCAGCCGGCACTGCAGGTGGTTCGACGATTGGATCGTCATCATTATCGTTAGAGCTGCTGCACCCAACCATCAACAGCGCGGTAAGTGTGCATATGGCGAACTGAGCTTTACGGGTATTACGTGATGTTGCAGATTTTTTCATAGTCATAATAATATTACTCCGTGTTTTGAGGGTTTTATCTGAGGCGTTCGATGCGAGGAGGGGGGGTGAAAAGGAGATTGAAAGCGCGCGCAGGCAGCTGACTGACATCGATAGGCGTAGGTGGACTTGTTCTCAGGTCCAGCGCCACAGTATCTCCAGGATTTACACCACCACAAACAAGGTATTCAGTGTCTTCAATATGCAGCGCGATACGCAAGCCAGTGTCAGCGCTTGAGGTATCAGCTGCAGGTCCACGAAGGATAAATCGAACCAGATGATCAACATCCAGTGCCTCCAACTCAGCTTGTTCGGCTGCACCACCGCTTCCGTCAACGACCTCGCAAAAGCCTGGGCCCCCACCGATATTCATTAGCGGCAAGCCAGATGATGAGCTAATAAATATACCGTCGAAATCCTGGCTACCTTCACCTGTGGGCGGATTGACGCCAAAGAACGCTGCTAAACCCTCTGCTGCACCTCTCTGCTCGCCGATCAATCCAAGCATGACCACATCCAGCCCGTCGCCACCATCGAAGTAATCATTTCCATCACCTGGCGCCCAGAGAAAGGTGTCCTCACCCGCACCGCCAAAGGCGCGGTCGCGGTTAAACGGGTTAAAGTCTTCAGTGCCCCCAATAATGATGTCATCGCCACCTTCGCCAAACAGGACATCAATGCCTAATGCCCCAATCAAAATATCATTCTGCTCGGTACCTGATATAGCATCACCGTGTTGCAGGCTCTGATCGCCGCCGCCATTGGTGCCGCGGTTGGCGGATAGAAAGTCGCGTATGTTGTCATCGACGCCAACAATAGCGTTCAGGTCGTTTCCTATGATGGTTGCCCCGTCCTGGGCCATGGCTGTCAGCGAAGCGCCGCCTGACAGCACTAATGCTGCTGCGATTGACAAGTACGTTTTTTTGAAAGCATGTTTAGATGCCATAACTCTTATCTCCGAATGTTTTGACAATAAAAAGTGTTGCTGTATCTGTTGAATGTCACCCGTTCGATTTCGCAGGTAAAAATCGAAACCGTGTTGGTGACCCCGATTCAGGTATTCGCTACCGAATTAGCTCATTCGAACGTAGGTACCGGCTGCGCGAGTTTCGGTTCAATATCCTTTGAATTCTTTTTGAACGCAGTTTGGTAAGGCACATTCGGGCAGGAAAAGATGCAAGCTGTGAGGGCATCGTTTGGTGGGTGTCCTACCCGCCGCCGCTTTGTGCATTAGCCATCGACCATACTAGGCTGGGCGCACATGCTTCTTGAGCAGGCTAGTGACGTGACCCCCAGCGGCGCGGCGCTTATTGTAGTTTGAGATAAGCTTGTGCGAGTCATTGAAAGCTAGCGCATGGCACGGTTATGTAATTAAGTTCTACGGTTGTCTGCCCATAAACCTTGACATGGACGCCCTTGGCTAACTTTAGTGACAGGCTTTGTGGCTGTGGCGACAGTACATTAAACGGTAGATGTTGATCTGACTATGGATGTTTCACGTTCGCAATCATTGTTCTTCCGCTTTGCATTGTTTATCGTACCGTTAGCTGTTGCCGGTTTGGTCGCGGTCAGTATCTATGTGCCTCGTGTCGTTGAGGAAACAGCTGTTTCTGATGCGATAAAGAAGGCTGAAGATACCGTTAAGCAGTTTAAGATATTACGAAAGTACTATGCTGAGAATGTCATTGCTGCACTTGGAAGTAACAGCGAGGTGGTCGCCTCTGTCGCGCATGCAGGTGTTACTAACGAAATTCCCACTCCGACGACGTTAATACATGACTTAAGTGACGAGGTAACTGCGCAAGGGTTGTCTGTCCAATTGACAAGCCCTTTTCCATTTGCCAATCGAGAAGGCCGCCAGCTTGATACCTTCGACAAGCTTGCCTGGAATGCATTGCAAAAAAATGCAGAACAATCTGTGTTCGAGCAGTTTGATAATAACGGTGCACGAAGTATACGTATTGCTATTGCCGACACAATGTCAACACAGGCTTGTGTCGATTGTCATAACAACCATCCTGATTCTCCCAAAAAGGATTGGCAACTCAATGATGTCAGAGGGATCCTGACGGTGGTCAAAAACCTTGAGCCTACGCTTGCTTCAGGTGTGAAACTTAGCCAAACACTATCCATAGGTTTTGGCATGTTAATCGCTATGTTGCTGATGACATTCTGGCTGGTGCAGCGTATATATGTCATAAAACCCCTGAATGGAGGAATCTCGTTCGCGCAGAAAATCGGTCGTGGCAACTATGAAGCGCAATTACCAACTGCTGCCGCCAGGGAGGTTGGTACGCTACTTCTGTCTATGGATGCAATGCGGACAAACATTCGTGATAATCAAGAACTAGAGCGCTCAGCGGCTGTGCAAACCACTAACAGGGTCAAGCAGGCATTGGACTATGCAACGTCGAATATTGTCGTTTGTGATGAAAAGGGTGAAGTAGCCTACATGACGCGCTCAGCTGAACGCTTGTTCAGCGATTTTCTGGGCACAAGCTTTGACGGTACTGCCTTTTCTGTCAGTTCTGATATCACTGAAAAATATTTTCAACTGCATCAACGAGTTGGTTTACCTTTACCGACACTGGGTGCACGTATAGAGAATTCTGTGCTCGAGGCAAGGCTCGATAAGTGCACGGTACGAGTTAGTGCAAGTTCAATCGTGGATGCAGAGGGCATCTATTTGGGGGCGGTGTTTGAGTGGCTCGATTTGAGCGAAGCGGTAGAACGCGAGTACCTGCTTAGTCAACAAGCCGAACAAGAGCGCGCTCAGGGTGAAAAATTACAAAAGGATGCTGATCAGTTGCTCGCCGTTGTTGCGGCTGCTGCCCATGGTGATTTGAGTAGCGATATAGGGCTCGACGGAATGCAGGGTGCGATGCATCGAGTTGGTACGGGTATCAACAGTCTCATAGCTGCATTTCGACAAAGCCTTTCACAAATTCAGACTACCGCTATTGGCTTGAGTGAGTCGTCGAACTTGCTGTCCAAGCGTAATCAGTTTATGAATGCATCTGCTCGCACCACTGCCGCCAACGCTACGTCTGCCACTGACTTTGCACAGCAAATGGACGATAACGTTAAGCGTGTGGCTCGTAGTATCGATGAGCTCAATGGCTCTATCGCTGAAATCGCACGAAATGCATCGCAAGCTGCTGGTATTGCAGAGCAGGCAGTCGATGTAGTGCAGAAAACAGATCAAACCGTTCGCACGTTGTCTGAAAGTAGCAAGGACATCGACGATGTAGTTAAAACTATTTCGACAATTGCTGAACAGACTAACTTGCTGGCCCTGAATGCAACAATTGAAGCGGCGCGGGCTGGAGAGGCTGGTAAAGGCTTTTCAGTCGTTGCCAACGAGGTCAAAGAGCTTGCCAATGAAACGGCTCTCGCAACGGGAGTTATCGCTGCCAAAATCAAGGTAATTCAATCGACTACCGGAACGGCGGTAGCAGATATCACCGTGATTCGCGAAATCATTGAGCGAATTGATGGAATTCAGGCTGAAATTGCCAAATCGGTGACGGAGCAAGCCTCCGCCGCGCAGGGCATCTCTGGAGGCGTCACTATTGCATCTAAGAGTAGCAATGAAATAGCCACTGCAATTGCCAGTGTTGCCGGTAGTACTTCCGAGTCGCTCAAGAGTATCGAGGATTCAGATGCTGCAGCAGAAGTACTGGCCGACATGTCAAGAAGCCTGCAAGAGTTGGTGGAACGATTTGCCGTTTCTACGCAGTAATGAGAAATTTAGTCGTCGCTGGTTAAAATAGAGGGAATTAGTACAGATTTGGTCTTTGCTGGGAGCCGGTCCTTAAATTTTGCACAGTTGAATGTAATTATTGACTTTGACAATTCGTGACGGCTCCTGAGATACCAATGATCAAATATTCAACTCTCGTAACCTCGACATTTTTCTTGCTCCTTCAAACAGCCTCAGCTGAGACATATACCGCTGACGTTTGGGCCGACAACTGGTTTTCACTCAGCGTTGATGGCGCGCTAGTTGCCGAGGATAGCGTCTCGATCACAACTGAGCGGTCGTTTAACGCCGAAAGCTTTTCGTTTACTGCACAACGCCCGTTTGTACTTGGGCTGATTGCTAAGGATTTTAAAGAAAACGATACCGGTCTGGAATATATAGGCAGTCAAAAGCAACAGATGGGTGACGGCGGCGTTATCCTCCAAATCAAGGACCCAAGTGGAGAAACAATCGCTGTATCAAATGAAGGGTGGGTGTGTCTGGTAGCGCACCGGGCACCGCTTGATAAATCATGTGCTGAAGAACCTAACCCAGTCGCTGGACAAGGCTATTGCGGATTTGAATTGACTGAAGAGCCTGATAATTGGGATACCGCCAGCTTTGATGCATCTGAGTGGTTGCCGGCTACTGAGCATAGTGAAAGTTCAGTGAGCCCTAAAGATGGGTATGACCGTATCTCTTGGGATAGCGATGCTAAATTGATCTGGGGATCTGATCTGGAAACAGACAATACTGTATTGTGCCGATTGGTTATTAAGTAAGGACACCATCAAATGGAACGTGTGTTCCATAAGCACACTAACAGTCACCGGATTGTCTATTCAACAGGCTATGCCGTCGCTGTCATCTCTTTAGATCTAGCATGTATCGTCATAGACGCGGGAAGCCTGTGAAAAAATTTACCCTACAAGTTAACCATCCTCAGTTATGCAAGCCGGTGTTGCGGATTACAGCGCTTAGCGTGCTGCTCCTTTTGCACGCATGCAGTAGTGCAAGCATAGCATCGGATAGCGCCACGAATGAGGTGGCTGGTTCGCCTGGAGCAGATTCCTTAGGCTACGCGGATATAGAGTTGCGAGGTGCGAGCGAGGCTTTAGTCGCCGACTTCAATACGCCTGCTCCGATTGTAGATAGGCTTGCGAAAGAGCGATCGATCAGTTGGAGTCAAATTGCGACAAGTCCCGTTAACTTGACACGATTCTCTTTTGGCGCGTTCAATTCAAATGATATATTTGTACTGTCTGACACAGGTGGGGTCATCAGCCCAGACTTGATAGTTTCTAACGGGCTTGCGGAAACTACAACGGCAACTAATGATGTGCTTCTGCGATCGATTTTTCAGTTTGTACAAGTCGATACAGACAAATATGCTATCTATTCAACCAAGCACAGTAACTATGCCTTGGATGTCGATAGTGTCGGAAAGAGTCTGATTCTGCGCGATGTACGTAGTCTTGAGGCTTACGAAGCTGGAACAAGCACAACATTTTTAACGTTTAGCGCTAACGCTAGTTTAAAGACATTAGTCGCCAACGGTCGCTACCAGTTAAATCCGATATCCAGTGATACGGGTAATACTTTAGATTTTGATGCCATGACGTGGACAGATAAATCTATTGTTATCAACAATGGCAGACTTGAATTAGATACCACTGCCAGTACTCAATTGAGTCTATATGCGGCCCCCATTCAACTAGGTATTCCAACGGATTTCAACCCAGACAGTGTTGCAAGAGTACCTAATTCTGAGTACTTTGATACAAAAGCAGCTGAAGG
>JALZVU010000134.1 GCA_023301795.1 Granulosicoccus sp.
GGTGATGAGATGTGCTGGCGACATGCACCCCGGCAATACGCGGCTATTCATTTTCATGACGATGATCTGGTTGATGTAAATTGGCAGACTTCATTTAGCTACACGCTACCTAGCGACATACCGTCAGGCGTGTACATCATGCACATCAGCGATGGTCAGAACAACGACGCCATTCCCTTTTTCGTATGCGCCCCAGCATCGAATCCGGGCAGCAAGCTATGCGTATTGGTATCAACATTCACGTACGCAATCTATGGCAATCACGCGCGCCCTGACTGGGCACCCTTCTGGGATGAAAAGGTACAAGCATGGAATGCCTATCCTCATAATCCCGCACAATATCCAGGCTACGGCTTATCCACCTATAACAATCACAGCGATGGCAGTGGCATCTGCCATGCCTCTCACCTGCGCCCCTTGTTTAACTTACGCCCCGGATACATTACCTTTGGTGATACCACCTGTTCAGGCTTGAGGCACTTTCAGGCGGATAGCCATCTTCTAGCCTGGCTTGATGCTATGAACCTGGATTTCGACATCATTACCGATCGCGAGCTGCACGATGAAGGCACGGCTGCAATTGCCGCCTACGACATGCTGCTAACCGGATCGCACCCCGAATATCACACGGCACAAACGCTGGATGCCTTGCAAGTGTTTCGCGACACCGGCGGACACTTGAGCTATCTAGGAGGCAATGGATTCTATTGGCGCATTGGCGTGCATCCGGAGCATCCAGAAACGCTGGAAATCCGCCGTGCAGAGGCCGGTATCAGAGCGTGGGCTGCAGAGCCTGGTGAGTATTATCAGGCTTTCGACGGTCAGTACGGAGGCCTGTGGCGACGCAATGGACGACCACCACAGGCACTATGTGGCTTGGGGTTTTCCGCTCAAGGACAATTTAACGGGTCCTACTATCAACGCACAAATACCGATGAGCAGTACGCCTGGGTGTTCGACGGAATCGATGAAGACATCATTGGCAACTTTGGGCTGTGCGGCGCTGGTGCCGCAGGCTTTGAACTGGACCGCGCAGACCGTCAACTGGGAACCCCTGGCAACGCTGTGATACTGGCAAGCTCCAGAGATCACAGCAATGATTTCATTCTGGTACCCGAGGAGATGCTAACCCATCTAACCACACTACCCGGCCCGCCAGCAGATGAGTTGTTACGAGCCGATATGATCTGGTTTGAAACACCCAACGGTGGCAGTGTGTTCTCGGTGGGCTCTATTACCTTTTGCGGCAGCTTGCCTCACAACAACTTCGACAACAACATTTCAACGTTGCTGAAGAATGTTGTTGATCATGTACTAGACGCGCCGGCTTGAGCGAAACAACACACCGAAACCGCCTATCAGAAGCCAGAACAGACCACTGGCACCGAGGAATCCACCGTCGTCATTATCATCCGTAGCCACCACATCTACCAGATCCACCGTATCCACAACCCCACCGTCGGCGGCAATTTGCAGTACGCCTACATTAGCTTCAAACAGCAACTCAGGCTCAGCATCGGCAGAGGTAAGCTGCCTTTGAAATGCTGCTGGTTGATCAATGACAGGCTGTGGCAATGAAAATCCCGGTATTGGCTGTCCGGTAACTTCCAGTACTTTTTGCCCCTCACGTCCAGTGCCTTCACCCAAGGTCAGGCTCCACTGCGAGACGTCGTTGTCACAACTGGCATCCAGCATTGCCTCACGTAGTCGAGGTTGATCTGGCATCGTTGCGTTGTAATTGAACGTGGGATCAAGCGTCATCTCATCGGCAGATAGCGTGGTGAAAAGACGCGTCAGATAGGAACCTTGCGGCAGTAATTCAACGCTATTGTTAATGGGTTCAAGCTCACGGCTCACTATCGACGCTCTCACATCAATGCGCGCCTGTCGAAGCTCATCAGGGGTAAATACCGCCGTTAGCTGATTCTCATCAAAGTACAGGTTGGTATCAAACCCATCAGGCAGGGGTAAGATTGAGCGCAAACTGGCAACCGCGCCAGCCGGATCAGTTGTCAGGAAAAGACTATTGGCCACATATCGAGCATTGTCGGGAATGGCATCCAGCTGCACCAGATTCTCTTCAACAATATCAGCACTCGTTAACGACGAGTGGATAGCGTCACTCAATGGGCCTGCATAATCGGTAGCAAAGCCTTGTCCGCCTGCCTCATTCATCGCGTCGGTAACAAGTGTCTGGTAGCTTGCGTAGGCATTAGTTGTCCCTGAATACCAATCCAGGCGTGTGTAATTAGGAACAACATGTTGGTAGTTTTCAGGGATCGCCCTTGTATTGTTAACCACCCATACCAGCACACCCATATCATCCTCAGCGGCAACCGCGGTCAGCCGGATGGGCACCATCGGCTTCTCACTCGGGTACTTCATGATCAATGGTTGAATGCTGCCGCTTGATTCGCCACTCTTTAGTTTCAAGGCAACAAATTTCATTCCAGCCAACACGTACGGCTCGATGAGGGCACGTCCACTGTCTGTTAACAGGTAGCCGTTATCCTGTAACCAGATCGACATGTCATCGGCGTTGTCACTACTGACAATGTCAATATCAAACGGTCCTACCGTTAGTTCTTCTTCAATCGTAACACCAGCGCCACCTGAATCTGCAGCCTCTTCAGCCGCCGAGTTAGCGGGAAAGAAAATCGGTTGATCAGCCTCGCAGACATCACCTTGCTGTCGCAACTGGAATTGCGGGCGAGTGGCAAAGTCGAGGTCTGCAAAGGTAGCATTGGCACCCAAGGAAATTTCAGGAGTGTCAGGCACAGGGACCACCCAGCTAAAATCCTCGGCATTGCCTGAATAAACGATACGCACCATGGCGCTTACCTGATCGCCCTGCTGACTGAAAACAATTTGCTCTGCAGCCTGGTTGATCGGCACTGTTGTGCAGAAAAAACCACCGCAAGCCGTGCTGAGTGATGGTGTCAACGCTGTTGCAACAACAAGCAAGCCGGCTTTGCCGCCGTGGGTAAAGTGTTTCATAGGTATTCCCTCCCGATAGTGATTGGGACTATATTCCCAATTACACTCAATTGCAATGTTACTGGGTGCGATTACCAGAAAATACTGAAACGTACACAGGTACTGTCTAAAAATAATGACGAGGTGCGTGTTTTCAGTGGAGGGATCGCAAGAATCCCTACAGGCTCACCAGTTCGCCACCACACCGACAATCAACCTTGTACAGATCACAAACAACGCAATTTGCACTACCAGAAAAAATTTCGTTTCTGGTAATTTTTTAACCACAACACGTCCTGCAAACGTCCCCAATACCGCCGCCGGCAACAACACAAGGCCTACACTCAGCGTGGCGAGCGAGTACGGATGCAAACTGGCGTAAGGAACAACTTTCGCAAGGTTTATGCCTGCAAACAGGATCGTCGTGGTGCCAGCAAACACCATCTTTGACAGCTTTTGAGGCAGCACATAGATTTGATAAGGCGGCGAGCCTGCATGCGAGACAAAACTGGTAAACCCGGATACTGTTCCCCAGAACACACCACGTAACAACGTTGGCTCCTTGGGCGAGTCAAGATGACTTTTGCCTAACCAGACATTCAGGCAAAACAGCACGCCCATAACACCAATCAATAGTGAAACCATCGTGTCTGACACCAGAGATGCAGTAGCCCAACCGACTCCAACACCTAAACATCCTGCAGGAAACAGTACTTTGAGGTTTTTTCGGCTGAATTCCTTGCGATACAGCCAGACACCCACCGTGTCGGAAAGAATGTAGATAGGTAACAACAGAACAGCAGCATTGATTGGCGACATGACCAGCGACAGTACTGGCACGCTAAGCATGCCAACACCTGGCAGGCCACCTTTAGACAAACCAATAAAAAATGACGCTAACGCCAGGATAGCCCACAACACAGGCTCAGAGAATAAAGAATCCAGCGTTGGCATATCAGTGACTGACGCTACCCGAACATATCAGTAATGATAGATGTATACCACGCGATGGATTGCTCATAGGTGGTACTACGAACCTTGTCATCTTCATCAATCTGACTGACGAATGTTGAAGTGGATTCAATCGAACCATCATCAGCAGGTGCATAGCTAGCACCCACTTTCACACCATGATCCATGGCGATAAGGCTCCAGCAAATATTGCCGTACTGTGCAGCCGGTGCAGACACTGACAGAAGATCAGCAGCGATTGCCATAGCCGCCACCTTGGATTGACTATTTGCCGAAAAGGCTGACTTGGGCATGGC
>JALZVU010000135.1 GCA_023301795.1 Granulosicoccus sp.
GTTAGAGCACCCACATCACGACAAACCTGTCATCTCATCAATAGCCATCCTATCCTGCTCCACAGCACGACGATCCACCAGCGCATCCAGCAATCCATCCGTCTCACCCAGTTGTTCTTGAGTGCGCTGAGCAGACTGTATCTCAACATCCAGAGATTGCGCATGACTACGTATGCGACGGTCGCAATCAGCATTGCTTGATGAGGCATAACGCTCCACTATCATGGCCTGCAGTGGGTCGCCGAAGCGTTTTTGTCGTAGTTCGGTTTGAAGCTGGCGGAGTTGTAGCTGCAGTGCGTTGATGAGTTCTTTGTGGCTGTTATTGTTCAGATCATCAGGCAGCTCGCCGACGTGCTCGCAGTAGAGGGTGAGGAGGGTGTTTATGTCGTTCTCTTTCCGTGCTTTCAGGCATTGGCTCATGAGTACATGTTTGGCAGCCTTTGCTTGCTCATCCTGTTCTCTATCTGGGTGCAGCACTTTGGCAAGTTGTCTGAACAGGCGTTCTACGGATAGTTTGTCTTCCAGGGAATTTATGGTGTCGGCCACCGAAGCGGGGCTTGGCTCCTCATCAGCATCGGATTCGTCACCATCGTCCACATCTACATTCTCTGGCTCGACTACTTTTTCAGTGTTTGCCTGCGGCGTGTCACTCGCTTTTTTGTGCATGCCAAAATCGAACAGGGGTTCATCATCATCGTCACCGTCTGGTTCGTCTTCATACTCACCGGTATTGGCAAAGTCAGGCTGTTGTTTGTCGCCAGGGCTTAAATTATGCTGGCGCGCCAATCGGGCTAATTGATTCTCTACGGCGCCATCATTGTTCAGTAATTCCAGCCATGCCTGGCTGAGCTCCTGTGTGCGTTGTGAGTCACCAAATGGATGGTCTTTTAGTGAGTTGAGATTATCGGTAACCCACAGGCCCAATAGCGATTGTTCGGCGATGCCCAGTGAGTCGGCTGCAAAGTGCTCGATGAGCAGTTCAGTCACGTCCCCCACCACACCTGTCAGCTCACGTTCTCGGGGCACAATGTGCTCGTTGAATAAGGCGTCTACCTGATCAACCTGTGCCTGCCACAGGTTCAGCTCTTCCTGGGTTTTACGAATGGCTGCCCACAGTTGCAGGTGCCGCTGAGCGTCACCGCGCGGCTTTGCAGACGCTTTTTGGCGGACAGGGGCAGTTTGTGAGCTTCGAGGTGATAAGCGGCTAAGGGGCATTGGAGTTTGTTGGTATTAGAAGTGTGATGCGTATAGCTGGGGTAAGGGTTAGTCATGTGATGCGCAGGAGTATCTGGCTTGATACGGCAAATGGTACCCTACCGCCGATCCAATGCAGTTGCGCACTGTTAGCTGCACCTTATTACGTGAACACACCATGAATCGACTACAAGCCAACGCCATTCTATTGGTGGCAGGCGCTATCTGGGGAATGGGTTTTATTGCTCAATCCACCGCCATGGAAGACGTGGGGCCGTTTCTGTTCATAGCCCTTCGGTTTCTAGTGGCAAGCGCCGTGGTAGTGCCTTTTGTGATCATGGAATCAAACAAAGTGCGCAGTCAGTTATCCATGACAGCGCCGCAGGGTACAGACAAGCCAGTCGGAGATGGCGCCACGCTAACGATGCGCGATATCGGCAAATTTTCCCTCATAGGGCTTGCGCTGTTCGCTGGCATGGCGTGTCAGCAAGTCGGGTTACTTTCAACGAGTGTCACTAACTCGGGTTTTCTCACAGGCCTGTATGTTGTATTCACACCGCTCTTAAGTGTGGCTATTTTTCGTAGCATGCCGCATCCGGTTATCTGGCCTGCCGCAGCCTTGGCCCTGACGGGCATCTACCTGTTGTCCGGGGGAGATTTGGGTGCGCTGGTAATCGGGGATATTTTGACGATATTCAGCGCGGTATTCTGGTCGCTACAAGTGGTCATGATCGCCCACTTTGTGGGGCAGTCTAATCGTCCGTTGGCGTTGTCATTTACCCAATTTCTGGTCACCGCATTATCGGCTTTGCCTGTTGCGCTTATCATTGAGTCAAACACGTGGAGTGGCATCCTCAATGCGGCGCCACAGATTCTGTACACCGGTGTGTTCGCCAGTGGTGTTGCGTTCACGCTGCAGGTTATCGGCCAGCGCTACACAACCGCTCCTCAGGCAGCTATCTTTCTGTCATCCGAAGCACCCTTTGCCGCGCTGTTTGCATTCCTGTGGCTCAGTGAGCGTATTGGATTGATTGGCGTAGGCGGGTGTGTGCTGATTTTTGCCTCCATGCTGCTGGTTGAGCTATGGCCGGAGTGGCAGAAAAGGCGTTTAAACCTTAGCAATGCATAAGTCTCTTTAGATTCCCAGGCTGGACGACTAATGAAAAGCGCAATGCTTTCATGAATCGTCCAGCCTACTATCTCTAGTCCAAAATAATCCGCTGCCCAAAAGGCACCGGCTGAGCGTTGGCTTCAACCGGTACGGCCCAGACAATAGGCCAGGCAGGTGCATCTCCAGCGGGGCCTTCCAAGTCAGTCAGATACACACCAATGTCGGGTTTGAATATGCTGGCAGCATTAATCAAGGGTGCAAAATCTGTTGCACCGCCGCCGTTAAATTGTATTGAACGAAGTTCCGACACACCCTGCTTAAGCGGGTGTTGCTCGCGGACTTTATCATCACCCACGATCAGCAATGCATCGGTGCGAAATGTTCTGACTATCCTGTCCACTTCATTGGCAAAGCGCTGCATCACCTTGTCATCTACTGAGCCTGATACATCCACAAGAATGCACAGCCGAGGGGCGGTGCGGCTGTAGCTTGTGCCTGGCTGCCACGGTAAGCGCTTACCCGAAGAGGTTCTTCCACGGTTAGCCAGCCAGCTGCGGTTTGGGCGTGACCAGTTGATGTCAGGTTGCATGCTCAATGCGCGTTGCAAGCGCGTGCGCAGAATCTGCTCCCAGGGCGTTGCCTGCGTAACGTTATCCGCCAGCAGTTGCCGCATGAATGATTGATCGCTGTCAGACGCATGAGCACGCAGTAGCCGCTCTGCCCATTGTTGTGACTGTGCTGCTTGTGTTTCAGGTGATTCGGAAGGTGCAGGAATAAGGTCGCGAATGATGGTGGCTGCCAGTTGCCGGGCCGCGTGCGCTTTGGGGCCATCTTTGTAGCTCACATCAGGGGTGCCAGTGCTTTGTGCTGTGCCACCTTGAGATACGGCATTATTCGATGATGCCCTCATGTCTTGCACAGATGACGACTTGGCAGATTCGGCCATTTGCTTATTGTCATCCTGCTGTAAAGACTGTCCCTGTGTGGTGCCGCTCTTGTCGCTTGACTCTCCACCAGACTTTCCCCCTGATCGCTTTTGTTGAGAGCCACCACTGCCTTGCTTCTGTTGGCGATCGTCTATGGCGCGATATAGCTGTTCGGTATCCCATTGATGCAAGGCAACATCCACTGATTGTTCTATACCCAGCACGTGCAGTAATAAGGTATCCAGCAGTACACTACCCTTTGGCAGGCTCAGCCATCCAAGGTGTGACAAAGACGCGTTAACAATGGCATCAGCACAGACGGCAAAAAGTTCTGCATCAATATCCCCCAGTCTCTTTCTTAATTGTTGTTCACGATCTACATGTCTTAGCGCTACATGCAGAACTTGATGAGCCACCAGGCCGGTTTGTTCTTCCAGTGATCGTTGAACAAATGCAGGGCCGTAGTACAGGGTGCTTCCATCATTGCCGATGATCCATGGCTTTCGACTTACTCTGTTATCAGTATTTTTGAATTGTATGCCGGCAGGTTCACTCTCAACATTTCGATGTTGCATCCATAATGCAAGGCCGCCACTGGCGGGTGCATACTCCACCAGTCGCTGAATAGCACGCGTGCCTCTGTGGCCGGAAGCATCAAGCTGATACTTAAAAGCTTTGGGTGCAGTCGGTGTACTCATTACAGTTGTGCGTTGTAGCGAATCCATGCAGCACTGTTAACTACCTCATCCTCAACGCCTGCCTCCAGTGCTTTTCGCAGAATGAGTTCCATCGCCAGCGTTTGTGATTCGCGCGTGGGTAAGTTGCCTTGCATGTCAGGGAACTGCTCTACGATCTCAATAATACGATTTACTTTTGTACCCTCATTAGCGGCTGATGCTAGTGCGTACACCAAACCATACAGTGCGTCCAGTGAGCTTGGCAGAAGCGCTGTGGTGGCGTCCCCCTTTTCAGCATTCATAAGTGCCACCACATTACTGCCCGCTTGAATCTCGCGAATCACTGACAGAAATTCAGCCGCATTAGCAGCGCCAATCCTTGCCTGAATAAACAGTTGTTTTTGTGCTTCTTGCAGAGTCGATGTTAAAACGCGAGAGACATCTTCCCAGCCTCGTGGGCTGGCTCCAGTTAGATGATCCTGCGCCAGTTGCTGAGCGGTATCGTCAAGCTTATCCGGGCGAATTTGCAAAAACGCCATAACCTCGGGGGCAAAGTTATGACTCAATGCGTAGTCAAGGAAAGCCTCGATAACGCTTTGTACATGAAAGTGAAAAAGCCGATCGGCAAGGGCTGTGCCCATGTCATAACTTACAGCGCCATGAAAAGCTGCATTGCCGGCAGCAATGATCATCCAGCCGTCAGGCAACTGGTAGTCGCCCACACGTCTGTCCAGTATCAGTGAGTATGCTGATGTTTGAAGTCGTTGATCAGCAGCTGTTAGCTCATCCAGAAACAGGATGCCTTGCGGTTGATCAGGTGTGGGCAGAAACTCAGGGGGAAACCAGACTGTTTTTTTCAACTCATCGTCGGCGAACAGTGCACCTCTTAAATCAACAGGTTCAATAGTGGTAAGACGTAGGTCGATTAACGGCACAGAGGCCTCTAATGCCACTTGCCGGACCACGGATGACTTACCCACGCCACGCGTGCCCCAAAGCATGGTGGCTCGAGAACGAAGCGTAGGGTCTAGAAACTGCGCAAGCAGCGCTTCTTTGAGAGTGTTTACAGCAACAGGTGGGATGTTCAGTGCAGAGGAGTTCATGGTGCGTCTACTGTTGTTGACTGGGTTGCGGTATCTGACTCTTGATGGTGCTGTGCTGGCTTCCAGGCATCTGCCGCTAGAATTTTGGGGGTAGGGGGGATTTCCATAACAGGGATTTCACGTGCTGTCAGTACAACAACGCCTACCATGAGCAGTGGGGTAAGGCCCAGCGCAAGGGGATGAATACTGACCGTCCCACTGGATACAAAAAACCAGCTGATGGGCATGAGTGCAAGAATGCCGACAAACACCATGACAGGTTGCAGGCGTCGTAAATACACCTGCCAACGGGCTTTGCTGTGCATCGCGTGGTACTGATCTGATGACTTGGCAAAGGTCTCTGCCAGGTGTTGCACAGCCTCTCCTATAAAACGCTCTGCGCGTTTTGTTCTTTTTTCCTGAGTGCTTAGCTGGCGCAGCACGCCTTTCCAATGATCACCTTGAAAGCGTAGCGGGCGCCATTGCTGGCCCAGTATGGCGAGTATGTCGTCGGGGATTTTTGATCTAGTGGCTTTGTTTACACCCGTGGGTGCGTTCAAGGCTGCAAGTCTCTCCTTACGGGCTGCTCTATGGTCCAGTGGTATGTCGTTGCCATCTGCCAGAGCCTCAGGCAAGTAGGGCGCGCTCAGTCCTTGCCAGGACAAACGAACATCGGCTGGCATCCCGCCGCCAGTGCTCGTATCTATGCGCAGTTCCATGTCACCAATGTTTGCGCAGGCAAAACGCAGCAAGACAACAGCGGTGGTGATGTCGCCACGGTACTCTTGCTCAAGGATGTAGCTATAGGCTGTTACATTACTGCTTGTTACCACCATCTGGCGAGTCAGCGGAAATTTTTGGAATACGTCGAAGGCGGTGTCAAGGTCTGTCGTAACAGCACTCAGTGAGCTGACTAACCCTGTGGGGTGTATGAGGAGGCGTCTTAGTAACAGTTTGTCATCCGTGTCGACTTCCAGTGTGTGTATTATCTTGGCCAAATCATCGACATCTTGTGCAATGAACTCGATGTATCGTGCAGCTTTATCGCAGGCTGGCAGGTTGACTTTCAATCCGTGGCGTGTAAGCGGCGCGGCGCGTCGAATTATGTCGTGGTGTGTGAGCGGTGGAATTGCCGGTTGTGCGGCCTGTTCGTTCATTACAGGAATCTCATAATTGTCGTCAATTGCCAGGTTGTCATCGCTAATTCAACCTTATTCACCGAGTCGTCATGTTCGGATCCGATAGCATCACTATACTGGGCTACTCGCAAATGCCCAATGGCAAAAACGTATTCTCGTGACAGCAAGCTTTACAAGAGCAATGGCACCGGTCGACCCGAGCATGCGGGAGCGAATCAACGCTGCGCGCGTGGTGTGCGTAATGCTGATGATGTATGTGCATGTCCCTGGTGGGCAGGACGCCATTGAATCCATTGCTGTGCTCACCCCTACGCGGCTGGATCACTGGTTTGAGGCATTTCTTATAGAGGGGCCCGGACGGGCCAGTGCGGCGCTGCTGAGTGTTGTCTCAGGGTATCTGGCGGCCACTACGCTGTTGCGTGCGAACTCATCGGTAAGCAACCTTTACCATAGGCGGTTTTTGTCTGTTGTTGTGCCTATGGTGTGCTGGGCGTCGCTTACCTGTTTCGTTTATGTTCTTTCGGGCCAAGTGAATGCCACATTTGACGCAGCTTCGTCCAGTTGGATCGAAAAGCTAAACTTTGTGTTGTTCTTAACTGACGCACCGTATGGGCCCACAATGCACCTAGGCTTTCTGCGCGATCTATTCGTGTGTGTCTTGCTAAGCCCGTTGTTGCTGTTTGCTCTTCGACACGCGCCGCGCGTCATGGTAGTTACGTTTATTGTTTTCTATCTGGTTGATCATTCCGGGCATCTGTACATCATTTTGCGCCCGCTGGTCATTCTCGGGTTTTCTGTCGGCATGCTGTTATCGCTTAGAGGCACGCGTCTGGATAAACTGGATGAGCACTGGGCGTTATTTCTGGCGCTGACAACCGTGTTTGCTGTGCTAATCATCTGGACGAACGCAGGTTTGCTGGGTCCGGTAGAAAGTTACCTTTCGTTCTTCAATATATCGTTGAAGGAATCAGTGCTCTACCCGTTGAGTAGGTTGTCGGGTTCGCTTGCCATCTGGTGCCTGCTACCGCTGATGCTTCAGGGTAGCCTAGGGCGTTACGTGGCGTTATTCAGCCCCTATTTGTTTGCCGCCTTTTGCAGTCATTTTCTGTTTCTCACACTCCTGTTCAATGGTTTGTGGTCGCCGATTTTAGGGGGCACAGAATCCTACGCATACTTTATCTGGTTCATTGGCGCTCCAATGCTGTCCATGTTGGCGGTTATGGTGATAGTCAACATGGCCGCCAAGGTCTATCCACCGCTGGCATCAATCATGACCGGAGGCAGAGCCTCTGTTGCTCCTGTTGCCAGAAACATTGGCGCAAAGCTAGCCCAACCAGCATAAAACGCTTGCCGCCTTTTGGCAGCGTATTGGCTGTCGAGCACAAGCCGTCTTGGTATGGGTAACTATTAACTATTTGTAACAGTAAGATGTTTGAGTGAGCGTAAGCCAAGACGCCTATTCCATTGATACGGATTTGGTACGTTGGCAAGTTCCACTCTATTCTCAAACAATACTTTATTCAAAACCGTGGCTGTTTCGCGCAACGCCAGGTGCAACCCGAAGCAAGCATGCACGCCTGCGCCAAATCCCAGATGCTTTGGGGAGGCGTTCGACAGCGTAAACTGTGAAGGTTTGTCAAATTCTTCAGGGTCTTGATTGGCGGCGCCAACAAGGGCTGCGATAGTGTCACCACGTCGCAACTGAATTCCTGCGAACACCACATCGTTGATCACAAAGCGCGGCTTAGTCATTTGTACAGGACTGTTGAAGCGCACAAACTCGTGAACCGAGTGGTCATCAAGAGGCGCGGTTATCTGTTCGTGGATGGCAGGATTGATTAATACTGATAGCAGTGATGTTGACAGCAGATGCGTGGTTGTTTCGTGGCCTGCAACGTAGAGAAGAAACACCATGGCCAGCAGTTGCTCATCGTTCAGCGCATTCCCTTCGCCTTGTTCGCTGATCAATCGGCTGAGTAGATCATCACGCGGGGCACGGCGCCGAATGGCAATTTCTGTTTTTAGTGTTGCGCTGATCAGTTTGATAGCAGGCAATACTGTGAACAGTCCTGATGCACCCTGTACTGAACCCAGTGTGGATAACGCGTGATTAACTGGATGCTCTGAGTCTGAATACGACAGATCCAAACCCAGCAAGCGAGAGATAACCCACTGGGGGACGGTGCGTGCAACGTCTTTAACAAAGTCTGCGTGACCATGTTCGCTGATATTGGCGTGTAATTGGGAGACAGCCGTTGTCGCAAATTGCTCGATATGGGGTTGCAGCTCGCTTAGGGATGCACGCCTGAAGGCTGAGTCCACACGCCGTCTGAGTGCCCTGTGCTCATCACCGTCAAGCGTGAGCAGGTTCTCAGCCAGGGGTTTGAACATGCCAGGGACCCACCATCGCAAGCCTGCTGAAGAACGATATCCACAGCATCTGGCATCCACGCTGAACAGGTCAGTATCGCGAAGAACGCGCTGTGACTCCTCAAACCGTGTGGTGAGCGCGATACGCCCCAGCAGTGGCTGGCGTGTCGTAATGATCGGCCCTTGTTCCAACAGAGCCTGCCATGTGGCTTCAGGGGCTTGTTTGAACTGCGGTGACTGTAAATCCAGCTTGGTTACTGGTTGTCTGGTGCCTGTGCTAGGTGTCATGGGCATAACATGTTGATGAATCTGCCGGAATCAACGCTACACTCATAGATCGGCCTCAGCTCGGGCTACGCGCGGGTAGTCTATTGGTTCGCGTTCATAACATCGGGAGGATCAGGTGGCTGATCACAAGCAAGAACAGGCGAACAAGCGAACGCAATCAAGCCGGGTATCGGTCATCGAGAAGACTGAGCTGTCGAATCAGTGGGCAACCCTTGAGCAGGTGAAGTTTAACTACAAACGCAGTGATGGAACCTGGCAGATGCAGCAGCGTGAGATCTATCACCGCGGGCATGGTGCGGCGGTGCTTCTGCACAACGTGTCGCTAGGATTGATTGTGTTGACCAGGCAGTTTCGGTTCCCCGCTTGGGACTCTGGGGACGATGGTTTTTTGCTAGAGGTGCCAGCAGGTATCATCGAGTCAGACAATCCTGAGGAAACCGTGCAGCTAGAGACTCAGGAGGAGACTGGGTTTGTTATCGGGAAGCCACAGTTTTTGTTTCGTGCCTATGCCACTCCAGGGTCTGTGACCGAGCAGCTGCACTTTTTTAGTGCTGCCTATGAGCCAAATAATCGGCGCGGTGAGGGCGGTGGTCTGGCGGAGGAGGGAGAAGATATCGAGGTGTTGGAAGTCGACATCGCACAGGCGCTTGCCTGGATTGGTGAAGGTAAAATTATCGATGCAAAAACCATCATTCTGATTCAATATGCGCACATGAACATTTTTTAATTTGACAAATGTTAGTTGGACAATTTTCACATGCCTGCGAAACGGTGTATTGTCAGCTAAACTCTACACGTAATTAGATGTCTTACGGTCAACAGATTGACTGTTTGTAGCTCCACCAGCTCTTGTCGGATAGTAGCAACAGATACTGTTGACTGTTCTAGCGCTGCGGTCACAGCAACACCAAATGGCTTAACGCGCCATTTGAGTCTATGGGTTATTCCACGAGAATCATATTAATGAAGTCTGGATTATTACAATCAAAAATTGCTGTCGGTATTGCAGCTCTGATGATGTCATCCGGCGTTTTCAGTGCGGGGCAAGTTAGTAGTGTGCGCATATCCGAGCAGCCAGCTACGCCATTCAGCTACTCCGCCGGTGGTGTGGATTACAATTGGGGGCGTGGAAACAACCAGATTCTGGAAGGCTTTACGGCCGACGGAAACAACTTCACTTTCGCTATGTCGGCCAATGAGGTTGTTATTCAGCGCGACGATGTTGTGGGTGTGTCAACAGGTGAGCCCTGCGGAGTGTTCGTTGAAGAGGTGACTCGTGACGAAACCAGCAGGACTTACGCCGCAGACTTTCCTCTTGATGGCACGGAGGCGGAAAACTGCGAACTGGACAACCTTCTTGAGAGTCGAATTGTTAACCGAGGTCTGTTGGACGCGTTTTCCAACGTACGACCATTTGCAAAGAACATTGAACGACTGGATTATCTATTCTACTTTGGCGCACTAGCGCCCTTGCAATCCGACCAATTGTCTTTAGCTGGGCATGTGGTTGCTGAAAAAAGTGGCAATAATCCAGTAAAAATGGCGGCTATTCTATCTGTGGATGTATTTGGTCAGCCTGCTGAGTACGGCCCTATGGTGTTGGTGTCTGCTGCTGGTTGTTCAGGTGATAGCGTCTGTTATGGCGCCACTGATCTGGTGCATGCGTATTCATTTTTACAAAACGAGTTTGATGCGCCACAGGGCTTGCCTGTTGAAACCAAACGTTCCAATGAGGCGGTAAATGTTGCGTTTGTATCTCTAGGACAGCTTGGGCTTAATGCTGGGCAACGGTATTTTGGTGTTTCTCTGTTTGCCGATGATGTCGATGCTGATCTGCACGACCTTCTTGATCCAAGAACCTTCCCCGATGACACCTCTGATGATTTCATCGCCATCGGTGATGATGCAGATATCTATGGCGGCTTGACTGGCTATTTTCTGGGTGATGACCTGAATGTTGTTGGCGGTAAGCTTTTTCTCGATGTGAATCTGGATGGCATGCCTGATCCTGATGAGGCCGGTATTAGTGATATTTCTGTCCAGCTTTTCCAGGACGTGAATGGCAACGGTCTGATTGATGCCGGTGTTGATATTCCGTTGGGCGAGGCCGCTGTCAGCAACACTGACGGTGACTTCTTTTTCCCAGGGGTGCCTGATGGTAACTATCTGGTGCAGTTGGACGAAAACGATGCTGAAATTCCAGCTGGGCTAGTAGTGGCTCCAGGCACGAACCCACATCCATTGACCGTTGCGGGAATTGATACTGCTCCAGTTTTTTTTGGGTTTGTCAGTGTTGACGGTCCCGGTGGGCCAAATGGTCCTGACGGAACAGACGGAACAGACGGAACAGACGGAACAGACGGAACAGACGGAACAGACGGAACAGACGGAACAGACGGAACAGACGGAACAGACG
>JALZVU010000136.1 GCA_023301795.1 Granulosicoccus sp.
TCTGCCCGGGAAAAAGCTATAACCCCGATGATCCCTTGCGTTCAGTAGCTATGTGTCGTATGAACTAAATAGCTGGGGCGCTACTGCCCCAGCGCCACTTAGGACAGTCTCTGCAGGAGTGTTTCCTGAGAATGCAGACATATTGTTGTCTACAGCCATCGATGCTCTCCAATCGGCCTGACCGGTGCAGCAGCAAACTAATCCAGCATGGCTTGGAACAACATTGTGGATCAAATATTCTCGAGTGACACAACTCACTGACATTGAAGTCAGTTTTTGGAGATTCTCAACTGACGGTGTTATTAGGACACAACGGTTCTAGGAAATCGACCCTGCACATGATCGATTCATGCGGCTGGAATCGACAACGACTATGTTAAGCCCGGTGACGAGTAAATCATCGCCTACACGTCTATCATTGGGGGCGACGAAACGACGAGTGTGACGTTTTCCGTGGCCGAGATTGAAGTCGGTGGCAGCTACATGTTTTTCTGCACATTACCCGTACATTGGGCCATCATGCAAGGCAAGTCTACGGTAACCTAACGCGAGCGTTTCAGTTCATCCCGTCCACTAGTGAGAATCATCAACCCATGAACACGCGTCAATTCTATATCAACGGTTCCTGGGTCGATCCCATTGGTGGAAAATCACTGGAGGTTGTCAATCCATCCACAGAAGCTGTCTGTGCCACGATCATTCTGGGCAGCGAGCACGATACTAACTCAGCAGTTTCAGCAGCAAACGAGGCTTTCAATTCTTGGTCTGCTAGCTCAAAAGCTGAACGTCTGGAGCTACTACATAGTATTCGTGATGTTTATGCAGCTCGAGCAGATGAGATGGCCTATACCATCAGCACAGAGATGGGTGCCCCCATCGATCTGGCAACGTCAGCACAGACCGGTGCAGGCGCCTCACACATAGACGCTTTCATCAGAACCGTAGAGGCGTTCGAATTTGACCGCACGCTGAGAGAGAATACGCCCAGCGACAAAATTCTGTATGAGCCTATCGGTGTGTGCGCACTGATCACGCCATGGAACTGGCCAATGAACCAAATTGCATTGAAAACCATCCCTGCCATCGCTGCAGGTTGCACCACGGTGCTAAAGCCCTCTGAGCTATCACCATTATCAGGCATGCTGTTCGCAGAAATCCTGGAAGAAGCAGGTGTGCCTGCTGGCGTTTTTAATCTGATAAATGGAGATGGAGAAGGCGTTGGCACCACGCTAAGCAAGCATAAGGACGTCGCTATGGTGTCGTTCACCGGGTCGTCCCGTGCCGGTATTCTAATCTCCAAAAATGCAGCTGATAGCCTGAAGCGCGTATCACTGGAACTAGGTGGCAAGGGCGCCAATATTATTTTTGCAGATGCTGCAAAAGATGCTGTCAGCAAGGGCGTGGCCCGCTGCTTTAACAATACCGGACAATCGTGCAACGCACCTACTCGCATGCTGGTAGAACGATCACGTTATGATGAGGCGGTGGCCCAAGCGATCACGCAAGCCAATAATACAACAGTGGATATCGCCTCGAATCGTGGCTCGCACATTGGCCCCCTTGTCAGCGAGGACCAGTACAATAAAGTGCAGGGGCTTATTGATCAGGCACTCCAGAAAGATGGGGCTCGGCTGGTTGCCGGCGGTCCTGGCAAACCAGATGGCTTTGAGCGAGGATATTTTGTGCGCCCCACAGTGTTCGCAGATTGCCATAACAACATGACTATCATGCGCGAGGAAGTATTTGGCCCTGTCCTGTCGATGATGCCCTTCGACACAGAGCAAGAGGCAATAGCTATTGCTAACGATACGGATTATGGGCTGACCAACTACGTACAAACAGAAGATGACGAAAAAGCCACACGGGTAGCCCGTCAATTACGCTCTGGCATGGTTGATATCAACTATAGAGCGCGCTCTTCTGGATTCCCGTTCGGCGGGTACAAACAATCAGGTAATGGCCGTGAAGGTGGAGTATGGGGTCTCGAGGAATATCTGGAAGTAAAGTCTGTCGGTGGCTGGAACGCCTGACTCTCAGGCGCAGCCAGCAGTAACAATGCGGCAGACGCAAAGGTATTAGACAGGGTACGCGTGAACAGACAATTCCCTTCTAGGACCCGTGGATACTTCAATTGATACTCCGTAGGTATCAGCAAGATTAGCTGCGGGAATGACTGTGTCAGGCGTACCTTGTAAAACGATGTAGCCCTGTTGCATCACCAGTATCGTGTCTGCAAATCTGGCAGCCAGATTCAGATCGTGCAACGCAACGATTCCCACTACGGATCGTTTTTTTATGGCCTGCTTGATACGTTCCAGCACTTCAAGCTGGTGCCTTAGATCCAGCGCGCTGGTAGGTTCATCGAACAGATAAACATCAGCTCGTCGTATCAATGCTTGTGTGACAGATACCAATTGCGCCTGGCCGCCAGATAACTCACTAATGTAAGCCTCTGACAAATCGCCAATACCCGCATCGTAACAAGCCTGACCTACGGATTGCATGTCATCACTATTGACTCGCCAACCTTTAACCTGCTTGTGTGCCATCATGACGACATCGAACACTGTAAGCGATGCATTGGCTGAAAAGCTTTGTGGCATAAAGCACACATGCGACAAACGCTGCTTGACCGGCAGTTTGCCAAGGTCGATATCTCCAAGACGTATTAAACCTGAGCTTGGCTTAAGCAATCCGGATATCGTTTTAAACAACGTTGACTTACCTGATGCATTAGGGCCGATGAGCACAGCCAACTTCCCAGGCTCAAGGGCATCAAACCGAACATCGCGCAGTACCTGTCTTTGCCCGTAACTGACGTTTATGTCTCTTGCCAATAAACTGTTCATTGCCAGTGCCTTTTTCGTTGACTGAGGATGAGACTGATAAAAAACGGTATTCCTATCAATGATGTGATCATACCAATGGGGTAGATAACACCTGGGGTAATGGCTTTAGAGGCAATGGATGTCCCTGACATGATAAGAGCACCCGCAAGCGCAGATATCGGCAGAAAACCTCGTTGATCTTCGCCTACTATAAGCCTAGCTATATGTGGCCCTACCAGCCCGACGAACGCCACGGTACCAACAAATGACACGGCTATTGCTGAAAGTAAGGAGACAGCCAGCAATACCGCAAGCCGCAATCTTGAGACATTAACGCCTAGACTTGCGGCTTTCTCCTCTCCCATTCGAAGCGCCGTTAATGCCCAGCTTCTGCTTATCAGGTAGCCCATCACCAGCACCAACACCGTGACGCATACCCCGACTTTCATCCAGCTGGCTCGTGCCAGAGACCCTAGTTGCCAGAAAATTATTTGCGCCAACTCAAGTTCAGATGCCCCGTATTGCAAGAACGCCAGCAAAGCATTGAACGTAAACAGCATGGCAATACCCACTAATATCATGGCTTCAGGTGTCACACCACGTAAACGCGTAAACCCAAACAACAACAGAGAGGTAGCCATAGCCAGCACAAAGGCATTAGCCGTAACAATGATATCGCCCATGCCAGGGACAATCGACCACTGCAAGGCAATAGCTAGAGCTGCACCGAAACTTGCTGCTGACGATAAACCTAAAGTAAACGGATCCGCCAAGGGATTATTGAGAATGGTCTGCATCTCTGCACCTGCAACCCCGAGCATCGCACCTACAGCAATTGCCATGAGTGCGACTGGCAACCGCAAATCCCATACAATAACCTGCTCCTGGATGGTTGCGACACTTGGATTGAACACAACGGTAAGCGTACGCCAAAACCCTAAATCTGCAGGCCCGGTGATGATATCAAACACCACACAGGCGAGCAGCAGCGTCGTGGCCGCAATAACCATCAGCACACGTTTAGCTGATCGATATCGGTAGCGGGCAATGATCTCCGATACCCCAGCATCTGGGATATCGGACAGATCACGTGGAGCGGCTGCTCTACTGTTCAAGGCTCACCCAGAACTGTCCGCTGTTCTCATAAGGCATATATTCTTCATGCAGCGTATCAAACGTGGCTTGAGGGTCAAGATCAGCAAACTCATCCGGATGTAACCATTTTGCTAGCTGCTGAATCGCGATGAAGTGATACGGACTGTTGTAGAACTGATGATAGATGGAGTGCATTCGCCCCTCTTTTACAGCACGTAGATCCTTGAAACCTGTACGCGCAGCGAGTGCTTCAATGCGCTCTACGTTGCTTTCCGGATCAGCGTCATAACCGAGTAGAACAGCTGTTACCTCGGGTTTAGCCTCTGCCCAGTTTGCACCGGTGCTTAACAACACATCAGGATCAGCAGCGATCAGACCTTCAAGACTTACCTCAGTGCTGAAGCCTGATATAACGGTTGAACCGTAGTTGATCCCACCCGCGAGCTCAATGAATCGACCATAATTAAAGCTACCAAATGTGTTACAGCAAAACTCTGGTTGCCAACCTGCTGCGTTCTCCATAAACACCATCGGCTTTTCATCATTAGGCAGTGATTGAACAATGTTTGTCACTTTTCGCATCTGCGCGATGTAAAAGTCGATGAATTGAGCAGCGCGTTTTTCGGTGCCCAATATCCGCCCCAGAAGCAGCATGCTGGGAACCGTGTTTTCAGTCGGGTTCTGACGAAAATCCACGAACACTACTGGCACGCCAGCTTTGTCGAGTTTTTCAATCAACCCTGTCTCCTGGGCCTTGAATAGATTACCCAGATCAAGAATCAGAAGATCTGACTCGTTCTCCAGAACAGCCTCGATACTAAAGTCCCCTGAATAAGGGTTTCCAAAATTGACCAATCTGTCAGTGTCTTCAGGATAAGCGGCCTGGAATTTTCGAAAAGCATCAGGATCATAGAGAATCAGATCATCCTTCCAGCCGACAATTTTCTCGAAAGGATTGCCTTCCACCAACGGTGCAATGGAATACATCATCCGCCCCTCACCCAGGATGATCCGCTGAGGATTCTCAGACAACGTCACGCTGCGCCCTGCAACATCTGTTACCGTCATTTCGGCGGCCGCCACCGGATTACCTACCAGCGTACCCAAGGCCGCCCCCAGTGCAAACAACACACCTCGAAGCCTTTGAACTTTACGCATACATTTGCTCACTCTGTTATAAATCTACAACGACAATCGTTTGAACACATAACGATCGGACTTGAACAGATTTGCGCTAACAGGTCAGGGTAGAAACCCTCTTGCCATGAATTCGCTTTTAGCGTGAATTCAGGGAATAGGATAGCTGGACATGTCAGACAATGCTGATCAGCTAACAGAATAACCTATATACGAATGATTCTCATTTGCATTATTATTAACGTCTTGTAATCGACATTGTCAAGGCATTGTAACGACGTTCAAGCTCTTGTCTCACGTTGGCCCGGTGCGGCAATATCCCTACTGACACATTGAGACAATTGGCAGTAGCGGTTATTTCGATCATTCAGCGCTAAAACATTGGCCAGACCGAACTAACCTAACACGTATCACACAAAATACCCATAGCCTTTCTGTTGTTAATAATTCTCATTACCATTATGATCCTATCGAACACTCAGTATGACCTTCGAAGGCACTGCTGCTCGACAGGGCCTTCGACTATCAAGCAGGGAACTGCATAAAAAGGCGCCTGCGCGCATTAAGTCGATGCGCAGGCTAACTCATCATTCTGGCAAGAGACATCAGATGCATTCAAAGTTGTTGCACTCAAGCAAATCTACCCTGCAGGTTGCTGATTCCAGCAATCAACGCATTCGGCCAGTGGCAAGTTCGCATCAACAGCAGTACGACAGATTGCAAGATGTGCCGCTCAATGCCAGAGTTCCGCTTGCCATAATGCGCTTATCAAGTCATGGCAGTGCGCTGCCTATTCCGCACAGACATGTCATAGATGTGCTCAGCCGCATTCTGGATCCTGGCCCCGAACGAGCACACCGTGTAGCCTCACTCAATACATGGAACGAAGTGGTCCTCGCCCGCACCTGCCGTCCATTGCGCATAGCGCGCTCACCAAGCACTATTGTGAGTGATGACGAAGCCTTGTTAATCGATGCACTGACGCGTGCTCAAGATTTTAACCTTGATGATGACGACTACGCGCTATCGAGCATCATGGAACGCAGTGAACGCATCAGATTTCGAGATGCAGGGCGACACATGATGGCAGGGACCGCCATGCACCCGACACGTACGATACCCAACTGGCAACGACAACCCTCAGTGCTCGAATGCGAACATCTGTGCCTTGCCGAGTCGATCGTGCTGAATATGCTGCGCTTGTGGGTACGCAGCAAAGCACAAAGCCTCGATAGCACGATTGCTGTATCACTCATGAGTGAGCATCTGGGTGTGCCGCATTTGGGCGAGCTGATATGCAGCCTGCTTAGTCGCATTAGTCATAGCGCCTACCGAAAATTCGATGCATGCTGCATCTGTTGCCCAGAAATTTCACCCGATGAAGCATCAGTGCTTGATGGACTTTCAGCCATCGAGTTTGGTTCGCACTCTCGGTATATGAACAGCCTGTTACAGTGGATACCCACTGTCTGGGCACAAGCAGTTTTCAATAAAACGATTGAACATGCACAGCTACTGCCAGAGACTGGTATTTCACTACCGCGAAGAGATTGGGCCTTTGCAACATTGGTTGCACGTCAACCGCTTTTCAGAGCTACCGCGCAGGAGCATCGAACAGTGCACTAGCCCTTACTAGCAGACTGCTCGACAATGGTTCAGGCTAGCACCTCGCCTCAGTTTGCGACCTACAATTTGGCACTTAAAGCAGTTTTAATTTGAGTCTTTTTTACAGCGAACGCAAGAAGGCCATCAAACGGTTTCGGTCATCCACCGGAAGTGCCATAAATTGCTGTCTGGCCAGTGCGGCCTCTCCACCGTGCCAAAGCACAGCTTCGTCCAATGTTTGCGCACGACCATCGTGGAGGAATCCATGAACTCGACGCCCCTCCAGAAGCCCCACTCCCCACAACGGCGGTGTTCTCCATTCGGCTGCGCCTGCTGGTTCGTCACCGAGTGCGCTTACAACAAGCGCCCTGCCCTGATGCGGATCCGCCAATGCCTGCCCCATGTCGTGGACTAACAAGTCAGTATATGCCCAGATCACTTGACGAGAAAATGCACTTTGCTCGCCCTCCGCGGTTTGTAAAACAGGAACATGACAACCAGAGCACCCCACGGAATTAAAAATCTGAAAACCCGCTCGAGCCTCTGTCACGCTCTGAAACTGCCGATCCGGAACACCAATATGCTGTACGTAATCCGTAATGGCATTCAGACGCACATCATCCAGCTCAGGCTCACAGGCTGCCGACAAGCAAACCGCTGCTGAAGCCAACGTGGTTGTCACGCCCATATCGTTTGCAAGGGCAGCCGCTATCTGCGCTTTAAGTGTGGGCTGGTCCGCCTTCCAGCCAAAGCGGCCTATTTGCCCATTACGAGATATCAGCCGACCACTGATGCCATCAAGATCTGCGTCATCTGGATCTTCCAGCTGCTGCAGAATTGTTTTATCAACAGCCGACAGCAAGCCCCAGCCAAACAATGCAGGTGCAACGCGCAAGCCAAACCACTCAGCAGGCAAGGCAACTCCTGCCTCTCGAGCATCAATAACCGGGCGCTCCAGATAGTACTGCTCACCATCTGCAAACCGGCCATAGCTACGCTCTGACCTTACGACCAGCTGTCGTTGAGCTGCACTGCTCGACGATGACTGAACAGTAAACTGGCTGCCATGACTTGCGCGAGCAAACTCGTTTAGAACCTTAACAACGTAAGGACTTCCAGATTGCTGGCCCCGCTCTTTTCTGGAACCCGACAGTGCCTCAGTGTGACAGGCCGTACAGGAAGACTGATCAAAACGCGGACCGATCATCGTGGCCAGATGGGCGTTAGATTCCCATTGCGCCTCGAACAATAGACGTCCAGATTTTATGGCAGGGGCCCACGCCATATCATCAGGAACTTCCAGCAACGATTCGCCCTGTTCGGGCACAGGCACGGTAAGTTGCGCACCTGCTGGGCGCTTGATCCCATCAATGCTTGCCTGCATGGCACGTCGACCGTCATGAGCACTGCGCTCAACCTTCACACCCATCAAACGAAACGTGGAAGCCTCGTACGCCCAAGAGCTTCTCTCAACCAGACCAAGAACGATAACCACTGTACACGCCAACAGTATCCGTTGAAATCCGTATCTGAACAGACAGTTCGTTTTGGCTTGACACTCCACTAAGATCACGCCACCAAAAAACTCTGAACGAAAGCCGAAATAGCCACTAGACGGCTATAGATGACACATCGGCCCATAACAAACACCGTTTATGTTGATTATTTTCACCAGCCATGCGGCTTGCAAGACTACCCATAGCTCACAATGATAGCCCATTAATACGAATGAGTGTCATTTACATTTAATAGTCATTATCATTAATCTGGGGCGTTGCGAACATAATAGTTGTGAATCGCCACAGTCATAAACCGTCAACAGGCTTGTCATACCCTCAAAAACCAAACGTCGACCAGGACAGCTCCTATGCACTACAGCAAACCCAGTACGGAAGGCGCAAAGCTCAACACCAAAGTTCAAGGATGAAGCTCATGCGCTGGAAATTGCAAACAATACTATGTTCGGATTAGGTGCTAGTGTATGCCGAGCTCACCATTCAGCAGTTAACGAAGCACCTCTACCGAATCGCATAACGAATCGGCACCTGCACGGTATAGTCACTGCTCGCAATATCAGCAGGCAGCGCAGGCATTGGGTCCGCATCCTTTAGTAGTTTGATCGCTGCCTTGTCCAGCAACGGCTCACCACTACTGCCAATAATGGAATATTCCAGCAGCTCGCCTTGCCTGCCAAGTGTAAACGAGACCATTACCTCGCCTTCAACTCCTCTTCGCTTCAGACGCCGTGGATACACCTTGTAGCGTTGAAGCCAGGCCAATAATTCTCGCTGATAATTCAGCAGCGCTTCCGGATCCCCGCCTTCATCAGACTCAACCCCTGAATCGGCACTCGCAGTCCTCCCAACAATATCGCTACCAGCCGACGTATCGACCACGTCTGGCGTCGGTTTCGGCGTCGGCGTCGGCGTCGGCGTCGGCGTCGGCGTCGGCGTCGGCGTCGGCTCTGGCTCTGGCTCTGGCTCTGGCTCTGGCTCTGGCTCTGGCTCTGGTTCTGGTTCTGGTTCTGGTTCTGGTTCTGGTTCTGG
>JALZVU010000137.1 GCA_023301795.1 Granulosicoccus sp.
CGCTACATAGCTCTAGCGCTTCACTAATCGTACCTACAGTATCGACACATGTTTTCCCATCATTGCTTCGAGCTAAATAGCGCTGGCAAAGCATCAGGTAACGTTCATCATCGTCTACTAATAATACCCGTAGCAACACACTTTCTGGATAGTTGGAATCACCTGACAGCTGATGCGCCGGATTTGCTAGTGCTGTAATCATTGAACCTGCGCTGGAATTGTCGGGTGGGGTAAGAAGCATATTGGCTATTAGTAACATTACTTTATTACTAATTCCGCAAAAACACCAAAACCGACCACGTGACACAAAACACATGTAAACCAAACCACACACACAGTGTATGTCACCCTCTCGTACTAAGCATTCCATTAATCCAAACGACATAAAGTCATAGGCTAGACTTTTCCAGCAAGCCAAAACGAGGATACAACGTGGCTGCCGCTGCCAACCGAGACACAACTCACATAGAACCCCCTACTGTCTGCTTAGTAGATGACGATCCAATAATGGGATTTTTGTTCAAAAGGGTAATTCAGAGATCCGGCTACAACGTGCTGATCGCAAGCGGACCCAGTGAGGCAGTATTAATTCTTGCAGATCACAAAGTAGATCTCGTACTCTCCGATCTAATGATGCCGAATTACTCTGATGGAGAGCAATTACTAGCCTGCGTTGTCCAGAACTATCCGAGTGTGCCAGTGTTCATAATGTCAGGAAATATGACTCCGGATGTTGAGGGAAAACTGGTAAACATGGGTGCCAGCGGATGCCTAGAAAAACCCTTCACAGCTGAAGCTTTCACCAAGCTCATCTCCAATGATAATCGGTAACGATCGCCCATAAAGGTAAAATGAATAACGCTTCATGACAAAAATAGAATCGCGACCAAACGTTGTCGTTGGCCTGACATTCGTAACATTTCTAGCAATAACAATATTGGGGTGGCACTACGCGCGCCAACTATCATACGAGAATGCCTCTACGTTATTCAAAACTGAAAGTGACGATCTACATCGGCGGATTGAAGGAAGATTCAACACATATGAACAGGTATTACGTGGCGGCGTAGGGCTGTTTAAAAGCTCCAACGGAGTGGATCGAAATGAGTGGCACCAATACGTAAAAACCCTATCCATGAAAAGCTATTTTCCAGGTATACAGGGAATCGGGTTTAGCAAATGGATAGGTAGCTCTGCCAATATTGCCACGCATGAAGCCAACATCCGGGCAGAGGGTTTTCCCAACTATCAGGTACAACCTGAGGGCATTCGGGACGGATACACATCAATCGTATACTTGGAACCCTTCGAAGGACGCAATTCGCTAGTCCTAGGCTACGATATGTTTTCAGAAACTAATCGTCGCGAGGCAATGGAGCGAGCACGAGATACTGGCGGTGCAGCACTTTCCGGCAAGGTAGAGCTTTTACAAGAAACATCCGATGACCGGCAGGCAGGGTTCCTACTCTATCTACCCGTATACGAGAATGGCAAAAATGTTAGCACAGTTGAAACTAAACGAAACGCGTTGACAGGATTTGTCTACAGTCCGTTTCGAGCGAACGATCTGATGAGTGGCATTCTAGAAAAGAACTTCTCCACAGTGAGTTTTCAAATATACGATCAAACTCCAGAACATACCGACTCCCTTCTCTACGATGGAGTGAGTGAGCTGAGCCTTCATGGCGTAGATCACTCAACTATGTTCAGTCATGATCGACAGATGGTTATTGCAGGACGTCAATGGACTATTGTGTACCTGTCAACGCCTGTGTTCGAAAGGATACATAACTCCTATGGGCCCATCGCTCTATTAAGCATTGGATTCATGTTAAGCATTCTTGTCTCAACGATTGCATGGATGTTGCTATCAGCGCGAGTACGCATAAAAACGCGAAATCTGGAATTATTGCAAATTGAGCAAGCTAACATAGAGTTAACAGAAGCTACTCGCGTAGCAGAAAATGCCAACAAGGCTAAATCGTCATTCCTGGCATCAATCAGTCACGAAATACGCACACCGATGAACGGAGTTGTCGGAATGGTTGAAGTGCTCCTGAACGAGACACCAACTCCGCAGCAAGCGAGCTCTCTGCTAACGGTACTGGACTCATCGACTAAGCTTCTTGACATCATTGATGATGTTCTTGATTTCTCAAAGATAGAAGCTGGAAATCTGGACTTAGATACTGCCGAGGGTTCGCTCAGTGAGGTTATTGATAGTGTCATTTGTAACTTGGTACCAGCGGCGATTAAAAATGGAGTAATTTTGTCTCACTTTATTAGCCCAGATGTTCCTGATGCCGTGTGGCTTGATGCATTGAGGTTTCGACAGATCCTGAACAACCTAGTTGGAAATGCTATTAAGTTTAGCAAATCTGATTCTAAAGCACTCGGCCGGGTGTCTGTTCGTGTCACTAACCAGCCAGAAGACCCCACACGTGTCCGGTTTGATGTTACCGACAACGGCATTGGAATAGAGCAAGCTGCTATTAACTGCATATTTGATTCTTTTGTGCAGGCAGAGTCATCCACCACACGACGTTTTGGCGGTTCCGGGCTTGGACTCTCCATTTGCCAGCGTCTGGTAACCATTATGAATGGAGTGATATGGGTCACTAGCAATCCTGGCGATGGATCTGTATTTAGCGTGGTGCTGCCACTCAAGCCTGCAAACTCTTACAAGGTTCCAGTTTACGAAGATATCAGCCGGGTAAAATGCACCATTGTAAAGGGACAGAACTATTTGGCCGAAAACATTGAAGCATATCTGCACGCAGCAGACGCCGATGCAAGAATTACAGACGATATCCACACAGTCAATAGCATTGACGCTAATCATAGCGAACCAGTTGTTGTACTGTGCTCTAAAGAAGACAGAGACGCATTTGAACAGCAATCTAATGGAAAACTTGACATACGATATGTCGTTATGTCCAGAAACCGTGGACGACTTATTATAAGATCAGAACAAAGAGCGTCACTCCAATCCGCTGTTAATAGTAGCAGTAATCTTATCAGTGCTATTAGTATTCAACTGGATGGGCTTCGTCGGAGAGATTTAATAGAATCAGTGGCTATTGCCGCGGGGAAAGCTTCACCAGAAGTATTGCAATCTCTGGAAGTTAAGCCTATCCGATCAACTGTTGAACCTCTGAGTATTACGAATGCCTCAATCGCTGGTACTTTGATTCTGGTTGCTGAGGATGATCGAATCAATCAAAAGGTACTATTCAAGCAATTATCACTGCTTGGCTATACTGCAGAATTTACAAGCAATGGTAAAGAAGCGCTGGCATTGTGGCGGAAAAATTTTTATGCAATGCTATTTACAGATTTACATATGCCGGAGATGGACGGATATCAACTAACAAAAACTATCAGGTCCGAGGAAGAAGATGGCGAGCGGTTACCCATAATTGCCTTAACAGCAAATGCTCTATTCGGTGAGGTGAAGCGTGCCGAAAAAATTGGTGTTGATCAGTACCTGACAAAGCCCATCAGACTTGCATCGTTACAAGAAACTATTGAATGTTACTTAGCGCCGATATCAGACGCTACAGATAACCATGGCGCACTCGAACAGGATATAGCGGCGGACGCCTCAAATGATAGTTGCGTATTTGATTCCTCTGTCCTTTCAGGCTTACTCGGATCAGACGATGGAGACATTGTGGATTTTCTTGTAGATTATTCACAACTGCTTGAGGATCAACAACTACCGTTGTCAAAGGCAGTTCGCGAAAACGACAAACAGCTTGTAAGGCAAATATCGCATCGACTAATTTCAACATCGTTGTCTGTAGGTGCAATAGAGCTGGGCGAACTATGTCGAAAACTGGAAATGGCGTGTGATGACAACGGCATGACCCTTTCAGCAAATGATGCTGATTATTTAGCAAAAGTACTTGACAGAGCAAAACACGCTGTTTCAGAAGTAATCAACGCGTCGTAATATTCATTGTCGCAAGACCCCCTGTCCTAGTACACCTTTCATTTACATAGATGCCTGATTAACCATGCAAATGGATTGGAGATAACCAACACTGAATGCACCATTCAAAATAGATGACTAATGCTGCATCTGATATAACGTATTGGATTTACCCTGTAAGGACTCAACTTATCGGCAATCGTCATGCACATACAGAAGCTTGATCACATCACCATTCAGACCACACAACTGACGACGATGATCGAGTGGTACACAGAGGTTCTGGGCCTAACGAACGGGACTCGACCAGGCTCACCTCCTCAAACGAGAAAATCAGTGGGCCACTTCGAAAAACAGCCCCATCTGATCTAGCTCGTCAACACATAGCACCACTGATCACCCGCTTCAAGAACGAGCACCCCCGAGTGATCCCGTTTCTAAGCCTCAGTGACTCGGTAACAGACCTGACTGAGAATAATATTGATGTAGCCATTCGTTATGGCATTGATCCTAACAGCCAGCTCATTGCACATAGGATCGCGGAAAGCCGTCGAGTGCTATGCGCATCGCCACAATATCTTGTCAATACGGCATACCGGAAACACCTGAAGAACTAGAAGATCATCTGTGTTTCACCATGGGTCAGATAAGAACACCCATGTCCAAGTGGTTTTTCAACACACCAGAAGGAGAAAAATTCATCACTATCAATCCATCACGTTCGTGTGATGATGGCGCGCAGATCAGGAAATGGGCCGTTGAGGGTGCAGGAATCGCCTTAAAATCCTACTGGGATATAGCAGTGGATCTGCATTCGAATCGATTGGTCGCCGTCTTGGACAAATTTGAGCCGGACTATCAAAGTAAAAAACTATCGATAGGGGCAGATCTGTATATCGCCTATCAAGAACGCAAGTACATACCTAACCGAATCAGCGAATTCACGAACACGCTCAAAACCTACTTTCAAGATCAACTAAGCGTTGATCTACCCAAGGCTTGATAGGCGACATTGGCATCTGAAGGCATACCTGCCTGCATAGTTTCGCAAAAATGGCGCTTTTGAGCGCCCCAGCATTTCAGTCCGGTAATCAAGCACACCGCTACAGGGCTAGAACGTCAGCCAAAGCCGTTAGATGGTTTTATGTTGTCATTTGTCGCACGCTTCGCAATATAACTGTCATTAAGATCAGTCGCCTACTTCACCAAACCAACACCCGATTGAACCAACACCGTTTTCAGAATCAAGTTCATCGTACCCCACTACACCTGCAATTTTTTCTTCATATTCTATACCAACATGAAAAGCTTTCCATTGTCGGTAGAGACGGCGTTATTGGCTTTTAAACCTCGCAGTGTCATCTTGGTGAAAGGTAGAATCAACCCACGGTAACCATTGTTTCAGGAAATTCCTGTTTCTATCGATAAGCGTAAAAGGCAGCAGAGAATGCACAGGCTCTAATAAGGACAACGCAAGCGCTCCATTAATTTTCCTCTATGACATTTTTCGTCAATATTTTGTGATTGCTCCTGCTTACATACAATTTGGCAAGGTTACTGGTGAGCGCAGCGTTGGTGTTTTGTCACTATGGGCCGAACTCGATCTACTTCCTGCACATAGTACAAAACACATAATGCAACTACGGCAGGTATAGATCCAGCACGGTCAGATACTTGACGTATGAAACCATCTCATTTGATCGATTGCAAACATACGTTGATGTTTTTTTCTTGTTTTATTCTGACGTCAACTCGCAAAGTTAATTGCTTGTGAAAAAGCAACATATGCCCTGTGATATCTGGCAGACTAGAATTCCAAACAAGTATACTAGTCTGCCGGCAGGGAAAAGCCGATACCTGAATCCGAATTGATAGGAAATCCTAGGTCGCAGAGACGTATCTCAAGCGCAACATAATCCACGCCTGGAGGTGGGAAGAGTGCTGTTTTATATCTTTCGACGTGCCCTGATATCAATCCCTACGTTGATTCTGATATCGATAATATCCTTCATTCTCATACAGTTGCCTCCAGGTGATTTTGTTGACGCCTATATTTCCGAGCGATTAATAATAGATGGCTCGATAAGCGATGTTGAGGCACTCAGGGCAAGTATTCAGGCTGAGCTCGATATCAGTGACAGTATGGTCGTCAATTACTTCAAGTGGATCAGCGGATTTCCCCACGGGGATTTTGGCTATTCGTTCCAGCATCAAAAACCCGTTGATGAGTTGATATGGGGGAAGCTAGGGCTGACCTTTCTGATCACATTCATTACCTTGATCTTCACGCTGACAAGCGCATTCTTTATAGGAATACTCACTGCGTTGAAGCCCTATACATTTTTTGACTACATAGTCAGCTTCTTCGGTTTTCTTGGATTAGCAGTGCCCAACTTCCTGCTTGCCCTACTACTTATGTACTTATCGCTGAAGTGGTTTGGCACGCCATTTTCAGGGCTTTTCTCGCCAGAATATATCAATGCGCCGTGGAGCATGGGTAAATTACTCGACGTGCTAAAGCACATTTGGATTCCTATCATCGTGGTCGGTACGGCCGGCACTGCAAGCCAGATCCGCATCATGCGAGCCACCATGATGGACGAACTGCACAAGCCATACGTGGATACAGCGCGATCCAAAGGCCTGCCTCAATATAAAGTCATTCTCAAGTACCCCGTACGTCACGCCGTCACACCACTAGCATCAACGATAGGATGGATGCTACCCGAATTGGTATCAGGCAGTGCGATAGTCGCGATTGTACTTAGCCTGCCCACCACAGGGCCGTTTTTACTGGAAGCACTCAGGGGACAGGATATGTACCTTGCAGGCACCTTCCTGATGATGCTCGCGGTACTGACCATTATCGGCACCCTTCTATCAGACATCATTCTTGCGTTGCTAGATCCGCGAATTCGTCTTTCTTAAGGAGCTAGCATGACAACAACCTATCCAGTTGGACAGAGTGGTTCGCCAAAAGCATTTGATGCTGATCTTAAGGAACAGCAAGAAGATCGTGGCAGCGATATCTTCTATGCATCAAAGTCACGCTTGATGTGGCTCAGATTCAAACAACACAAAGTTGCATTGTTTAGTGGTGTCATGATCTGCCTGTTTTACCTAGTCGCTATCTTTGCAAACTTCATCAGCGTAAAGGATATCAACAGTTTCAGCGCCAAGTTCAAGTACGTGTCTCCCACTGAAATTCACTTTTTTGACGAAGAAGGTGATTTCACTCGACCGTTTATCTACAACCTGGATCGCAAGATAAACATGGAAACCCTTGAGTATGAGTACACTCAAGGAGATACAACCTATCCCATTAAGTTCTTTCACAAAGGCTACAGCTACAAGTTCCTCTGGATGTTTGAAACAGACAGACACCTGATGGGCGTTGACGAGGGTGCCGCTTTGTTTCTGATGGGTTCAGACAAACTGGGGCGGGACATCTTTAGCAAGGTTGTGCATGGCGCCAGAATATCTCTGTCAATCGGCCTGGTTGGCGTTTTTCTAAGTCTGGTCTTTGGGGTCATTCTAGGCGGAATTTCCGGCTTCTACGGCGGCAAGGTAGATACCGTTATACAACGATTGATTGAAGTACTGATGTCCTTTCCATCCATTCCCTTGTGGATGGCACTCGCAGCGTCCCTACCCCCACACTGGTCACCTCTCATCGTGTATTTCATGATCACATTGATCCTCTCGCTGATCGGTTGGACAGGTATTGCCCGCGTCGTCCGGGGAATCGTCATGCGCTTGAAAGAAGAAAAATATACAGAAGCTGCCGTTCTATCCGGGGCAGGTAATTTCTATATCATTCGTAAGCACTTGTTACCAGGAGCCACCAGCTTTGTCATTGCGCATGCCACGCTGAGTATCCCTGCCATGATCATTGCTGAAACGTCCCTGAGCTTTTTGGGGATAGGACTGCGCCCACCGGTGGTGAGCTGGGGCGTATTACTACAGGAAGCTCAAAGCATCACGGTCATTGCCAACTACCCCTGGATCCTCTATCCCGCATTTTTTGTCATTGCAACGGTTCTGTTTTTCAACTTTCTAGGTGACGGGCTACGTGACGCCGCCGACCCATACATGAATAGAGCTTGAACGATGCGAAACAAATTACTCGAATACAAAAATGTCGCAGCTCGATTTCATACGATTGAGGGCACAACAAGTACGCTCAACGATATAGATCTGACCATCTACGAGGGCATGAGTCTGGGCATTGTCGGTGAATCAGGATGCGGCAAAAGTGTAACCGCTCGTATGCCCATCCGACTGTTGCCTGAACCGACGTTCAAAGTGACCCACGGGGAGGTCATTTATCATCGCGACGGCAAACCGTTTGATGTGCTCAAGGCCAAACAGAACGGCACGCAGATAAACAGTATTCGTGGCAAGGAAATCTCCATGATTTTCCAGGAGCCCATGAGTAGCTTAAGCCCCATTCATACCGTTGGTAGTCAGATGCGCGAATTGATCATGCAGCATAGCGACATGGATAAAAAACAAGCTAAGGCACATGCTATCGAGGTACTGGAAAAGGCTCGGGTACCGCGAGCTTCTGATGTCTACGACGACTACACATTCCAGCTCTCAGGGGGTATGCGTCAACGGGTCATGATAGCCATGGCCATCAGCTGTAATCCGCGGCTGCTTTTTGCCGACGAACCTACCACGGCACTGGATGTCACCATTCAGGCCCAAATTCTTGGCCTGATCAAAGATGTGCAACGCGAGCAAAACATGGCGCTGGTCCTTATCACGCATGACTTGGCAGTGGTTGCCAATATGGTTGATGAAATTGCAGTGTTCTACCTCGGCTATATCGTTGAACATGGTACAACCGACGATATATTGAAAAATCCAAAGCACCCTTATACCAAAGCACTCATTGACTCTATTCCTACGCTTCACTCAACCGAGGCACTCAAACCTATCAAGGGCAGCATTCCAGACCCTTACGCGAAGATAACAGGTTGCCCGTTCTCAGCACGCTGCGAAAAAGTCACCACGCGGTGCCGCGTCGAGGTACCCCCTTTTGTTTCACATGAAAATGGCCATAAGGTCAGATGCTTCGAGGCGTAAATCATGGTTGCTACACCACTGGTTGAAGTTGAAGCGCTGAAGATGCACTTCAGTATGAAAAGCGGCGCATTCAGCCGGCGCAAAGGCGTCATCAAGGCCGTTGACGATTTATCCTTCAAGATATTACCCAATGAGACATTCGGCCTGGTTGGTGAATCTGGTTGCGGTAAAACCACGGTTGGCCGCGCAATCCTGAAAGCGATTCAACCTACATCTGGCAAAGTCATTTACCACAGCAAGGATGGTGATAGCGTTGACTTCGTTCCCATGTCTAATAAGCAGATTCGTCCGTATCGTCAAGAAGTACAGATGATATTCCAGGACCCCTACTCATCTCTATCGCCAAGAATGACCGTTCAGGAGATTCTCGAGGAACCGCTGATACTGGCAGGCGTTACCGATAAGGATTACCTGTACGAGCAAGCCAGTGAGATGATTCAGCAAGTGGGGCTGAGAAGCTCTCACCTGATGCGCTACCCCCATGCTTTCTCTGGCGGGCAACGCCAGAGAATCGGTATTGCCCGTGCACTGATAACCCGCCCTCGCTTCATTGTTGCCGATGAAGCTGTGAGTGCTCTGGACGTATCTGTTCAGGCGCAGGTTCTGGAAATATTAATAGATCTGAAAAATAAATTCGATCTGTCTTTCCTGTTTATTTCACATGATCTGAGTGTGGTCAATTACATATGCGACCGTGTGGGCGTTATGTACCTGGGACGGATGGTGGAGGTCGCACCAACACAAGCCCTGTTCACCAAACCGCTGCATCCGTATACCGAAGCGTTGATGCATGCCATCCCCGATATTAACGAAAGACAGATTCGCAACGATATTCTGGCAGGGGAAATTCCGGATGCGGCCAACCCACCCACCGGCTGTGCCTTTCATACCCGCTGCCAATACGCCAAAGACTTGTGCAAAAGCAAAACACCTGAATTACAGAATTTTGCAGACACGCTCAACGGCAAAGAAATCTTCAGACAAAGTGCCTGCCACTTTGTTGAAGAGATATTCCACCACCCAAAGGAGAGGAAATTCAATGAAATGTAAACTTGTAGGCATCACCCTGCTACTAGGCGTAGCGAATGCCTGGGCCTATGAAGAGGCCCCAATACTAACCGCCAAGGTTGACGATGGCTCGCTACCCGCTCTGGAATTGCGCTTGCCCGAAAACCCACTGGTGATAACGCCCATCAGTGAAGTGGGCCAGTACGGAGGCACATGGCGGCGGGTAGAACCTAACTACCAATTTCATGAGTGGAGCAATGAGCCACTGGTTGCACTGGACGACCAGCAAAATCAAGTACCCAACCTAGCTGAATCCTTCGAACTATCCGACGACAAACGCATCTACCGCTTTACACTCCGTAAAGGTATGAAGTGGTCAGACGGTATGCCCTTCACCACTGAAGATGTGGATTTCTGGTACAACAACCTTGAGATGAATTCTGAACTTGAGCCCAGTGTTAAATCGTTATTTCTAAGCGGTGGCGAACCTGCAAAGCTTAATATTATTGATGAACAGGTATTCGAGCTGGAGTTCGCGCAGCCAAACCCAAACTTCATAGAAATGCACCTTCGTTCAACGATGGAATTTCGACTACCACAGAGCCCGAAACACTATCTGAAAGACTTTCTACCAAGCATGACAGCTGAAGGTGAGCTGGATGAAAAAGTTAAAGCTGCGGGTATGACTGACTGGCGTCAGCTTTTCCAAAATCGCTGGAATACACGCTCCAACACAAATCCTGACCTACCTGTCCTATATACCTGGGTTTACGACACAGACCCCCAGGAGCTTCAGCAGCGCGCGGTTCGAAACCCTTATTACTGGAAAGTAGACACCGAAGGTAATCAGCTTCCCTATATAGATGCGATGACTTGGCCGCAAACAGCTGAGCCGCAGGTAAGAATACTGAAAGGCCTGGCGGGAGAGGTTGATATGGATCGAATTTCGAAACTGACCAGTGATTTCACCGCATTAAAAAAAGGTGAAGAAGCAGGCAACTACACGACACGTATGATGGAACTGGACGATCATGCCAACATGCTGGTGCTGTTCCCTAATCAAGATTACACCGGAGAAGAAAAAGAGGTTCAACGACTCATGCGTTCCAAGGACTTCAGACAAGCTGTCTCTCTGGGCATTGACCGTGATACACACAATCAGATTCTGGGCGTTGGTCTTTCCTCCCCTGCTCAATCCGTTATCTTGCCATCATCCCCAGGTGGCAGTGAAGAAACCTCAACAGCCTATACCCAACACGATGTAGCAACAGCAAACGAGATGCTGGATGCGTTAGGCTTGGATCAACGAGATGGTGAGGACTATCGTTTGGGTGCAGACGGAGAGAAGTTAAGCTTTCTGGTGCATTTCCAGGCTGGACGCAAGATCAGCGAAGAAGGCGCGATATTGTTGAAAGCCGACATGGATTCAATAGGCCTGCGTTTCATCATGCGTTCAGATGAAAAAAGCTACTTTAATCAAGTGCGCCGTGGTGGTGACTATCAAATGGTATTGCACAACAATACGTCTGGTCTTAACCCCTTGTTCGGTGCAAACAATTACTTCCCAGTGATGTCTGCGAACAACTTTGCACCCAAGCAGTCAGCTTACTATCTGTCCAATGGGGCCAGTGGTGAAGCGCTGACGACGGAGATGCAAGAACTGGCTGATTACTACGAGCTGCTGCTCAATGAAGGTGACAAAGCCGTGTTTGCCACCAAGGTGGATGAAGTGATGCAGCTGCATGCAGAAAACCTGTGGGCCATCGGTATTTTACGCTACACAGCCTCTCCCGCTGTTGTTCATAACCGTATGAAAAACGTTCCTGAGAAACTTTTCTCAGTCTACAAAAGCCCGTTCTATCACTACAAAGAGCAGTACTTCATACAAGAGTAATTAGATTTGGAGGGCATACTCACGTGAGTATG
>JALZVU010000138.1 GCA_023301795.1 Granulosicoccus sp.
AGCTACACTGTCTACGGCGACTCAGTCAATCTGGCGGCCAGGCTGGAGCGGCTTAACAAAGAATTTGGAACTCAGTTGTTGGTTTCTGAAAACACCGCAATGCTGGATGGGAATCTTGACATTTTACGTGCTGTTGGCGAGACATCAATACGTGGGCAAGCAGGGATGACTAAGATCTATACACACAAGCACGAATCGTAATTCACACCAAGACAGCGCTATTCCAGGTGCTTTCGAATTCCGCACACAAGAAGACAGGAAGCACTAAACACGTATCGCTACCAAACTGCCACATCTGGTCGGTAGTACCAAACTCCTGATATCAATCCTGCTGTTGTCGCCCATCACCTACTGCCTGATGAACCGATAAACACCCTTAAAAAAGTTTTGTTCGGATACCAAATTCACGCAGTGGACAAAGGCATAGCTGGCTTATTAAAACAGTAAGCGTAAAACCTTGTCTTTATAAATAGACATGTTTACGCAAAACCTGATTTGGCTATTGAAAAAACGTACCGATTGAGAAGTAGAAGCGGTCAGCGCTCTGATCGTTTCTGCCATAGCCTAGATAGACAGGTCCAATCGGCGAGTCGAGTCCGGCAAAAACACTGCCAGCCAACACGAGTCCGTCCAGAGAAATATCCCCACGCTCCTGAAAAACATCGCCGCCCTCAAGTGAACCGCCAACGTAAATTGGTAGATCAAACAGAATCGAACGCGGGTTGACCCGGCGGTAGAACGTGCCTGAGAGTAGCAGCGAGTGCTGTCCGCGCAGTTCGTCTTCGGCAAATCCTGACAGCTGCAGGAACCCGCCGAGACGCGCACTAACTCGCGCGTCACTATCGGGGCCCTCTGTGCTGGAGACGGCGGCCCGCAAGGTCAGCGTATTTGGTCCACGTGTCACAGGCTTTAAGATCAGCAGCTCGGTTTCCGAATAGTCAAGATCCGCGCCTGCGGCAGTCACATGCTTGGTGTGCGACACAGTCGCCAGTAGGCCAACGTGTGGCCAGGAGAGCTCGTCAAGCGTGTCTATCGTGAAGCGTAAGAACGCACTGGCATCGCGTTCACTGGGCGCGTCAGTAAAGTCAGGGTCATCGGTCGCTAGCGTTTCGAGGTCACTTTTCCCATAGCGCAAACCAAGGCGCAACTCGCCCCATCGATCGAACAACATGCCGCCAGCAAGCCCGATGCGCGACAATCCTTCGCGTTCAGTACCTATCGGCACGTCGCCATCATCAAAAAACGGTGAATGGCCACGGGTCAGTAGCAAGCTCGGTTCGACAAAATAGCGCTGACGGTGTCCGAAAGGTTGGTAGAACTCATTGGCGATTCGAGTCACGTCGCCGATAGTTACCTTACCGCGGTACTCACCACCGCGTCGATTTACCTGCGGGCGGGTATACGACATGCCAAGAGCGAATCGTGTATCAGCGTTTAGATCGGAGTCCAGCGCCAGCCCGAAGCGATAGAAGCTCAGCTGGGTGCCATACGCGTTTGCGTGCAGCGTTAGTTCTCCAAGCGGATCGATGTCGTAGCTGATTCGCTCAAATAAACCTGTTGCATACAGATCCTCGATGTCATCACCCAGGGAGTTAGGATTCAGCGGGGTGCCGATCTCGACGTTAAGAAAGTCGAGCACAAGCTGATCAGACAGCCCTGAGTCCTGTTCGATGGCAATCGAATTAACAACAGGACGTGCCACCTTGATGCGCGCCCTGGCATTGATGTGCTCTTGCCAGGCTTGCTCGTTAAGCGCCAATGGCAATAGTTTACCGGCGAGCGCATGAACTGCAGCCTCACCCCGCTCAATCATTATCGCAGCATCAGAAAAGCTTGCGAAGCTGAACTCATCCAACACAGGTTCTATCAGAACATCCGTATCGAGCAACGATGCGCGCTGCACACGCACGCTCGGATCTGTCAACAATTTCTGCGTTTGCCGAAGAACCCCTCCCAAACCTTTTATAGAATTGACTGGCAAAGGGTCCGAGCCTACCGAGACGACCAACACGCGCTCACTGCCCATGTCACGCGCAGTTGATACAGGCAGGTTATCGATGAAGCCACCATCGATCAGACGTCGCCCGTCGATCTCGACCGGCGGAATCAGCCCTGGCAGAGCCATCGAAGCCAGTGTGGCTGCCGCAAGATCACCTTTCTCCAGAGTCACAACAGCACCCGTAGATAGATCCATCGCTACCGCTCTGAACGGGATCGGGAGATTATCGAAGTGACTGACTGCTCGCGAGTCAACCATCAAAGTTGACAATGTCAGCCAAAGGCTCTGGCCTTGCACGACGCCATCGGGAAGCACAGGTTTGCCACCTTCGAATGATAGATAGCTGTCAGCAAGAAAACCTACATCGTCTGTCTTGCGCCTGAAAGTGGCCCGCTGGCGAACGATACTGTCGTCGAATACAGCAGTCCAGTCCTGATTGATCGCAAAGTCTGCAAGCTCGTCTCCGCTATAGCCTGCCGCATAGAGCGCACCAACAACGGAGCCCATGCTGGAGCCCGCAATAGCATCGACAGGCACGCGCAGTTCCTCAAGTGCCTTAATGACGCCGATGTGTGCAATACCACGAGCGCTGCCGCCCCCAAGAACGAGGCCGATGCGTTCTCGAGTCGGCTTTGCTACATCTGTAGATGTAACAAAGCCAGCAGTGTCTTCATTTTTTACCTCATTGGCACTGGCGATTGATGTTGCCATAACAATCAACGCAAACAACACGGCTTTGAAGCATAGAGAATGGTCTCCCGTATCACTCATCGATTTTCTAGACGATTGAAATCCAGCAGTCCGGCATCGATGGGTTCAACTTCGGTATAGCGCTCATGCACTTGGTCAGCGTGAGCCCAGAAAAGATCATGGGAACGCCGCACACCATGTGTCTGCATGAATGCTGTGTAGTCAGCGGATGAACTGAGCGCTGATGCATCGTCAACGAAACGATCGAGATCAGCCTCGTTCACATGCCAGAATGCGCTAGGGTAATCACCGACCACTCCCCGAAGCACATCGAGCGAATCCTCGTCTGGAAGCAGAGTCTTCCGCTCGGCAAACACGCTCGTGATATTGGCATGCGCAACATGACGTAGCACGCTGTATAGATGCAGTGTATCGTCTGCGCCTCGCACACTGAGCAACGCAACTTCAGGAAACTCAGCAAGTTCACGACCGCTGAGTGATGACAGACGCTGCAGAGCATCACGGTGGGCCGACGGCACACTTGAGTGCGTTAGCGACAGACCATCGTCGATAACGGGTGCCAGGTGCTCGAGTAGCAATTCACGCAACGCAGACTCCGGATCGGCGTCGTCAAGCTCAATGCCTTCAACCTGATCCATCATCGACATCGACTCCTGCATGTGCTCACGCATGGCCTCATCAGCATTCTGGTACCAGCTGTCGTGCACGTCCTGACGGACATCACGTGGAAGTAGTGTGACATATGCCGTCTCGCCTTCCTGTCGCAAAAAATCCATGTACAGACGTGTGGCGAGCTGGTGTCCAAGACTACCAAATACGTCAAACTCAGCCACCAACAAATAGTGGATGCGCTCTAGCAGCGGGTAGTTAATGAGCCAGGACGTGCGCGGCGCTTCGCCAACCAGACCATGCACCACCGATGCACTGTCGAAGTGACGGAACACGGTCAGCGCAGCATTTTGATTGTTGCCGTCTCCGTCCCACAGATAGTCGAGCGACAGACGCTGATCATTCGGTCGCGATTCCATCATCGTGTCCATCTTGGCATCCAGGTACTGCCGGTTATTTTTCGCGTACCGGCTCCAGATACCAATAAGACTGGCGTAATCATTTCGCCCGGCCGGAAAGTCGAGTGCATGTGCCTGCTCCATGAGGAACCCATCAATATCGCTCACCGTCTGGTTTTCAGGGTCAACGAACAAAACCCAGAAATGATCGCGGATAACGTTCAGTGCGACCTGACCACGACAGACCGGTCCTTTCATAAATCCCATAATCGTATAACGTGCATTTTCTAGCATGAACCGGTAGCGTGCGCGAACCGGTAGCTGTTCGAAGACCACGAAGGGGTTGCTTGCAACACGAACTGAATAACCAGGCAATCGATCGACATCGAAGTCGGCATCGAATAAAAGTGAATCGAGCCACGCCATTCGAGTCGGGTTCAGCGCCCACGGCAAGTGGCTTTTGGCAACCACACTCTCGGGGTCTTGCCATAGTCGGTACCAAAAGGGCTCAGAGCCAGGACTCTGAAAAGGCAGGCGTGTCGCGATTGGCTGCACCGGCTCTCCTGGTGGCGTGCTCGAGCGCACTAGACGGTACCAGACAGTTCCGTTTTCGCTTAGCTCATCAAAGTGCAAGTGGGCAAGAAACAAATGTTCGAACACGTAGCGGGCAATCAATCGCTCCTTGTTCGTGCTCCCGTTCAACCGAGTCTCCCAGCGTGCGATCGCATCCGCATGCCCAGGTATCGGTGCAGGATTAACCATCGGTGCACCGCTGGCAAGCCAGTCCGTCAGCATGGCCGTCTCACCCTCATCGAGTGCTGGCAATGCGTAAGGCATACCTCCAAGTGGCTCTTTTGCAGCGTATTGCGGGAATTCCTCAACGGTTGGACAATAGCCTGAATTGTTAAGACCGATGCGTAGCCCGCTCTCAGGCAGAACCTCATTGCTTGCCACCGGAAGCGGATTTGCCGCCTTTAGTTTAAGCATATGGTTCATCAGACTCGCCTGAAGATTCGCTGTTGGCGTTTGCGCACGCTCGTTCAGGACAGGATGAAAACCACGCGAGCGCCAGGCCGCCGTATCAGTTTCATCCATGTGCAAGCGCGTAGGCTCAGCATCGCCTATACGAATCCCGTAGACCGATTTCTTGCTACCGCCGCGCTCAATGCCTTCGGCTGAGGTCAGTTTCAGCTGACACGCAGCGTCATAGCAAGCGTGACACACGACACAGCGTTTCTCGAGTACCGGACGAATATTGGTCAGGAAGTCTGATGCAGCTGCCCCGTCTACTGGGGTAGCGCGCGCCTGAACTTCTGCAGAACCGAATGCGTTGTCCAGCGCGCGGCGCTCACTGTTGTTGTTAAGTGTCGAACAACCAGTGAGCAGAAGCGCCATGATCGTGAGGACCACAGCACATGAGTGCAATCGTCGTTGCAAGGTTAGGGATAAGGTCGGCATCTTGTTAGAACTCCTAGGCATTGCGCTTTCAGCCGTGCTGCCGCGTCAGGTATTGCATTTCACGCAATTTACATCATATCGACTGTTGGTATCCCACGAAGTTCCTTGAAAGACATGGTGGAACAAACTGCATCGAGTACTAACTGAAGCAGCCTCTCACCTCACTTATCATACATGAGCAATTGCTTCATAGGCATTGGTTTGACTGCGAGAATACATAAGAACAATCAGATACGATATTGGCTGGGCTGAGTTAAGATTCGATATCATCACAAACCGACCAAACGTCTGTGAAAAACTTAATCCCATTTTGCACGCTACTTTTTCTATTGGCATCATGCAGCACGCCACAGCTCAGCACATGGCATACGGTTTCGCTTAAGTCAGAGTTCACTGTCAGCAAGGGGCGCAATTTTCAATCGTTGGATGACTATCTGAAGCTTGAAGACGCTCTGTTTGCAGAACTCGAACAGAAGGTAAACGCAAAGATCGCGCTACGCGATGAAATGGGTATGTCCCGCTATAGCGATGGCAGTCTTTCAGATCCGCTTAATCGGCAACCAAACTGGAATAGAACCTTCGAGCTAAAACCTGAGACGGTACGTGGAGGCGTGCTAATGCTGCATGGTCTGACGGACTCGCCGTACACGTTCCGATCCCTGGCACAGACACTGGTAAATCAGGGCTATCACGTCATTGGCTTACGTCTACCGGGTCACGGAACTGCGCCTTCAGGTCTCAGTACGCTTCGTTGGCAAGATGCGGCAGCAGCGGCAAGGTTGGCGCTTTTGCACTTGGGAAATTCTGTCGGCGACAGGCCGATCCATCTAATGGGTTACTCCTTTGGAGCACCGCTGGCTATCAATGCCGCATTGGATGCAATGGAACAGGACGATTTACCCGTGCCTGCCAGTATTGTATTGTTATCACCTGCCATTGGCGTGACGGGCGCTGCAAAATTTGCCGGCGTAGCAAATGCCATATATTCCATTCCCGGTTTGCGTAATCGTCGCTGGATTCGCGTTATTCCCGAATTTGATCCCTACAAATATAATTCATTTACATTCAACGCAGGCTCTCAAGTCCATAAACTGACCCGGCATCTGGCAAAACGCATCAAGAGCAGACGTAAACAAAATCCAAACAACGTCCTACCACCCACACTAGTGTTCAGTTCAACGGTTGACGCAACCGTTTCAACGCAATCGTTGATTGATCGGCTCCTATCGATGCTCTCTGCAGGTAAACACGAGTTTGTCCTGTTTGATATCAATCGTGTAGCCGCTAGTTCAGAATTGTTGGTGTCCAACCCGGGGCCGTTTACATTACGGACCATGTCCCGATCGGATTTGCCCTTTACCTTGTCGCTAGTGACCAATGCAAAGCCTGACTCGGTAGCAGTTGAGGTACGTCGCAAACCGCCGAATACTGCGGACGTTATTGACATAACACCACTGAATCAGAAATGGCCTGATGGCGTATTTTCCTTGTCGCACATTGCACTGACGATTCCTCCAGACGACCCTCTTTACGGACAAACCAAACCTGCTAATAGTGGTGATCTGTATCTGGGCACATCAAACCTGGTGGGCGAAACCGGCCTGCTGGTGTTTCCGGCAAACTGGTTAATGCGACTACGCTACAACCCCTTCTACAGCTATGTGGAAGAGCGTGCCCTTGGCTGGATGATTAACAACGATTGATGTATTTCAAGTCTGGACACAAACGCCTCTTTACCCTGCAGCACTATCCATGATGCCCGTAACAGCGGAGCCATAATCGATAAATAACTGGTTCTTCATAGCCAACAGTGGGGCCACGATGTTGAACAGCTCCGGTACACTTTAAATCCTTTGCTGAGGCAGCTATGCGTAGTTCAAAAACAATTCATATTATTTCCTGCCATGCGGAAGGAGAAGTCGGTGACGTAATTGTGGGCGGTGTAAGCCCACCGCCGGGGGCAACACTATGGGAACAGCGTAACCATATTGCTCAAGACCAAACATTGCGTAATTTCGTGTTAAACGAGCCGCGTGGCGGCGTATTTCGACACGTCAATCTTTTGGTGCCACCAAAGCACCCGGAGGCAGATGCTGCCTTCATCATTATGGAGCCCGAAGACACACCACCTATGTCTGGCTCAAATTCAATTTGCGTCTCAACTGTATTACTAGACAGTGGCATCATTCCAATGCAGGAGCCAGTAACCGCAATGACGTTGGAGGCCCCTGGCGGCCTAGTGCACGTTCGTGCAGATTGCAAGAACGGCAAAGCTGAACGCATTGTGGTTGAAAATGTTCCAAGCTTTGCTGACAAGCTCGATGTCGAACTTGAAATTGAAGGCATAAGCACGTTAACCGTCGATACTGCTTATGGCGGAGACAGCTTTGTTATAGTCGATGCAGCCACTCTGGGCTTTGATATCACTGAAGATGAAGCCCACGACATAGCCAAGCTTGGCGTAAAGTTGACCAACGCTGCCAATGAACAACTCGGATTTCAACATCCCGAAATCCCAGATTGGCGACACATCTCGTTTTGCCTTTTTGCAGGCCCACTAACTCAAACCGCCGATGGGTTCGAAGCGCGCTCAGCAGTTGCTATCCAACCAGGTAAAGTCGACCGCTCACCTACTGGTACTGCAGTGTCAGCACGCATGGCCGTTCTTTCGGCACGTCAACAGATGAGCATAGGTCAAAAACTGCGTGCAACATCCATAATAGACTCCGTTTTTGAAGGGCAGATTATTCGCGCAACACAGGTTGGCAACAAACCTGCAATCGTGCCCACTATTGCAGGACGTGGATGGATCACAGGTATCCATCAACACATGCTAGACCCAACCGACCCTTGGCCTGAAGGCTATCGATTAAGTGATACTTGGGGAGTGCGATAAATGTCCGAGTGCTTTGCACCTTTCTATTTACAAGTGCACCTCTCAGCCAAATCTATTGGGGGAGAATTCATTAATATCGCAGTATGGCTCTTGCCCTTGCGCAAGCTCTGAAACTATTTTCCCAGTTATACCGCCTAATGTCAGACCGATATGCTGATGTCCAAATGCATAGATGATGCGTTTGGATTTTTTCGAATGACCTATGACCGGTAAAGAATCAGGCATTGTTGGACGGTGTCCCAGCCACGTGTCATCAGGTGGTCCAAGATCACCAAACATTTCATGTGACTTACGTTGCAAGTAATCTGTGCATTTGGAGTTGAATTTGGCATCAATAGCGTTGATCTCTACTGTTCCCGCTATGCGCAACCCATCTGCCATTGGTGTGGCATAGAATCCTGCTTCGGCCCAGCCTACAGGACGGGATAGCCGAGAGCCTTGATCGCGATACAGCACGTGATAGCCACGTTCCGTTCCTAGCGGTAGGGCCGAAGCACCAGTACCCTTGATTTTTCGTGAGCGTGCGCCTGCAGTGAGCGCTAATTGGTGACCACGAATTTCCGTACCATCGTCTAAACGCGCTGTGACGCCAGAATCATCTGCGTTGCAACTATCAACACCTTGTGCCAAGTAGCTTCCACCTAGCTGTTCAAATCGTTTTTGCATTCTGGTGACAAGCTCTAACGGATTACTGATATGTCTAGCACCTTTAAAGAGTAATCCTCTATAAATTGCTTGCTTAAGGCCAGGCTCTAGCTGTTGCACTCCATCCGGGCTTAACTCTTCAAACTCTACGCCTTGAGATGTTCTCATTGCGTTACCTTCACGCGCACCCTCATACCCGGACCGACTAGACCAGACATAGAGACAATCATTGTTGACTATAAGATCTTGAGCTTTGGCTTCTGCAATGAGAGGGTTGAGCCCCGCATCCGTATAACGAAGAAATTGCCCTAAGGTTTCGCTAATGTGCTTTACACGTGAAGCGCGACAATTGTTGAGGAAACCGAACATCCAGCGAGGATTTTTCAGACCATGCTTAATATCAAAAGTAAGAGGACTCTCA
>JALZVU010000139.1 GCA_023301795.1 Granulosicoccus sp.
GAGGAACAACGACAGCACGCGCTGGCACAGGGAACTACTGCTGACACAACACGCGATTCTTACGCATTAGCCGCCCTGCACCGTAGCCAGTCCGGACTGCAGTCCAACTTGGTACGTTTAGCAGAAAATTTAAAATACCTTCCAGATTTTGATGCAGGCGCTATCGAAATTTACTACTCCCTTCTAAGTGAAATATTAAGGACTAACGTTGATCTGACAAAAAAGCACTTGGTGCTCGGCGGAGCTATCAACGAACGCGAAGCTGCAATGCCTGTATCCAGGTTTCAACTAGCGAATCTGAATAATAAAATTACAGAACACTTTGCGACTATCGTCAGGCTTGCTCAGGCCAGCAATAAAAGTGAACAGCTTTTTTCAATGGCGGAGAGTGTGCAAACATACTACCTCGAAGAATACCGCAACCTAGAGCGCGAAATTGATCGCATTGCCGTGGCCCCGCGATGGGAGCCACGAAAGCAAAACGAATGGCTTGCCGTAACATCAAAGCTAACGCTATTGATCAATGAGCTCACCGACGCAACTCATGATTCGATTGACCAGCTTGCCATGAAATCAGCCAAGCGAGCAACCAGAAACCTCATTATTGACGTCTTTCTGGTTTTTCTGTGCTTTGCGATCACACTGGGATCTGTCATTATTAACAAACGAGTGAAACAGCTTGCCTATCACGATGGCCTTACCCAACTAGCAAACCGCATGAACTTCGAATTCGCTCTCAAAAGTATGCCAGCGTCATCATCACACAGCTACGCCGTTATATTTGTCGATCTGGATCGATTCAAGTCAATCAATGACAATTACGGTCATGCAATTGGCGATGAATTGTTGATAGAGGTAGGTAACAGACTGAAAAAACTCTGCAAATCATCTGACCTACTGGCACGATTGGGTGGCGACGAATTTGCGGTACTTGTTCATGACGTAACCTCAGAGGATGAAGTAGAAACTCAAGCAAGCAATATGGTTGCAGCGGTGGAGCAGATCATTCATGTCAGCGAGCTTAACCTCAAAGTAGGTGCAAGTGCAGGTATTAGCATCGCACCAACCGACTGCAAGGGCGGCGTGGAGTTGTTAAAAAATGCTGATATTGCCATGTATCACACAAAGTCGAACAAACTGGGCCACGTGTTCCGATTCAATCAGTCCATCGCTGTTAGCTATCAACAACGTTTAGCTCTTGAACTGGATTTAAAGAAAGGCTTGGAGAACAATGAATTTCACCTCCAGTACCAGCCGAAGGTGTGCATGGCAACAGGACGTGTCAAGAGTGTTGAGGCGCTACTGCGGTGGTCACACCCCACTCGCGGAGCTGTCTCACCTGTGCATTTCATCCCAGTGGCAGAGGAAACCGGTCTCATGGGAACCATCGGCTACTGGGCGCTCAATGAGGCTTGCCGAGAACTATCAGAGTTGCAGCAGGGCGGGTTCCCTGACTTACAAGTAGCAGTGAATATATCCCCTCAGCAATTTGGTGATGAACATTTTGTTGAGCGTGTGTGCAGTGCAATCGACACACACAATTTGAAATACGCCAGCCTGTCGCTTGAAGTAACAGAAAGCATCGTGATGAACGATGTAACTCGCGTTATTCAGATGCTCAAAAGCTTACAAAACCTGGGCATTGATATCGCAGTCGATGACTTTGGAACTGGCTATTCGTCTTTACAATACTTGCAGGAATTGCCGCTGAACACGCTAAAGATTGATCGGGCATTCATTACTGCACTTGACAGTTCGTGTGCGGATCAATCTGTTGCTAATCTTATAGTGCAACTGGCGGCACTCTTCAATCTGGAAACAGTAGCCGAAGGCGTCGAGACAATTGAACAGGAAATCAAAGTCAGAGCACTTGGCGTAAATCACATTCAAGGGTATCTTTACTCAAAGCCGGTTTCAGCAGCTGAGCTGCCCGACGTCATACTCGCGATAGCCAAGCAGTCCGAATCCAATGGTTGGAATGACCAAACTCGCGCTGCATAACGTTGCTAATACAGCCTGCGATACCATTGCTAGATCCTGTACTTTTCAAGAACCTCGCGATTGACCTCTACACCGATACCGGCGCCCGTTGGAATCTGCACCTCGCCTGCTTCCATAGTGATCGCACCCTGAATGAGATCAGTGCGAAACGGATGAGCTGAACGATCAAACTCAAGCATTGGTTCTAGTGGGTTGAGCGACAACGGTGTAGAGGGCAGAGATGCAATGAATTGCAAGGACGCGGCAAGTCCTATACCCGAACCCCAGACATGAGGAACCAACATCGTATTGTGAGCTTGTGCCATGGCTGCAATTTTCTTGCACTCCGTGATACCTCCTGAGGAACACACATCCGGCTGAATGATATCCAGCGCCGAAGCGGATAGCCATGGCTGGTACCCAGCCTTACCAAAGAGCTGTTCTCCAGCGGCGATAAACGCCTTGGATTCGTTCTTGATTTCCTTATACCCTTGCAAATCCTCAGGCGGCAACATCTCTTCGAAGAAGTACACACCTGCATCTTCTGTCGACTTGATAATTCTTCGTGCTGTAGCGGCATTGTAGGCGCCATTGGCGTCGGCCATAATGCGTGTGTTGTCCCCCACCGCAGCTCGGATCGTATGGATGTAGTCGATATCTTCTTCAATACCGAAACCGATCTTAAGCTTAAAAGCACTAAACCCGGCGTCAACATAGCGTAGCGCCTCGTCAATGGCATCATCCGGGTATTTGCCATTTGCCACTCGGTAGAAACCCGTTGCATACGGAGTTACCGAGGTTCGAAATGCACCACCAATTAGCTGATGGATAGGCTTGCTTAAGGATCGTCCGATCACATCCCACAAGGCAATATCAACACCGCTGATGGCATTCACAGCGGCACCTCCCTGACCAAAGGGGCGTGTCGTGTTGTACATCTGCTCCCAAAGAACCTCCACATCAAACGGGTTCCTGTTAAGCAACAAAGGCTTGAACACCTGTTCGATGAAGGCAGCAGCGATATGCGGAGGTTGTTGTCCGTGGCAAAGTGATTCGCCCCATCCAGAGATTCCATCGTCGGTCACTATTTCGACGATCAGCGAACTACGCTTGTTCACCCAACCTTGCGAAAAATAAAAGGGGGTGTCTAAAGGCACTGAGATAGGGTGAGCAACAACGTCGCAAATTTTCACAATATTCTCTTTGTGCGAAGGCCTTAGAGGCCTGCGCGACAGACAATAGTCGGCTGCGCAGCGCAGGCTCCAAGCCCGATGTATTCATGGGCTCGCCACTCCGTTCTGGAGAATGGAAGAGACGTTTATGAATAAATCAGCTTGGCACTGTCAATATCAGGCAGGCAATCAGCTGCGCAGATCATCAAAAAATTTCTTAACTCCACCAAGCCAGCTATGCGCTTGCGGACTATGCTTCTGCGCATTCGACCCACTAATGGTGTCGTGAAACTTCTGCAGCAAATCACGCTGCTCATTGTTCAGCTGTACTGGCGTCTCAACACGCACTTTGGTCAGCAAATCACCCACAGGGCCGCCTCGCACAGGCTTTACACCCTTGCCACGCAGCCTGAAGGTTTTTTCTGTTTGGGTGCCTGCAGGAATCTTTAACTTTACGCGTCCATCCAGCGTCGGCACTTCCAACTCACCACCAATGGCAGCTGTGGCAAAATTGATAGGCACTGTGCACAACAAATCGGCACCATCACGTTGAAAGATTGGATGCTCCTTGACCATGATGGCCACATAAAGATCCCCTGCTGGACCACCGCTATCGCTAGCTTCTCCCTCACCTGACAAACGAATTTTATCGCCATTGTCTACACCAGCTGGAATCTTTACCGACAGCTTTTTTTCTTTCTGAGTTCTGCCCTGTCCGCGGCATTTGGGACAAGGATCAGTAATGACTTTGCCTTTCCCACGACATGAGGGACAAGTTTGCTGCACCGAGAAAAAACCCTGTTGCATACGAACCTGACCAACACCGTGGCAAGTGCCACAACTGCTTGGCGAGGTACCACGCTTGGCCCCGCTGCCATCACAGACTTCACAAGCTACCAGGCTGGGTATTTTCAGCTCGGTGGATGTACCAGAGACTGCATCTTCAAGCGATACTTCAAGGTTGTACTGTAGATCGTCGCCACGATAAACCCGAGGACCACCACCACCTCCACCACGGCGACCACCACCAAAGATGTCGCCAAATACATCACCAAAGATGTCATTGATGTCAGCACCACCACCACCAAAGCCTGGACCACCGCCAGGCTGGTTACTGACTCCTGCGTGACCGAACTGATCATAAGCAGAGCGTTTTTCTTTGACTTTGAGAATTTCAAACGCTTCTTTGGCTTCTTTGAATTTCTCAGAAGCATCATCATCGTCCGGATTTCTATCCGGGTGATACTTCATTGCCAGACGCCGATACGCCTTTTTTAATTCGGCTTCAGAAGCATCTTTCGACACCCCCAACACCTCGTAGTAATCCCGCTGAGCCATTTCAAAAAGACCTGATTGATTCTATAAACGGGAAAAGGCCGGAAGGTACCAAACCACTTACTAGCGGCTGGACTCCCGACCCTTCCCTCTATCTAACAAAGAACGACGTTATTGTCTGAATACTCAGGAGGCTTTGTCTTCCTTCACCTCTTCAAACTCTGCATCGACAGCGTCATCAGCATTAGGCGACTTCTCGCCTGCTTCAGGAGCGTCCCCACTCTCTGCTGCGCCGTCAGGGGCAGCACCACCTTGCTGAGCATAGGCACGTTCCGCGAGTTTGCCTGCAGCTTCACTCAGATCGTTGGTCTTGGCATCAATCGCCTCTTCGTCTTCACCAGGCAATACTTTTCGTAGCTCGGCAATCTTGCCTTCGATGTCAGCCTTCTCATCTTGTTCGAGCTGATCTGCCAAATCGGTTATAGACTTTTCTGCTGCGTGTATCAGCTGCTCGCCCTGATTTCTCTTATCGATCAATCCACGTAGCTTGGCATCTTCTACAGCATGCTCTTCAGCATCACGCACCATGGCTTCGATCTCGTCATCGGATAAACCGCTTGAGGCCTTGATGACGATGGACTGCTGCTTGCCGGTCGCCTTGTCACGCGCTGATACGTTCATGATGCCGTTGGCGTCAATATCAAAAGTAACCTCTACCTGAGGTACGCCGCGAGGTGCTGGCGGAATATCAGCAAGGTCGAAACGTCCCAGTGACTTATTAGTGTTAGCAATCTCACGCTCACCCTGCAGAACGTGAACAGTAACCGCTGTCTGATTGTCATCAGCCGTGGAGAACACTTGCTGCGCCTTGGTAGGGATAGTGGTGTTCTTCTCGATCAGCTTGGTCATGACGCCACCCAACGTCTCGATGCCCAGAGACAAAGGCGTGACATCCAACAGCAATACATCTTTTACCTGACCGCCCAGAACACCGCCCTGAATAGCAGCGCCTACAGCGACAGCTTCATCCGGGTTAACGTCTTTACGCGGCTCTTTACCGAAGAAATCCTTGACCGTTTCCTGAACCTTCGGCATACGTGTCTGGCCACCAACCATGATGACATCGTGGATCTCAGAGGCAGACAAACCAGCATCGCTAAGAGCCAATTTGCACGGCTCTACAGTACGGGCTACCAGATCTTCGACAAGCGACTCTAGCTTGGCACGCGATACCTTAATATTCAGATGCTTCGGGCCACTCGCATCGGCTGTGATATACGGCAGGTTCACGTCAGTTTGCTGAGTGCTTGAAAGCTCGATCTTGGCTTTCTCTGCGGCCTCTTTCAAGCGCTGCAGAGCAAGAGGATCGCTGTGCACATCAATGCCGCTCTCTTTCTTGAATTCTTCAGACAAATACTCGATAAGGCGGTTATCGAAATCTTCTCCACCTAAAAAGGTATCTCCGTTTGTTGAGAGCACTTCGAATTGGTGCTCACCATCAACTTCTGCGATCTCGATGATAGAGATATCAAACGTACCGCCACCCAGATCATAAACCGCAACGGTCTTGTTTCCGCGCTGCTTGTCCATGCCGTAGGCAAGGGCTGCGGCAGTAGGCTCGTTGATAATCCGCTTGACCTCAAGTCCAGCAATCCGGCCGGCATCTTTGGTTGCCTGGCGCTGGGAGTCATTAAAATACGCCGGCACTGTGATGACAGCTTCTGTCACTGGCGTACCAAGGTACTCTTCGGCAGTTGCCTTCATTTTCATGAGGACACGGGCCGCAACCTCGGGAGGCGCCATACCCTTACCGGCAGCTTCTACCCAAGCGTCGCCGTTGTCGGCCTTGATGATCTTGTACGGAACAAGCTCGATATCTTTCTGAACAGCTTCTTCATCAAATCGACGACCGATCAGTCGCTTGACGGCATACAGCGTGTTCTTGGGGTTGGTTACAGCTTGACGCTTGGCCGGCTGACCAACAATAACCTCGCCATCGTCTGCAAACGCGACAATGGATGGGGTGGTGCGATCGCCTTCGGCGTTTTCAATGACTCGGGGTTTTCCCCCTTCCATGACCGCGACACACGAATTCGTCGTCCCGAGGTCGATTCCGATGATGGTACCCATACTATAAAATCCCTAACTTAATCGAATGTGGAAAGCCAGAACCTTCTACGAAGCGTCCTGTTTGTGTTGAAAGAAAGATGTGGACCGCCCAAGCTATTTCAATACTTGGTAACGGTTTTCCAGCACCAAACCAGCGCATTTCTCGAATATTCCAAGGAATGCACCGTTAAAAATGTCTGCCCAGGCTACTTGGAAACCATTACCAAAGCAGGCCTGACAAGCCGTTCATTGAGCGTGTAGCCTTTCTGCATAACACCTGTGACTATGTTCGGCTCACGCCCTTCAACCTCCTGCATGGACATCGCCTGATGAAAGTCAGGGTCAAACTTCTCGTCCACTGGGTTCACTTCAGCGATATTATTTTTTTCGAAAACCTGCCCGAACAGTTTGAGCGTTAACTCTGCACCCTCAACCATCGACTCAGGCTTGGCACCCTCGGCCGTTGCTGCCGCCAGACCCATCTCAAGGCTATCTTTGATAGGTAGCAGATCGCCGACAATGCTCTCAACGGCAAACTTACGTGCCTTGTCTACGTCGTTCTGAGCACGTTTTCGCTGATTCTCCATCTCGGCTTGCAACCGTAATAGTCGATCCCAGTTCTCCGCAGCTTTGGCTTCAGCTTCCACCAGCTGCGCCTGAAGCGCAGTCATTTCATCCACAGGCTCGTCATCGCCTTCGCCCATACGCTGATCACCAAATCCAAGGGGATCTTCGCCTTCAGTAACTACGGCATCGTCACTGGATGGAGCGTCGCTGGAATCATCAACAACCTCACCTTCGATTGGCTCATTGACTTCATTTTCGGCAGCGTCGTTGACGTCCGGGTCAGACGCGTCTTTATTGTCTGGCAACATGTAAAAGTGCTCTCGTTCAAGATGTAAGAAAGTAATCGCGCGAATATGGGCGCTAACTGCGCAGATTCAAGGCCGCGCTCAAGAGTTTAGAGGTCACATCCACCACGGGAATAACCTGCGCGTAGGACATGCGCTTGGGTCCAACAACCCCCAGAACACCCAACAGCTTCCCGTCAATCTGGTAGGGAGCTGTAATGACGCTGCATTCACCCAAGGCGTCATAACCTGATTCTCGCCCGATAAATATCTGCACGCCATCAGCTGACGCACACCGTTCAAGCAGATGAAAAATATCGCGCTTCTGCTCAAACGCATCAAATAAATCGCGGAGCTTGCTAACATCCCCAAGCTCTGCATGATTCATGAGGTTAGTCTCGCCAGCGACCACCATGCTGTCGTCGTCATCGCTATCGTCCGTATCGAACACCTGCCCGGCCACATCAATCATCATTTGCATAGTCTGGCTCATATCCTCCCGGGCACGCTGTAGGTCCGTGCGCATGCGGTCTCGCACCTGCGCCAGAGAACACCCCAGATATTCGGTATTGAGCTCTCGAGCAAACTCTGCCAGCTCATCTTTGGTGTAGTCGCGTTCCACATGAATGATGCGATTCTGGATTTCCTTATCGCTGATGATCAGTATGACCAGCACTCGCCTGTCAGTTAAAGGCAGAAATTCAACCTGCTGAAGCGGCTTCTCCTCACGCTTGGGCACGGTAACCATGCCGGCCATTTTGGTAAATCGCGACAGATAGTTCGAAGCTACCTTGACCAGGGCCTGGTCATTCAAGGAAGGATCGAGCAGACCGCGAATGTGCGAAACCGTGTTGAGGTCTGGTGCGGTGATTTCCAGCATATTGTCAACGAACACCCGAAAGGCTGCCGAGGTGGGCACCCGCCCAGCGGAGGTGTGAGGAGACTTGAGCAATTCCATGTCTTCCAGATCACCCATAACGTTACGCACAGATGCAGCACTGATATTGATGCCCGGCATACGAGACAAGGTTCTGGAACCCACAGGTGTGCCCACCTCTATATAGTGATCCACCAACACCTTCAGGATATGCTGTTCCCGCTCGTTGAGTTCGTACACCGGATTGTCTGTCATGGGATCGATCTCACCACGGTTTTTCTGCTCACGTTTCATCGGGCGACTATAAGAAGTAAACTAAGGGCCAAACCGATTCTGATCAAGCCTTAAATTCATACAATGCCACGTAAAACCACCCGCTCGGTACAAGTCGGCCCCGTCACAGTAGGTGGTGGCGCGCCCATTGTCATCCAGTCGATGACCAACACCGACACAGAAGATGCAATTCGCACCGCCGCGCAGGTCGCAGATCTGGCTCGTGCCGGCTCTGAAATTGTTCGAATTACCGTTAATACTGAGGCCGCTGCCAATGCGGTGCCCGAAGTGCGTGACCGTCTGGCAGCCATGGATGTTCATGTGCCGCTGGTTGGCGATTTTCACTTCAACGGGCACAAATTGTTGTCTGCTGTGCCCGCTTGCGCAGAAGCGCTGGCCAAATACCGCATCAACCCTGGCAATGTGGGGCGCGGTGCGAAACGTGACGAGCAGTTCGCGCAGATGATCGAAATTGCGGTGAAAAACGACAAACCGGTACGCATTGGCGCCAACTGGGGCAGCATGGATCAGGAACTTCTGGCACAGATGCTCGATGCCAACGCGGCTATGAAAAACCCCAAACCTCTGGATCAGATCAATCGAGAGGCGGTGATCAAGTCAGCCGTGGACAGTGCCGCACGCGCTGTCGAGTTAGGGATGTCGCCCAACAAAATCATCCTGTCGTGCAAAATGAGTCGGGTACAGGACCTGATATCGGTCTATTCCGATCTGTCCTCTCAGGTTGATTACGCCTTGCACCTTGGCCTCACAGAAGCAGGTATGGGCTCGAAAGGCATTGTGGCCTCCACGGCGGCACTGGCAGTCCTGCTACAGCAAGGCATTGGCGATACGATTAGAATTTCGCTAACGCCAGAGCCCAACGGTGATCGCACCAAAGAGGTTATCGTGGGGCAAGAAATACTGCAGACCATGGGACTGCGCTCCTTCACACCAATGGTGACAGCCTGCCCCGGCTGTGGTCGCACCAGTAGCACCCGCTTTCAGGAACTGGCGGATCGTATTCAAACCTACCTCAGGGATAGCATGCCTGAGTGGAAAGCTGAGCACCCAGGCGTCGAAGATATGTCCGTAGCCGTCATGGGCTGCGTAGTAAACGGTCCGGGAGAAAGCAAACATGCCAACATCGGCATCAGTCTGCCCGGCACTGGTGAGCGGCCCATTGCGCCGGTGTACATCGATGGCGAAAAAGCGATGACACTCAAGGGCGATCACATCGCCGAAGAATTTCAGAGCATTGTGTTCGACTACGTGCAAAAAAACTATACCAATGCCTGATCCCCTGCCCTGGGATCAGTTTACCAACACCCGCCCTGTCAGCCCGGACTCATCCGATCCGATAGTAGTCATCGGTGCTGGATTGGCAGGGTGCTGGATGGCAAGAACACTGGCCGAATCGGGTGCCAGTGTTGTGGTTCTGGACCAGGCAATAGCTGCGGCTTGCGGCGCCTCATCCAATCCTGCCGGTATTGTCAAACCCTTCGTGACTCGTAGCCCATGCCTGGCCATGAATTTTTACGTTGAAGCTCATCGCTACCTTATAAAACAACTGCATGCATGGAATCTGACCGAGGCCTGTAATTTCACTGTTTGTGGAGTTTCACAGCTTGTTGAAAAACCTTACCCGCAATCAGCTCACTACGAAGTGATAGCCGCAACCGACGCAGAGCATGAGCCTGGATTGCACGGTGAGCGTAATGCCATCCATTTTAAGCAGTCAGGTTGGTTGAACCCTGCAGCTTTGTGCAACGCTTTACTAGAGCACCCACTGATCAAAATTCAAACCGACTGCACAGTGTCATCCATCACTAACAACGAAGACGTTACCGGCAGCACGGCAAATCAGAAAAAATGGCACATCAGCCTTGAAGACAATCCAGAGATGCAAACGTCGCACTTAGTTGTCTGCGCGGGTGTCTCTCTACCGGCCATTGGCATCACCAGCACATTGCCTGTGACGCCCGCACGCGGTCAGATCAGCCGGTTTGCGCTCGAAGCTGGCTCAACATCACTTCAAAAAGTTGTGAGTGCAAAGCACTACGTTATTCCAGATGGTGACACCGTGATGGTAGGGGCAACATTTAATCGGGACGACACACGCTCAGCGGTCCTGCCAGAAGATGACGCCGCTAACTTGGCAGGCCTGGCAGAAACCTTGCCAGCGTTGCGCGTAAGACCTTCAGCAATCGAGTCATACGCGGGTGTGAGAGCAACGACCCCGGATCGCCTACCCCTTGTAGGCCCGCTCTTCGACCCTGAACGTGTTGCACACGCGTATGCCGACTTGAAACATGGCCGCAAGCTGGATACGTACCCGCCTCTTCCGACTCTGGATGGAGCCTATGTGCTCGGCGGGCTTGGCTCCAGAGGTATCGTAACCGCACCGTTTGCAGCAAAATTGTTAGCAGATCTCATGCTCGGTGGTACGCACATCAATGCGTGGTCAACCCTTATCAACCCAGCACGGTTTCTAGTGCGCAGACTTAAGCGCCATCACTGACGCTTGTTTGAGAGCTGTCTCAGTTTTTGATGTCCTGTTCTTGAAAGTCAGTTCGCAGCTGATGCGTCTGCCAGTGAATTCTCGGGACCATTTGCGCTGGGCTGTAGCGGTTGCGCCACTTGGGAAGTTTTCACTATCGGCAGGGCGTCGGTTTGCGCGGGCAGGAAGTCTTGTTGATCTGCAATACTGTCAACAGTGGATGTCTTACCCAATGTTGCCAACAACAAGCTGGCAAGCTCGGCGCGACTGCCAGTACCGTAGCTTCTACTGAGACACTGAATGGCACGCATACGTTCTTGCTCGCCTTCTTTGACCACAAGTGCTCTGAGATGCTGCCCTGTTTTATCGTATTTAAATGTCATGATTTGCAATCCTCTTGCACCAGCAAGCAGTTATGGGACGTCTATCTGGCCCAGTTACATTTTCGCTAAAGAAGAGATAGCGGCAAACCATGACAAAGCTTGTGCACTAAATTAACATCTGATGTTAACTAGCCCTCAGCCTTTAAAAACCGTACGAGCCCCCATCTTTTCGAGGATCAGAGCCACCCGCATAACCTCCGGCGTCTAGCCGATGAATAAGCTGCGCACCGCCAAAACCAAATGCCAGATCATTCATTTCCACTTCAATGGCGTGACCCATGTCTGAAAGCGTCTGCAACGTGTTTTTGTTCATCGCCTCCTCGCACGACACACCAAGCCCCTCTGTCACCCGCCAGCGCGGTGCATCAGCAGCGCTTTGTACGTCCTGCCCCCACACCTGAGTCCGTAGCGCCATCTGCACATGACCTTGTGCCTGCATCATGCCACCCATGACACCAAAGGCCATGATGGGATCGCTCTTGCCCATCAGAAAACCCGGAATAATAGTGTGAAATGGACGCTTGCCACCGGCCACTTCATTAGGATGACCTGGCTCCAGTGAAAAACCACACCCACGATTTTGCAAGTGAATACCTGTATCTGGTACTACCACACCAGAGCCAAAGCCTGCGTAGTTTGACTGTATGAAAGAGACCATCATGCCGTTCGAATCGGCAGCAGACAGGCAGACAGTGCCACCCTGTTTCGGCGATCCGCTGTTAAAGTCTTGCGCCTTGTTAGGGTCGATCAATTTTGCTCTGCTGGCCAGATAGTCAGGGTTTAACAAGTGCTCAGACATCACGTCCGTCATCGATGCAGGATCTGCGACGTAGGCAGCTGAATCACGGAACGCAAGTTTCATCGCCTCGAACATCAAGTGCAGACTTTTGGGGTCATCGGGGCCTGCGCACTCACGAATATCAGTGTGTGCCAGGATGCCCAAGGCCATGCAGGCAGCTATGCCCTGACCATTGGGCGGAATTTCATGCAAGCTGAATTCATCGAATTGCTGAGAGACCGTGCCACACCAGTCAGGCTTGTTATTAGCCAGATCATCAACGCTCATCACTCCACCATGCTTTGCAGAATCTGCGGCGATGAGTTCGGCCAGATGACCCCGATAGAACGACTCGCCTTTTGTCTCCGCAATGGACCTGAGCGTGCGCGCAGCATCGGCACTGGCAAAACGCGTCCCCGCTCTGGGCGCCACCCCATTGGGCACAAAGTGTTTTGCAAACCCTGGCTGCTCATGCAGCTCAGTGGCGGCAAGCCCCCACAGTTTGCCGATAACCGGCGATACAACAAAACCACTTTCAGCGTAGCGAATGGCGGGCTCAAACAGTTTTTCAAAAGGTAGCTTGCCAAGCTTTGCATGTAACTCAACCCAGCCAGCTACAGCACCTGGTACGGTCACAGTATCCCAGCCGCGATCGGGAATACCGCCAGACTTAGCAAATCGCTCAGGTGACCACGCAGCTGGAGAGCGTCCTGAGGCATTTAACCCGTGTAGCTGCTTTCCATCCCACACAATAGCGAAGGCATCTGAGCCCAGACCATTGCCGGTGGGCTCTACTTGCGTCAGGGTGATTGCCGTGGCAATAGCGGCGTCTACCGCATTACCGCCTTGCGCCAACATCGACAAGCCTGCTTGCCCCGCCAAAGGCTGAGAGGCAACGACCATGTTTTCTGCCATGGTGGCTGAACGTTGGGATGGGTACGGAGGTGGGGATGGAAAAAGCACAGTTCTGGCTCCTGCAGGTTAAAACCAATTTAAAGACTAGCGCGACAAGCGGTACGATAGTGTTCTTCTAAAGGCAAAGATACTACGCCATCACGAAGCCCTTGCGCGTCCGTTCGGCAATTGAGCCGCCAAGCTCTGTGCGCCTAGTGGTCTGGGGTACTCCACGAGCACAGAGCGCTATACTGTCCATCTAAACTGGTTGATTAAAGGCGATACGGTAATCGAATGGCCCAAAAGCAACGTTATTTGCAGAGCAGCGCCGCATCATGACAAGCAACACCGATAAATCGGCCACTTCAGTATCACTGGATACCGTTTTTACCCCACCAACGCGCCAGCAATGGATAGAGATGGCGGTAGCGGGTCAGAGCGATAGCCAAAGCGATATGGATGCGCTTCACAAGCTTAGAAGAACCACTCTGGAGGGCATTCCACTGGAGGTTCTCTATGATTCAGCATCCCATACTGTCGATCTGGGTGTTGATTCGGGTGTTCTCGAATGGGATAACAGAGTGTGCGTTAGTCTGAGTGAAGGGACTCTGCCGTCACGTGCTAACGCTTGTGTTCTTCAAGGGTTACAAGGTGGAGCTACCTCGATTGAATTGCATGTCAATGACGCAACACAGATACCAGCGTGTCTGGCAGGCGCACAACTTGATCTCGCCCCCATATCGTTCCGATCAAACAATGACTACGCACAATGCAGGGACACCCTTGTGGCTTATGCAACTGATCAGGGTCATGAGCCACACACTATGCGCTGTGCTTTTAACGCCGACCCAATCGGCATAGCACTCGCCTCGCGCCTATCCCCTGATACTACCGTGAAATCTATCAGCAATGAGGTTGCCACGATGGCAACATTTGCTAAAGATAACGCACAAAAACTGCCACAATGCACCAGCGTGCTTGTTGATACAGCTGTTCACCACAACGCAGGCGCATCAACCGTCGAAGAAATCCACGCAGCTCTTGCCACAGCCACTTTGTATCTTGAAGCAATGCTAGAGGCTGGCATCAGCATGAAAGACGCCTGCGATCAAATTGTTTTTCAGGTCGCCATGGATGCTGACATTCTGCTGGGCGTTGCCAAACTACGAGCAATTCGCGCACTGTGGCAACGCGTAAGCAGCAGTATGAATGACACAGCGACCCCTGCACATCCAGCCAACATCGTCGCTGAAACCTCTCAACGCTTCGGCAGCTTGTTAGAACCCTGGAACAACCACTTGCGCAATCTTGCGGCAAGCACAGCTGCTGCTCTGGGTGGCGCCAATACTCTGCTGGTACATCCACACGATGTACTACAACGTGACAACGCATCGTTTGATACTGAGCTGGGGGACAGGATGGCGCGCAATATCGCCATCATTCTCGAACGCGAATGCAGCCTGTTAACAGTGCGTGATCCGATGGCAGGCTCTTACGCTATTGAAAACCTCACCCGACAACTAATGCAATACGCTTGGGAATCATTAGCCTCTACCGATACAGGTGAGGGCTGGCTGGATGAGCTCTTCAGTGGTAGATGGCAGACACGGCTCACCCACACGCATCGTCAACGCGTGACATTGATGGATCAAGAACAGCGCATTGCTGTGGGCGTAAATCGTTTTATTCAAACAGATGAAGCAACATTTACAGCGGCTGCCAACACCAGCCATGCTGCCTCCAGCATGCTCACGGCCGTCAGAGATGCAACAACATTCGAGCCAGGCACTCATCAGGAGTCAAAGCCATGAACCCAGCTCGATTCAGCTTTCGGCAAACTCCTCTGGACGATGAGAATATTTCGAGCGCTCCGAAGTCAGCACCAGTCGCGCCCACTCTCACTGACACACCCGAGGGCATTGCGCTTAAATCAGCCTACACACAAACTGATCGACAAGCCTCTGGCTACCAGCTCGATTACCCAGGATCAGCGCCATTTACGCGTGGCCCCTACCCCACGATGTACGTCACCAAGCCCTGGACGGTTAGACAATATGCTGGCTTTTCAACCGCCGAGGACAGTAACGCTTTCTACAAGCGCAACCTTGCGGCAGGACAAAAAGGCTTGTCTATTGCTTTCGATCTTCCCACACACCGTGGTTACGACTCTGATCATCCACGGGTAACCGGGGATGTTGGTATGGCCGGTGTATCCATCGATTCTATATTGGACATGCAGATACTGTTTGATCAGATTCCACTGGATAAGATGAGCGTATCGATGACCATGAACGGGGCGGTGCTACCCATATTGGCCTTATATATACTGGCTGCTGAAGAACAAGGCGTGCCGCCTGAAAAACTCACCGGTACCATTCAGAACGATATCCTCAAAGAATTCATGGTGCGCAACACGTACATCTACCCGCCAGCACCGTCAATGAAAATCATTGCTGATATCTTCGCTTTCACATCCCAGAAGATGCCGCGCTTTAACAGCATCAGTATCTCCGGATATCACATGCAAGAAGCCGGTGCCACAGCTGATCTTGAGCTGGCTTACACACTGGCCGATGGCATAGAGTACATCCGCACAGGCATTGCCTCCGGCATGGATATAGATACCTTTGCCCCGCGCTTATCGTTTTTCTGGGCTATTGGCATGAGCCACTACATGGAAGTGGCCAAGCTCAGAGCTGCTCGCCTGCTTTGGGCCAGGCTTGTAAAACAGTTTAATCCGAAGAACCCCAAGTCTCTGAGCTTACGCACGCATTGCCAGACCTCTGGCTGGAGCTTGACGGCGCAGGATGTTTACAACAACGTCACCCGTACAGGTATTGAGGCGATGGCCGCTGTATCGGGGCACACCCAATCACTGCACACCAATGCTTTCGATGAAGCCCTAGCCCTTCCCACTGATTTCTCTGCACGCATAGCACGCAACACGCAGCTTTTCCTGCAACACGAAAGCGGCCTGTGCAACACCGTAGATCCTTGGGGTGGCAGTCACTTTATGGAAACTCTGACGCGCGATCTGGCGAACAAGGCATGGCAGCATATCAGTGAAGTAGAAGCCGAAGGCGGCATGGCAAAAGCCATTGAAGCCGGTATTCCAAAACTACGTATTGAAGAAGCTGCAGCACGCACGCAAGCTCGCATCGATGCGGGCGAACAAACCGTTGTGGGCATAAACGAGCTTGTCCTGGACAGTGAACCGCCAGTTGATGTGCTTAAGGTGGATAACGCAAAAGTGCGTGATCAACAGATCGAGCGCTTGAACCAGCTGCGCGCACAAAGAGACCCTGCAAAACACGCACAAGCCCTCAACGCACTTAGCACAGCCGCCAGGGAAGAATCCGGCAATCTACTCGAATTAGCGGTAAACGCGGCTCGTGCCAGAGCGTCGGTAGGAGAGATATCACTGGCACTGGAAGAGGTCTATGGTCGTCACACAGCGCGTATACAATCTATTCAAGGCGTTTATCTAAAATCCATGGCATCCAGTAACTACCTTCCTAAAATCAAACAACGAGTAGAGCACTTTGTGCAAAGCGAAGGTCGACGCCCGCGCATCCTGATTGCAAAAATGGGACAGGACGGACATGATCGAGGGCAAAAAGTCATTGCCACAGCGTTTGCCGATTTAGGGTTTGATGTGGATATCGGCCCTTTATTCCAGACTCCAGATGAAGTCGCTCAACAGGCTGTTGATAACGATGTTCACATGGTGGGTGCAAGCTCTCTGGCGGCTGGGCATCTGACCCTGGTACCGGCTCTCAAAGAAGCGTTAGCCAAGGCAGGACGTGGCGATATCGAAGTGGTCGTTGGTGGTGTTGTCCCTCCACAAGACATTCCAGCACTTATTGAAGCAGGTGCTGCAGCCGTCTTCCCGCCGGGTACTGTCATTGCCAAAGCCGCTATTGCTCTGCTGGATTCTCTAGGCAAGTCACTGGGTCACCCAGAACTGCCTGACGCCAACTAGCATGTCCAGTGAAAAACTCACCGCCGCAGAGCTAGCCTATGGTGTGCTGGCACGGGAACGCGCCATGCTCTCCAGAGCCATCACGCTTACCGAATCCGGCCTGCCACGTCATCGAGACAAGGCCCAGGAAGTACTGCAACAACTGCTACCTCGTACCGGCAAAGCAATGCGTGTTGGTATCAGTGGTGTGCCAGGAGTAGGCAAAAGCACGTTCATTGAGGCGCTGGGCCTTAAACTCATTGGAATGGGTCACCGGGTTGCGGTGCTGGCTATTGATCCCAGTAGCCAACGAAGCGGCGGCAGCATTCTGGGAGATAAAACGCGCATGGCCCAATTGTCCATGAACCAGGACGCCTACATACGCCCCTCACCCACCGGTGGCCATCTAGGTGGCGTGACCCGAGTCACCCGTGAATCACTGCTGTTGTGCGAAGCATCCGGCTTCGATGTGATTCTGGTTGAAACGGTCGGTGTTGGTCAGTCTGAGACGGTGGTGTCCGAGATGGTGGACTGCTACCTGGTACTGATGCTGCCAGGCGCCGGCGACGAGCTACAGGGTATAAAAAAGGGTGTATTAGAGCTTGCTGACATCATTGCGGTGAACAAGGCTGATGGTCAGACTGCGAACGACGCAAAACATGCTAAAGCCTCATACCAGCGAGCCTTGTCCATCCTGCAACCCAAAGGTAGCTGGAAACCCAAGGCCATGACCTGCAGTGCCGTAACGGGGGATGGACTGGATGAGCTGTGGCAGAGCGTGCGTGATCACAGGCGTCAGTTAATAGATACCGGCGAACTGGTGGCTCTGCGCGAGCAACAACGAATCAGCTGGATGTGGTCAATTATGGACCAGATGGTACGCAGCTCGTTGCATGATCAAGCGCAACTGCAACAGCTGGTGACAACCACTGAACAACAGGTCAGCGGGCAGAAAATGACAGCGCTACAAGGCGCTAGTGCACTGTTTGACGCGTGGCGTGCCTCTTTTCCTGCACCAGCACCCACGGGGCACTAACCACGCACCAGAATTCCGGTTCACGTACCGTCCAGTCACGTGCATCGTCATCACTGGCGCGGCGTACTTTGCCGTCGTCGACCCATTGCTTGAATGTGGCAGCATCGTCTTCAATAAGGCACACCGCAGCCTCAATAAGATCGAGCCTGTCAGATACGCTAATGACCACGCCTCGGGCAAAATGCCTGACAAGCTCCGACCAGGGAATGACACCGGTCTCCTGGTTGAGCCGATCAACCAGGGACATCTCTGACTCGTCTTCTTTACTCATTTACTGATAGCACTCGTGCACTGATAAGCCAAGGGCATTAGTTCATTCGTGAAATAAAATCGTTAGACCGGGCTATGGACTGGTTCATCCGTTCGATCAGAATACCGATATCGCCCTCTAGCTCAGAAAAGGTGGACTCCAGCGAACCAACCGCCTGCGCGTTCAGATTGTGCTTCAGGTACAGCACATTGTCGCGCATGGTATCCAGTACCGGCTTCATGCTGGCCTCTGCATCCTTCATAGTTTCGAGCATCCCGGCATAACGGGCCTGAGTATCACGAAGCTGATTTTCGCTGTTGCGTTTGAGCACGGGGTCTGTGAAAGTTTCGATCTCCTCCCCCCACTCCTCAAACAAATCTTCAGCAACATCTTCTACCTCACCAATCTCCTCGGAGACCTCTTCGGCAGCATCAACACTGTCCTCATATTCATCATTCAATCGACCATAGGCTTTTTTGAGCCCCGTCTCCTCGATAGCAATGACTTGCCCGAAACGCTCAAGCGCATCCTGAAACTGCTCCTGCGCCTCTTTCTGGGCATCGCGCGTGTCCTCAACGTTGTCGACCAGCAAATCCCGCTTGTGTATCCCGACTTTCTCCAAGGCGTTGTACTTGATGGTGGTGCAGCCCGACAATGTGACAATGGCGGCCGCAATGGCTGCCTGAGTGAGAAAATTCATGGACGTGTCCGCTTCGAGATGGTTATTGCCCAAATGGTAGCACGCAAGGCCGCTGCGCCCGTGCAGACGTCATCGTTACCGGGCATGAAATGTAAATCTTGTGGTGTGGAGTTCATTTGGGTACCGACTTCGACGATAATCTACACAATCTCTGGTGAAAACAGTATCTGAATGAACATTCGCGACTCTATCCGGACCATCCCCGATTTCCCCAAGCCCGGTATTCAATTTCGGGATGTCACCACGCTATTTGGGGACCCACAGGCTTTTCGCATGGCCATCGATAGTCTGATTCACCCCTACGCCGGCCAAAGAATCGACAAGGTGGCCGCACTGGAGGCTCGGGGATTTATCATGGGGGGCGCCATTGCCCATCAGCTATCCATAGGCTTTGTACCCATCAGAAAAGCTGGCAAGCTCCCGGGCAAGTGCATGAGCGAGTCCTACACGCTGGAATACGGTGAAGCCACCATGGAGTTGCATGAGGGTGCTCTAAAGCCTGGCGAGAAGGTTTTACTGGTCGATGACCTTATAGCCACCGGCGGCACCTGCGAGGCGGGAATAAAATTGATTCGACGTGCAGGTGCGCACGTCATAGGCTCCGCATTCATTATCGACCTGCCAGAGCTAGGCGGGCGGGCTCGTATTGAGGCGCTTGATGTACCTGTGCATGTGCTGGTGGAGTTTGACGGGGACTAATTGTGTCCTCGCGGCAAATGGCCCGAGTAGACCCCACTACACCCGTCCTGCTGAACTCAATGCGTACGAAAGATCTCCAATGCCGAGCGCTTGTACCAGGGTGACTTGGGCATTCTGGCTATCGCATCGGGCGAAGCTGCCAGCCTGACGCTGGATACAATCTGGCGGATGTCAGCGCGTACTTGTTGCTCTTTGCCGTCCGAAACAGCACGTCTGGCAGCAGAAGCTGCCGGACTTCCCACTCTGATCAGCGGGCGTAACTTATCCAGTGTTTTTGGGCCGATACCCTTGACATCCTGCAGCTGCTCTATGGATTTGAAGGCACCATTGTCAGCTCGCCACTGTATGATGCGAGCCGCTTTGGCAGGGCCGATCCCAGGCAAATGCTCGGCCAGTTGCTGAACTGAGGCGGCGTTGATGTCCAACGACTGCGCTGGAGGGCTGGCACCCTGTTCAGCCAGAACGCAGGAGATGGGAGTTACTGCGAGCAACGTGGCCAGCAGGAATGCAAGTAAAGGCATGACGACGTCCGTGTCGTTGAAGGTGCTGGTTAGTGTACAAAAGCCGCAGTGCTATCGAATCAAAAAACTCGCACTCTACTAATATTTCATACAGTACTAGCAGTACTGCTCGCCTTAAACATGCATGCCGCGCAGGCATTCAGGGACCTGCACAACAGAAATTAATCGGCTACGCGCAATCCCCGTTCAGCCTCATAGGCACCATGCTGTGGGCGCCCACACTTAACCGTCACACTGAACCAGCAGGCAAACCCAGACCGCCTTGCGGCACAGCCCCCGTTGGTCTTATCTCACGCGCATGCTGCACAACCAGCAAAATGGCAAGTTGAGTCCCGAAAATCACGGACGCCAACCAAAGATGCATGGGCTGCGAGAAAATCGGCACATGCAGACGATCCATGCTCATACCTATAGCGATTGCCCCGGCCAAGAATGCAACCAATGCGATGCTAAGTTTGCGCAGCAGCGCAGAATTTGAGTGTGTAAGAACACAATAGGCAAGCCAGGCATTCAGAGCGACTAGCGGTATCGAGTAGTATTTATGCAGTGAGAAAACCAAAGGCAGATTATCGATCCACAAATGCCTGTCATCATGGTCAAGGCTGCGCGCAATCAAATCCATCGACTCACGCACTTGCGTACCCATCACCAGTTGCAACAGCCCTGCCCCCATAGCAACGAGCATTAACGGGTAAAACAATCGCGGCATTTTCTCCACGTTGATCAGTTTGTAGCGCTCACGCCCAGAACGCACCAGTGCTGCTATCACAATCCCCACGATTACCTGAGCGAGTAACATGTGAATGGTAATCATGCCCACCATCAGATTACTGGCCACAACCTTCGCTCCAAGCCAGCCCTGCACCCCGACAAGAATAAACCCTGCCAGCGAGTACCAGAAAACCCGCGGTTCTGAGCGTCGAAACGGGATGGAAAACAGCAGCGTTAATAAAATGGTGAATCCGGTGAACACGCCCAGCAGACGATTGACGTATTCAGTCCAGGTTTTTTGCACGTTGAATGTCGTCTCGGCGTAGCCCCTATTAGCGTAGATCTGCTGATAATCTGCGGGCAGCTGAGACTCGTGCGTTGGTGGAATCCACTGGCCAAAGCAGGTTGGCCAATCGGGACAGCCCATCCCAGAGCCTGTGGCGCGAACAATACCGCCCACCATAATGAGTGCGTAAATGGTGGCCACTGTTAAGGCGGCGCACCACCAGAAACGGGTTCTCGTGATGGGACTTGGCATGACGGCTCGACAGACCTATTGGCAGGGTATAGCGGAACTTCTAAGGATACTACGCATTACGCAAGGGCACAGCGCACGGATCGAAAGATCAAACACCAATCCCGGTGAACTTTTGGCCCGTTGCGCCGATCTTAGCCTTCATCAAAACACCACCATCTTTAGCGACTATGAAGAAACGATCATCCTTAGCAGGCGCCATCGCTGTGCTCGCACTGGCAGCCACTGCCCTACCATTTGCCGTTCAGGCCACCGGGGTTGCCAGTGATGGCACAAGTAAACAGCCGATCAGCGCTTTCGAACAAAATTCGCTGGATGGGTGGACAGAACGTAGCTTCGACGGAAACACACACTACGAACTTGTTAGTGAAGCAGGCGTGTCTGTTTTGAAAGGACACACCGTAAAGCAGGCCTCAATCCTATATCGCGAGAAGACGATCAATTTGCTTGAAAACCCCATCGTCAACTGGTCTTGGAAAATCGACCGCACCTACATGGGTATCAATGAGAAAGCACGTGAAGGTGATGATTTCCCGGCACGGCTCTATGTAGTAGCACAAACTGGATTTCTCCCCTGGGAAACAGTCGCCATCAATTACGTGTGGGCATCAGAGTTGCCTATCGGCGAAATCTGGGCCAACCCGTTCACAGACAAAGCCAAAATGATTGCGATTCAATCTGGCGACAGCCAAGTGGGAATGTGGACTGCACACTCACGTAACGTAGCGCAAGATTTCAAAACCCTGTTTGATCAGGACATCAAAGAACTTAGTGGCTACGCCGTGATGGTTGACGGAGATAATGCGAAAGTAGAGGCGGTAGCGTGGTTTGGCGGAATTAGCTTCACTAGCTCGCAAACTGCACTCGCCGAGTAAGATAAAGGGTGCCCAGTAACGTGGTCAATTCAGACGGTTGCCGCCCTGCGCGTCAAACAAATGAATATTGTCGGGATCGATAGAAAAACGTAACGTCTCGGTACCGGCGTCAAACCTGTGGATACCCGGCAGGTTGGCCGTAAAAGCATCATCCGACCCCTGTAACTTGCCATGTAACAGGGTGTTGGCTCCCAGCGGTTCTGCCAAAGAAACAGTAAAGTGCAACGGTCCATCAGGATCGGTAATGAGATGCTCTGGGCGAATTCCAACGCGTACCGCTACGTCCAGAGCACTATCTACCGGTAATACGGCGCCGTTGGTCAGCGTGGCATGACCACCATTGAGTTGAGCTGTCAGAATATTCATGGATGGGCTACCAATAAACTGCGCAGCAAAGAGTGTCTGTGGTTGCTCATAAACATCCAATGGCGTTCCTACTTGCTCGGCGAACCCTGCGTTCATGACGATCATCCGATCAGCCATGGTCATGGCTTCCACCTGATCATGGGTCACGTAAAGTGAGGTAATGCCAAGTTTTGCTTGCAGCTCCTTGATCTCAAGCCGCATCTGTACCCGTAGTTTTGCATCAAGATTCGACAAAGGTTCATCGAACAAAAATACTGACGGCTTGCGCACAATGGCCCGCCCCATTGCAACCCGTTGGCGTTGGCCACCAGACAATTCTTTGGGTTTGCGATCCAGATAGTCTTCGAGCTGCAGCATCCGGGCAGCTTCAGCCACTTTGACTTCGATCTCATCTTTGGACAGTTTGGCAATCTTCAAACTGTAGGCCATGTTCTGCCGAACCGACATGTGCGGATACAACGCGTAATTCTGAAACACCATCGCAATGTCGCGATCCATGGGTTCCTTTTCATTTACCCGCACATTGTTGATTCGGACCTCGCCCTCGCTGACTGATTCCAACCCACCCACCATGCGTAACAGGGTGGATTTACCACAACCCGACGGGCCAACAATGACGATGAATTCCCCATCTTCGATATCAACACTCACGCCATGAATGACCTGCGTTGACCCGAAGCGCTTTTTAACGTTCTCTAAGTGTACCTGTGCCATCGTCTTCTATTTCTCGCTATCCACAAGACCACTGATAAACAATTTTTGCATGGAGACCACCACAATAACCGGCGGTATCATTGCCAATATGGAGGTGGCCATAATCACCGGCCAATCCGCTGTGTCATCACCTGACGGAAACATCTGCTTAATCCCCATCACGATGGTGTTCATGTCTGGCTCTGTTGTTATCAGTAGCGGCCATAGGTACTGGTTCCAACCATAGATAAACAGAATCACAAACAACGCAGCGATATTGGTTCGGCTCATGGGCACCACAATGTCGATGAAAAAACGCATCGGCCGTGCACCATCCACTCGAGCCGCCTCGGCGAGCTCATCAGGGATAGTCATGAAGAATTGCCGGAATAAAAATGTTGCTGTAGCTGATGCGATCAATGGAAAGATAAGCCCAGAATAACTATTGAGCATTCCAAAGCCTGCTACCACCTCGTAGGTTGGCACGATACGAACCTCTACGGGCAACATCAAGGTGATAAAAATTATCCAGAAAAACAGGCTTTTTCCGGGGAAACGAAAATACACAATGGCAAATGCCGATAACAAGGAGATGACGATTTTGCCGAAGGCAATTCCCAAAGCCATGATCAACGAGTTGATCAACATGGTAGTCACAGGGATATTGACACCTGAAAACAATGCCCGCTTGTAGTTCTCAAAAAAGTGATCGCCTGGCATCAATGGCATTGGTGGAGTCACGATGGCTTCCTGGGTGACTGTGGACGCAACAAAGGCCAGCCAGATGGGGAAAAACACAAAAAAGATACCAATGAGCATCAGTACATGCGTGAGCCAGAGTGAACTGCCTTTCTTCTCGACCATGCCAGGTGCGGGGTCGCCTTTCAGGGGCTTCACGTTTGATACACCGCTCATCAGTAATGCACCTTTTTCTCAACGAACTTGAACTGCAGCACCGTTAGAGTGCCCACCACCACCAATAAGATCACAGACTGAGCAGCAGATGAGCCCAGATCCTGACCAACAAACCCATCTTTGAATACCTTATAAACCAGGATGGTTGTAGCCTGCTGCGGACCGCCAGCAGTGATGGTGTGTATGACGCCAAATGTTTCAAAAAACGCGTACACGATATTAACCACCAACAGAAAGAACGTCGTTGGCGATAACAATGGCAATACAATCGTGAAGAAGCGTCTCCAGAATCGGGCACCATCGATAGCCGCAGCTTCAATGACCGAACGTGGCACAGCCTGCAACGCGGCGAAGAAAAACAGAAAGTTGTAGCTTATGCGGCCCCAGGCCGATGACACAACCACAAGACCCATCGCTTCGGTCTCATTCAACACGTGGTTCCAGTCATAACCCAACTGACCAAGGTACCAGGACACAACGCCTACGCGCGTGTTGAACATGAACAACCAGAGTACACCGGCTATTGCGGGTGCCACCGCGTATGGCCAGATCAGCAAGGTTCGGTAAGTGGATGCGCCTTTGATCAGGCGATCAGCAAGCACTGCCAGAAATAACGCTGGCACCATCGACACCACAGTAACCAAGGTGGAGAAAAGAGCAGTGGTTGCAAACGAGGCCCGATAGAATTTATCGGAGAGTAGATATTCAAAATTCTCCAGACCAACAAACTGTGTAGACAAGCCAAAAGGATCTGGAATAAATAACGACTGCCAGACAGCTTGTCCAGCCGGATAGAAAAAGAAAACAGCCGATATCAGTATTTGAGGGAAAATCAGGCAGAACGGCAACAACCAGCCGTTGAACGTCACACGTTTTTCCATGATCCTGCCTCAGTTGCTGCTGGTCGTTGGACAACGGCTGCGAAAAGGTGAACTCGCGGCCATTGCTTTACATCATTCATGGCACACGAAAAACGACCTGGGCTGCAACACGCAGCCCAGGCTTGAACTCACTACAGAGAAAAATTACTTGCTGGCTCGCTCAAAGCGACGCAACAGCTGATTACCACGCTCAACAGCGCTGTCCATCGCAGCCTGTGCATCTTTATCACCTGTCCATACCGCTTCTAATTCTTCATCGATGATGCCACGGATCTGATCGAATGATCCCAAACGCAAGCCTTTTGAATTAGCCGTAGGCTCTTTCGCAGTCATTTGAATACCAGCGATTTCTGTACCCGGATTAGCGTCGTAAAAACCCTCTTCTTCGGTCTTTATGCCAGCAGCTAAAGTGATCGGCAGGTAGCCGGTATTTTGATGCCATTTGGCCTGAATGTCTGTTGAAGAAACAAAGTTAAGGAATTCAGCAACGCCTTTGTATTCTTCAGATTCATGACCTTCCATAACCCAAAGCGATGCACCACCAATAATAGTATTCTGGGGAGCACCATCTACACCGTCCCAGTAAGGCAAGGGCCTTACAGAAAAGTCGAACTGAGCTTCAGAGCTGATGCCGGCGTAGCCAGCCGAAGACTCAGTGAACAGAGCACATGCTCCAGCACGAAAATCTGCACCACCTTCGTTCCGGCGCCCCTTGTAGATGAACTTGCCCTCTTTTGCCCAATCGCCCATTGCTTGGATGTGCTGTACTTGCGCTGCACCATTAAAGCTCAGCTCAGTATCTGTTCCAGCAAAGCCGTTGTCTTTTGTGGCAAACGGGATGTCATGGTAGGCAGAAAAGTTTTCCAGATGAATCCAACTTTGCCATGCGGTTGTTAGTGGACATTCACTGCCTGACTCTTTTAGCGTATCAAGCACATCACCGACTTTCTGCCATGTGGAAAGATCAACATTTTCCTCAATACCGGCAGCTTTCAAAGCGTCGTTGTTCACCCAAAGCACAGGCGTGGATGAGTTGAATGGCAGTGACAGCATGTTGCCATCAGTTGAGGTGTAGTAGCCCTTTACAGATCCGATGTAGGCATCCTGGTCAAAGTCTGCCTCGGCGTCGGCCATAACCTGATAAATAGGCTTGACGGCACCTTTGGCACCCATCATCGTGGCTGTACCAACTTCAAACACCATTAACAAATGCGGCTGCTCGTCAGCACGAAATGCTGCAATACCCGCGTTCAGAGTCTCTGAGTAGTTACCCTTGTGCGATGCAACTACCGTGTAGTCAGACTGACTGCTGTTGAATGTTTCTACCTGTTCGGCAACCAACTCACCCAGGCGGCCTGTAAACGCATGCCAGAACTGGACTTCCGTGGCGGCCATGGCGGGCGCCGCAGCACTTGCCATCATCGCCGAGGCAATGGTCGCTAAAGCAAATTTCTTCATGTACTCCTCCAATTGGAAATATTAGGACGTGCGCCTTGTTGCCTGCTTGTGCAGGTCTACGCCACCGAGTCGCCTTTTGGAGTTCCATTCAAAAAAGCTCCTGTATGAGGAGCCTTTACTGTTAAGAATGCCGAGGTGACAACACTGCACGATGTTGGTTCATAACGTAGGTGATATTACATCACAAATATTACAACAATGGCCGGCAATTTACTGACATATCGCAAAGCTTGCAGAAGCGACCTACTTTCAATCGCCCTGATGTATGGCCCGATTATTCACATCCTGAACGTTCAGCGAAGGCGCCGAGTGTTATCAACGCGCCTTCGCAGTACCAAAAGTCTGACCTGTTGCCGTCGCAACGGCATTTGGTGGTGAGTGTTCAGGTCTAGATATCAGATCGCGCTTTGACTATAAACGCGCGAGTCACTACAGGACCATGAGCTGGGCCTGGAACGCCGCCCAGAGATTCAATACTGATAGCAAATTCTGTAGCCTCCTCAATGCCGACAGGCAGGTCGAAGGTTATGCTCTCACCCGCAACATTAGGAACAAGCCCGACAGATTGAACGCCTGCTTCCCCGGACAACACCATCCACAGCTGATGATCCTGTTCAGCCGTCAACTGCGGCTCACCGACAACCGTTATTGAAACCCTGCCTGTGCTAACCGTGCCACCCCTATCAGATGGCGCGGAATAGGTCACAGTCCAGAGCGGCTGCAGCTCTTCACTTTGCAACACAGCCACTGTCTTCCCTATATCGGGTTGTGCGTATTGTCTGGCGATATAGTCAGGGCCCAATACCGCGACTCCCACCAAGCTAGCCACAGCCATAAGCGTCGCCAGCTGCCAGTATCGAGCACGCTCGCGCCACTGCTCTAACGATGTAATCACAGAAGACGACGATGGAGCAGAACCTTGATTACGGGTACTTGCCACCTGAGTTGCAGGACGCGGTTGATTAATGATTGATGCATCATCACCTCGCTCAGTCAGCAATAGTTCACTTGAATCCAGCAGGTCCGTTATTGGCGTGGCTACTGTTTTTTCGCTATTAATACGGGCGATCACTTGAGTCAGCACATAAGCTGGCGGGTTCACCGGCACTGTGGATTTGTGCAGGGGATCGAGCCGTGACTCCCAGCGATGTACACGCGTTATCCAGTCTTCATCAATCTGATAAAGCCTGTCAAAAACCTTTCGATCTTCGTCAGAACTGATTCCCAGGACGTACTCTGCCGCAGCAAGGTCCCATTCACGCTCCTCAATACTCATTTTTCAAGGCACTCACGTAGGCTTGCCAACCCGCGTCGGACCCAGCTTTTGACGGTTCCTATCGGACGCTGTAACGACTCACTTATTTCTTGTTGAGTGTAGCCATCACAATACAGCCCGATGATGCATGCCTGCGTATCTGAGCTAAGTTCTTGCAAACATAGATTCAATCCTTCTACATCCTCAAATGTGTCGGCAAAATCACGCTCAGAGTTACGCCAGGTATCCGGGTTGAAATCGGCTAACTTCACACTGACATCAGCTCTTGTACCCGAACGTCGCAAGACATCCAACGCGTGGTTTCTAGCCAGACTGTTCAACCACGTCATCGGGGCGCCGTGCTTTGCGTCGAAGGTGCTAGCGTTTTTCCAGATTTTGAAAAATGTCTCTTGCAAGGCATCCTCAGCAATCTCTCTGTCTTTTAATATGCGCAGCTGTAGACCAAAAAGACGCGCTGAAACGACTTCAAACAGAGATTCCAGAGCAATCTGGTCACCCTCAGCAATAGTGTTGAGCAGCCGCTCGAGTGTCGCCTGTAGAGGTGGCGTATCACCGGCATTAAGCGGTTGGGGATTGTCAATAACGGTAGCCATATGATTCTGAACAACGGATTAAGCTCGGTGCGCTTATCCAAAGCCTAGATGTCCTCTCGGTGTGTGCTTCTGCTGGTAAATGATACCCGTGCTCGCTGCCGAACACACGGCTATTCCATCAGAATTACCGAAAAAACCCCTCAACAATATCTGTCTGCTACTGGCTCTAACGTTCAAGAGCCAGTCAGCTCGCTCACTACCCCACTCACCTACCTGCAACGACTTGCTCTTAGAGGCAACAGCGTTGGTTTTATACCAACGCTAGCTTCCTGATTTAAGTTCCCTGAAGCTTAAATTTATCGCGAACTCTGTTGACGCGAACTCTACTGACAAGACTGGAAAAAAGCCAACTCGCTTCCTCTGGTGCAAAGGGCCTTAATCGCTGATAATCTGAGATAGACTACTAGCATAAAGAGTCTTCTGCACACGCGCTAGACTGGTCCTTTCTCGCAAACAGCAAGCTACCCTTATGCTCTCAGGAGTCTGTGTCGGTACCAACGATCTCCCCGCTGCCAGCACATTTTATGATGCGGTACTGGCCACCCTAGGGATGAGCTGCGTATTTGAAAAATCACACGAGCGTGGGTACGCAGGCGCAGACGGTCGGATCACGTTCTGGGTTGTCATACCTTACAACGAGCAAACGGCTACCGCCGGCAACGGTACTCAAGTGATGTTCCATGCACCTGATGCTCAAGGTGTCAGGGACTTTCATGCTGCAGCGCTTACCGCTGGCGGTACGGATGAGGGCCTACCGGGGCCACGCAATTACCATCCCGACTATTATGGAGCCTATGCCCGAGACCTCGATGGTAATAAACTACACGTGTCAATCAGCCTTGAAGACTCTCAATAGGGCCCTAAGGCAATGACTCGGTTCTGAGTATTGATGTATGAGGAGGTGATTTTTGGAAAGACGCGAATTTAACCGATTGTGCTCTGGGCTTATGGCAGGTGCAGCCAGTTTGCATTTAAATGCATCTGTCAGTGCTGCCTCTTCGCAGCCTCCCTATCCCATCAGTCAGCTGTTGTACGACGATGGCAGCCCGGTGACCTTGAACTCGCTGGAACGTGGCGTGGCCTATATCTTCGGATACCCCTATGTCACCACACCCTGCTTTCTGGTGCGACTGCACCGCGCATCGCCCGCTCGTGGAAGCTGGCCTGGCGGACTCGATGAGGATCAGTCAGTCGTTGCGTTCTCGGCAATCTGCTCGCATAAAATGTCGCACCCGGCAAAACCTATCAGTCATATTGCCTATCGCGATGAGCCCATCAGCTTCTATGATGCAAAGGGTGCAAAGCAAACACGCGATGGCATCATAAGCTGCTGCTCTGAGCGTAGCGTCTACGACCCGTCCAGTGCTGGCGATGTACTGGCAGGCCCGGCCTCTGTCCCTTTGGCAGCCATCGCACTCGCTAACGATGAGAATGGCAACATACGGGCTACCGGGAGTTTTGGAGACGACCAATACGAACGCTTTCTCACCAAGTTCGGTTTTCGACTCTCTATGGAATATGGTGTCACCGACATTCGTGCCCGCAGTGGTCAAACCTGCCAGGTAACTCGCGCCGATACCTTCTCCGCCCAACAGGTGCTGTGTTGAGCGATACCCGCGCTATAAAGGCACTGAAAAAGCTGCCATTGCTTCAGGCTATAACTGACACACTGTGGTCAACACTTATCCAGCATATAACGTTCAGCACGCTGGCTGAAGGCGCTACGTTATTCGAAGCCGGCCGAGAAAGTCAGAATCTGTATCTGGTTGTTGATGGCAAACTTGCCCTTTTCATGCCTTGCAGCAAAAACAACGAAACCTTTTTCCTTCAATCACGTGTCAAGGGCGAAACTGCGGGCGATTTTGCCGTGTTGAACGGCGGTGAGCATCTGGTCACAGCTGTAGCTACAAAGAAAAGTCGAATTGCACAGTTCCCGCGCTTTGCTTTCGAAAAACTGGTAGACATAGACTCCAACATTCTAGCTCATGTGTATGACGTGGCCGCAGAGTTGTCGCGCCGAGTCACATTAGCGAGTGCCTATCTGGAACTGTTCGGTGACGTTACGCATGGCACGATGGATGCGCTATTGGAAAAAACAACTGTCCGGCACTATCACAGCGGACAAATTCTTTTCAAAGAGGGCGAAAAACCCGCCGGCCTGTACGTCGTTATATCGGGCAAACTTTCAGTTGAGACTGCAAACAGTGATGGAGAGGTTCAGCAACTGGCACAAGTGCAGGCACCCGAAACCGTAGGCGAACTTGGACTGCTGTCAGATTCGATACACAGCGCAACAGTCATAGCGGCACGTGAATCCACAGTTGCATTATTAGAACGTCCAGACTTCGACACACTTATTGCCCCCAAGGCGGATATGGTTATCCAGTTATCACGCCTTGTAGTGCGACGCCATATTGCCAACACTCGCAAAGAAAGCCTTCTGAGCTCTGATCGAAACTTTGTCATCGTACCGCTCGACTCACGTTTGCCACTACGCCGCTTTGTTAACCAGTTGAAGTTAGCCATGCGCGATATTGGTTCCACGTTTACTCTCAACTCTCGCAGCTTTGACACTCTATATGGTCGAACTGGCGCATCGTTGACAGCATTCGATGACATCTTCAATTCAGCAGTTGCCGAGTGGCTCGACGACAAGGAACATTGGTTTCAGTCGCTTTTATATGTTGCCGACAAAGAATGGACCACATGGACTCGTCGTTGTGTAAACCGTGCTGATCGCATTATTCTGGTGGCCAGTGGTAAACCTGAAAACAAGGCCGAACTGCGAAACGCTGAAAAACAGCTGAACATCTTGTTTGATGGTGCAAGAGTAAAACCAAAAATTGATCTAGTACTTCTCCATCCCAGTGACACAGACAAACCCAGACACACAGCACGATGGCTTGAACCACGGGAAGTTGATGCCTATCATCACGTAAGGCTGGAAGACCCTCTACACTTTGCACGCCTTGCCAGACGACTCCGGAATACGGCAAAAGGACTGGTATTAAGCGGTGGCGGTGCGCGTGGCTATGCTCATTTGGGCGTTCACAAATTGTTAGAAGAACAAAATATTCAGCTGGACTATATTGGCGGATCCAGTATGGGTGCTTTGCTGGGTGCATCTATGGCGATGGGTGCTAGCTATGAAGATATCAGAAAGCTGTCAGCAAAATTTGCCAATAAAAGTGCTCTGTTTGACTACACGCTGCCACTGGTGTCATTATTGAAATCGACAAAGCTCACTCGATTTTGCCAGACTGTTTATGGGGAGCAACGGGTTGAAGATCTATGGACGCCCTACTTTTGCATCTCATCGAATCTGGCTGATGGCCAGGAGGTCATACACGATAGAGGCCCACTGTGGAAAATCGTGCGGACCACCATATCCATACCCGGGATTTTTTCACCAGTACCCACTGCTAATGGAGACCTACTGATAGACGGTGCGGTACTCAATACATTCCCGGTTGACATCATGAAGCAGCGTCTGGGTGGCAAAGGCTTCATCATCGGCGTAAACGTCAGTCAGATATCCGAGCAATTCAACTACTACGACTTTGGCACTACACTATCGGGCTGGAGAGTGTTCTTATCGCGTATTAATCCGTTCGAGGCAACTATCAATATTCCAAGGATTGCCGAAACCCTCCTACGCTCAACAGACATCAAGAGTATCGAACGCCTTAACGAGGCACGCAACGCCTTGGATATTCTTGTGGAACCTAATGTGCGATCTATTTCATTGCTGGATTTCAAATCATACGATTTGATTAGCCAGATAGGCTATCGCGAAGCATGCCACGTGCTGTATCGACACGGGTTGTCGGACGTTCAGCCAGCGCTCGCTTCCTCTACTCCTGCTCTGACCTTGCCAGAGTCTTAATGAGAAGTGCGATTGGCTGGTCGACCAAACAATAAGCTCGCTCAGTGCTGCCCAGCTTTGTTTAACACGTCCAAAATCACGTGAGAATTATCGCTAACCGTACTGGCCAGGGCCATGGGAGAGATTCCGTCCCGGTTCACCAGTGTGGGATTAGCGTGATGCTCTAGCAATAGCCTTACCATAGCCTCACTGCCCTGCGACACAGCGTGATGCAGGGCAGTGTTGTCGTACTCATCACGTGCATCCACATTGGTTTCAACAAGAGACAGCAGCACCGCAGCGGCTTCCACGTAACCGTTTTCCACAGAGCGCATCAACGGTGTAAACCGATAAACGTCTCTAACCTGAGTATCTGCGCCCTGCCCTATCAACCATTGCAGAACATGCACATTGCCCTTTGCCGCGGCAATCGTGAGGGCGGTCCATCCGTTAGAACCTACGGTGTTAAGGTCGGCTCCCTGGCGCAGTAGCCAGCGGGCTACATCCTGTTGATCCCCAAGCACTGCAAACATGAATGGCGTGCCTTGCGTCTCTGTGGTTTCGTTAACATCAGCACCAGCTTGCACCAAAAGCCTCGCCAATTCCAAATGACCCGTCTTTGCAGCAACCATCAGCGCAGACTTGCCATTGATGGCAGTGATTTCGAGCAGTTTTTTAGGCTCGTGACGCTCAAAGATTTCAGCTAGTTTTTCAGCGTTATCGTTGGTTATTGCGCTCATCCAGGCTTGCTTGATCGCCGGCCGCGCTTTGCTGCGCAGATAACTTACCTTTTGCGGTAAGTTACGATCAATAGCGGCAGTAGCGTCACCGCTGGCACTCACAATTAAGGATGCAAACAACACCGCCAGTGGTGATGTTGATCTAATCATATCGAGAGATTCATCATTGCTCTCACCCGCGAAGTGAACTCAATAGCCAGCACATATAATACTCAACACAACACGCTGACGGGCACAGGGTACGTTAGCTTTTGGCCAACTCCCTGCAAATTAAAGTCACGATCTGCACGCTACAAAAGCGATACGTACGTCTTGACTCACAGCGACACTGTGGAGCACCAACACCGCTGTGGCAATGGTACTTTCAGACACATATGGTCAATTTGTCATGCTAGCCCAAGAGATTTCACAACATCCTCGAACACTACCTCAGGATCATAGTGCCCCGTCATTCTAATGACGGCATCTCGTCCAAGCGCTTCATCCACCAACTGCCCAAAACCCGTTCGCATGGCATCCGTTAATACGATGCGTTGCTGGTACAGCACGTTGCAGTATTGATCACCAATGAACAACGGCAAATCATCCTGCTTGCTCAGTAATTTCACTGTCTCAAAGTGGGCGGTACTGTGTCCTGTGATAAAGAGCAGAGTTCCGCGACTGTGCTCTGTTGGGGTGGCAATATCAATACCAATCTCGATGAGCGAACCGTTGGCATGCTCGTGCAAATCGGCATCGATTTCAACAGGAAATGGGCCCGGCTCAAGTTTTCCGTTAGTCAGGCAAGGAGCATCGGCCGCAAGAACATAAAAAATAGCCGCCTGCCATTGCTCATTATCAATCTGCACTGGCATGCAGCTTACCGTCACATTGGCATGATGCAATGCCACCATGACATCATCAGGAAATCGTTCAAACGTTGCTGGCAAGTTGCACCTATTCGTTATTAAAGCGCGTTTGCGCTATTCATTAAATGATACCTGTACCATCACGCCATGCGCAGCAATCAACCACATTGCAGCATTCAAAGTGGTTTAACGGACAAAAAAAAGCGCCCCTAATCGCTTGATTGGGGCGCCTGTCGTGATCTGTTGCTGGTTAGGAGTGGCTCCTGCCTTTAACAGTTTTACTGCGCTGCGGCCGGCTGAGACCCCGTGCCAACTGCGCCTTGGGTAGTCGTGTCATCAAGAACAACCACCTGGCCTTTAGCAGCGGCATCCTCAGCCCACAAGTCATGATGCTGCTTAGCCCACTCTTCAGATACATAACCTGTTTTCATGCCTTCGAAGGCACCTTCTGTGCCTGCTGTACCGATATAAACATGGCCAACTGCCAGCGCAGTCCAGCCCAGCGACAATACTGCATGAACCAAATTCGCTTCTTGCATCTGTGGACGTGTGCCTTCGATCAACGGCACCCAACTTAACCATGTTGGCACTGGCAGGTTATAGATCGGCACCAGCATGATGATTCCAGTGATGCTCACTGCAAGCCCTACCACCGCTACCACCCAGAACCACACCTTCTCGCCGCCATTCATGCGTCCAGCCGATGGGTGCGATTTTGTGAACATACCGCCGCCTTGCTTGAACCACTCCAGATCTACCTTGGTCGGAAAGTTATGCCATACCCAAAGCACAATCATCAACAAAACACCCACTGAGAATACCGGCCCTACAACATTGTGAATGGTGATTGATGCCTGCGCCCACCAAGAAAATCCAGCCTTGCCCAACAACGGAATTAGCACGTTCTTACCAATGAGCATGCTGAGCCCTGTGATAGCCAGAACAATAAATGATATGGCCGTAATCCAGTGCACTGAACGATCAAAACTGTTCCAGCGTTTGATTTTTCGCCCTGATAGTTGAGATGCATCAAGTTTGTTCTTGCCATGAATCAAGTGATACAGAACCACGATAGCAAGCATGCCCAATACCAGCCAAGGCATGTACTTAGCAACAGGACCATCTCGTAACTGCTGCCACCTAACACCACCCTGTGCTATCAATACGCCAGCCTCGGCACCATTTACGGCGGTATACCCGCCAACACCTTGCTCTACTGCCCGCCACATGTTGGATCGCGGATTAGTCACCGAACCTACATCTTGCGCGACCGCATTACCACCCAACCAATAAACCGAGTAGCTAGCCAAAGGCAGTACGACGGCAAGCGTCAGGATTGCCAACAGACCCAGCCAAGCCATGCGCTTTTTACGCGCAGGGCTCATTTTGGCTCGGACAACGGGCTCATCGTGTGTGCTTTGTTGCGACATAACGATTACCCCTCGGTGTAGGCAGTTTCCCAGCCCCAGGTTTGAGGCCGGCCACCACGACGCAGAATGCGTTCACGGTAGATATCTGCAATCTCATCCCCATCACCGGCAATAAGCGCACGCGTTGAGCACATCTCAGCGCACAACGGTAACTTACCTTCAGCAATTCGGTTACGACCGTATTTCTCGTACTCTGCATCGGACAAATCAGCTTCATCTGGACCACCCGCACAGAACGTACATTTGTCCATCTTGCCGCGCGCACCAAACGAGGTTTGCTCGGGGAATTGTGGCGCGCCGAACGGGCACGCATAGAAGCAGTAACCACAGCCGATGCACAAGCTCTTATCGTGCAACACGATGCCATCATCAGTGGTGTTGAAGCAATCTACCGGACATACCGCCTGGCAGGGAGCATCAGTACAATGCATGCACGCTACCGAGATTGATTTCTCACCCGGAGCACCATCGCCCAGTGTGACCACGCGACGTCGGTTAACGCCCCACGGCACCTCGTTTTCGTTTTTACAAGCCGTAACACAACCGTTGCACTCGATACAACGCTCGGCGTCGCACAAAAATTTCATTCTAGCCATTGCGATGTCTCCTTAAGCTGCTGTTATCTTGCACAGTGAACACTTCGACTCTTGCATCTGCGTAACAGAATCGTAGCCGTAAGTCATCACGGTGTTGTCTGACTCACCGCGAACAAAAGGTGCTGCACCCTCCGGATATTTATCCAGAAGATCCTCACCCTGATAATGACCACCGAAGTGGAATGGTGTAAACACCACGCCTCTGGCAACACGTGCCGTTACCATTGCCTTAATGTGGATCTTTCCACCTTCAGGTCCTTCCATCCAAACCATCTCACCGTCTTTGACATTCAGATCATTGGCATCGGCCTGATTGATTTCAACAAACATATCTTGTTGAAGTTCAGCCAACCATGGATTGGATCGACTCTCTTCACCACCCCCTTCATATTCAACCAGACGTCCACTGGTATGAATCAGCGGGAAGTCTTTGGAATAATCTTCAGCCTGGATTGAGCCATAGCGTGTTGGCAATCGGTAGTGTGACTTTCTATCTTCGTAAGTGGGGTAGTCCTCTACCAGATCACGGCGTGACGTATAGAGTGGCTCTCGATGCACTGGCACAGGATCTGGGAATGTCCAGACGTTGGCACGTGCCTTGGCATTGCCAAATGGCGCACAACCATGAGCAATGGCCACACGCTGGATTCCACCAGAAACATCAGTCTTCCAGTTCTTGCCTTCAGCAGCTGCTTTCTCATCGGCTGTTAAATCATCCCACCAACCAAGCGTCTTGAGCATGTCAGCTGTGAATTCAGGATGCCCCTCTTCAAGCTCATTACCCACCGGATAGGAGTCTTCAGCCAGCAGATTTACGCCATCTCGCTCAACACCGAAACGTGCGCGAAAATTCAAACCACCTTCAGCAACTGGCTTGCTTGGATCGTACAAGTTTGGTGTGCCCGGATGACCCATCTCGGCGGTACCCCAACAAGGCCATGGCATACCGAAATATTCACCATCCAGAGGCCCGCCTTCAGCCTTCAACGTTGTGGTGTTAAACGTACCACGATGCTCCATGTGCGCCTTGATGCGCTCAGGGCTCTGGCCTGTGTAACCAATGGTCCACATGCCGCGATTGAACTCACGCGTGATGTCTTCGATCAAAGGTTCATCATTGGTGACTTCCATGTTCTTGCAAAGCTCTTCACCATAACCGAACTTGGTAGCCAGCTTGTACATGATGGTGTGATCAGGCAGGGCTTCGAACAACGGTTCGATAACCTTGCTGCGCCATTGCAATGAGCGGTTTGATGCTGTGACAGAACCCGACGTTTCAAACTGAGTAGTTGCTGGCAACAGATACATGCCATCCTTTCTATCAGGCAGAACAGCAGTGTGTGTGGGGTAAGGATCAATCACCACCAATAGCTCCAGCTTCTCCATTGCAGCCTTCATCTCGGGCCCACGGGTTTGAGAGTTAGGGGCATGTCCCCACAGAACCATGGCGCGGATATTATCTTTTTGCGCAATGTTCTCTTTATCTTCCAGCACGCCATCAATCCAGCGTGATACCGGAATACCGGCCGTGTTCATTGGCTGCAGATCGGCGTCTCCCTTCTTTTCATAAGGGGTTTGGTCGAAACGGTTTTTGACCCATTCGTATTCCAGATCCCAAACACCTGCCCAGTGCTTCCAGGAACCTTCAGCCAGTCCGTAGTAACCAGGAAGTGTATGCGACAGCACACCCATATCCGTTGCACCCTGAACATTGTCGTGTCCGCGAAAGATGTTAGCACCACCACCAGAAACACCAATGTTGCCAAGCGCTAGCTGCAGAACGCAATAAGCACGAGTGTTGTTGTTACCAATAGTGTGCTGCGTACCACCCATACACCAGACAATGGTGCCAGGCTTGCTTTCAGCCATGGTCTGCGCAGCTTGCTTGAGTTGTGCACCGGGTACACCTGAAACGCGCTCCACTTCTTCTGGCGTCCACTTGGCGACTTCCTCACGGATATCGTCCATGCCGTAGACGCGCTGGCGAATGTACTCTTTATCTTCCCAGCCGTTTTCAAAAATGTGCCACAACATACCCCAGACGATAGGCACATCAGTACCCGGACGCATCTGAATGTATTGATCAGAGTGCGCGGCTGTGCGCGTGTAGCGAGGATCAACAACAATAAGCTTGGAGCCGTTCTCCTTTGCCTTGAGCACATGCTGCATGGCAACCGGATGTGCTTCAGCGGCGTTTGAACCAATAAAGAACATGCACTTGGACAACTGCATGTCGTTGTAAGAGTTAGTCATCGCACCGTAGCCCCACGTATTAGCTACACCGGCAACCGTTGTGGAGTGACAGATTCGAGCCTGGTGATCGACGTTATTCGTCCCCCAAAGGCCTGCAAATTTTCTGAACAGATAAGCCTGCTCGTTGTTGTGCTTGGCAGAGCCAAGCCAATAAACCGAATCGGGCGATGACTCTTCGCGAATCTTGAGCATCTGATCGCCAATCTCGTTGATCGCTGTGTCCCAATCAACACGCGTCCATTTACCATCTACCAGCTTCATGGGGTACTTCAAGCGACGCTCGCCATGCCCGTGCTCGCGAACGGCAGCACCCTTGGCGCAATGCGCACCCATGTTGATCGGCGAATCCCAGTCAGGCTCCTGCCCCGTCCACACACCGTTTTGCACTTCAGCCACAACGCCGCAACCCACAGAACAGTGAGTGCAAATAGAGTGGATAGTCTCAGTCGCTATACCTTCTCTTGCGTAGTTTTCAGCTGCACGCGCCTTTTTGAGCATGCTGGGACCTGCCGATACCGCAAGCGCTGCCCCACCCGCTGTGAGTCCTGAATTTTTGAGAAATGTTCTTCTATTAACCGATACTCCCAACAGTCCACGAGCGCTGGTGGCCACGTCCTGTTCGGATGCTACAGGCACAGCCCCTGCAACTTTGCGTTTTAATTTCATGGATATCTCCTGATGTTCGTTGTAGGGCTGCGCCTAGTCTGGATTATTCATGAAACCACCAGATTCTTCCGCGTGCCCTTTTCCTGTAGCGAATCCTGCTCAGTCGGAAATACAGATCGTATTCCGCTTCTTCACAGAATCCGCTACAGAAAAAGGGTTCGGTGAAAGAATCAGGCGTTTCATAAATAGTCCAGCCTAGAAGCGCGCTCGCTTATAATATTTTTTGACATGATCGGTGAGCTCATACCCTTTGCCCTGCGTTGCTTGAACAGGCTCGACGCTCAGTTGCTCAGTTTCATTTTCAGCAACCGCCACACCAGTAGCTGCCACCGTACTGGCAACAGCTGCGCCTTGAAGAAAGCCACGACGGTTAGCGTTTATAAACGTAGGCTTTGCGGGTATATCGTTATCTCTATCGGTCATGTTCTATTCCTCTATGAGTTGCGAATGCTAGCTCTGCATCCCAAGCAACTGCTGTTCAAAATCAAAAAAACTCTCACCAAAAAATCCTACTGAACGGTAAAAATGAGCCGTTCTGGCATTTTGCATATCACTGAAAAAACGTTGAACCCACGGTGCGATATGGTCATTAAAAAACGCCTGTTGTGTGGCCAGTGGAATTTCATCGGCATTGCGTATGATCAGTGCCATGGCATCGCACAGTGCCGCGATGTGGTCCTCAGATTCCACTACTCCGTCCTGGCGTTCAATACCTAATCTCTCAAGATCGGCACGCAGCACAGCCACGGGCTTCTCCATCAAGAATCCGGTCATGTACCAGGAACCAAAAGGCACAAGCTCTCCGCGCCCGACGCCTATCAGTAGTGAGAAATACTCTTCATTGACGGCTTGTACATCAGCTTTCTTTGCGGCCTGCTTCATCAGCTGCCAACCCATCGCCACCTGCCCTTCGCTGGCATCCACTTCCCCAATATCCCGCAAACTCTGCAAGGTGGCCTCGTCAGGCTCACGCGCAAGCAATCGACCCAGTAGTTCGTAGACAGCAGCTCTTGTCAGCTGCGCCTGATCTTCAAGGAATGCCTGCTCACTGCGCACCGGAATGGAGGGACTGAGTGTTGGCTGGTAATCTGGCATAAGATTCATTCCGTAAATTATCAATTGCCACTGGAGCTGGCTCAAGTGCCTTCAAGAGAAGGCGCTACGATCGCGCAAGATCCAGAAAAAGCCGCACAATCGCTAGGGTTTATAAATTGTCGCGCCAAAATGTCGCAATCAAAGATTCACGACACTGGGTGCTGATATAAGGCACTACACACTGTCAAAATCTGCACTTTAGATCATATGATGATCTAAAGTGCAGAAAAATAGACCGCGTGCATATTGCGCATTACACACGTCGAATTCAGGACGGGTTATGAACATCAATACCGGCCTTGTCGTCTTCAAAAATGTCCCGCACTCGGCAATCCCCGCACAACTTCAACCGGCGTATCGCTTTCGGGTCGCTGAACATCCAGTGACCGCTGAGTTTGGTAGTCATGGTGTCGATCATCGAACGCGTGGTAAACGGCGTATGGCATGACAAACAGTGAAACGGCTCCTGATCGTAAAGTGTCTGGATCTGGCGAGCTTTGATACTGTCCCACGTGTACTGCGCTTCCAGGCTAATCGCCGATTCAGGGCAGGCGGTCTCGCACAAACCACACTGCAAACAGTTGGCTTCCACAAAACGCAGCGCCGGCGTATCCTGACCGTCCAGCAAAGCTTTAGCAGGACAAGTCGACACGCACGACATACACAAGGTGCAGGCCTGTTGATTGATATTGATTTGCCCAAAAGGCGCACCAGCACTTAGAGACACAACCGGCGATGCCACACTTAGCTGTTCGCTTAATGCGTCGAGTGCCAGCCTGATGGTCTGGCGCTTGTCATTATGTGTCTGAAATTCTGCAGGTGTTAACGTACCCAGTACCGAGTTTTTCCACGTAGACGGATCAAGCGCCTCGGCGCTGCCCGCGTTCACCAGTACATCGCTCCCTATCAGCACGACGGGCTCTTCGGTGATACCAACGCCTGCCAGAAGCTCATTCAGTAGTGCGATCTGGCCAATGAGTGCGTGACGACTAGGATCGTCGCTAGCCGCATCACTCAATAAAATGATACGACTCGCCTGACCTGCCAACATCGTTAACCAGTAGTCGGCGCCAAACGCTGACACCTCTTCCACTTGCAGCGTCAGAATGTCCGCATGCAGCTGCGTTTTATCAATCAGTTCTTCATGCTCCTCAGCGTGAAGCAGAACCACCTTGGCACCGCTCTCACCTAGCTGTGTACGCGTTCTATCAATGGCATTGCTGGGCCGAGGATACGCATAGCTCATTGCGCCGCTTGGACAAACAGTGGCGCAACTACCGCAACCCTGACACAGAAAGGGATCAACAAGAATACCTTCGCCATTCGACACAATTGCGCCAGTAGCACAGGCATCGATACATCGGCTACATCCTGACAATTTACTGCGGCTATGGGCGCAGATGCTCTGGTTGTAGTTAAAGTAACGAGGCTTTTCGAACTCCCCTTTCATATCACCTAACTCATCAGCGGCATCAGCCACCTGGTTAGCACTACCGGCATGTTTGTAACCAAAAGGCGGTAGGTAAGTGGACATAACAGGCTGGTCAGATAGATCCAGCACCACATCGAAACAACCCGATTCCAGATAAACCGACACCGCCAAATCAAAATCCACACCCGAACTATCCAGCGCAGGCACGCTCGCTTTAAAGGCACCAAGGTGTCCGTCAAGTGCAAGCTTTGGCACAGTGAACACAGCCATACCATCATCGGTTAACCGTTTATGCATCTGCGCACGTCCAGGCTCTATTTCAACCAGCGTGCAGCCGTGCTCTTTGAACAGTTGCGCAGCTTCAAAAGCCTTATCAAACACACCGATGATCAGCGCGTGCCCATTAGATTCATACTGAATCTGCGACGTGGCCTCACTCAGATTCTGCTGTCCGACAATCGCCGCCGTATTACTTACTAGTGATACGACATGTTCCTGATCACTCATTTACTCATATCCTGTGTCTTTGCTGATATTGAATCTACTTCCGAATCACTAAGCTGTTCAGCTGCAGGAAGCTCCGAGCCTTGTGCGTCCAGATTCTCATCATCCGCACCAACGTCTTCTTGATCACTCTCAGCCATCACATTTTCATCCGAGGCAGATGCATCCGTTGCCGACTCGTCAGATGCTTCTTCTTCCACTTCATCTGTTTGAGATTCATCTGCTTCGGCCTCAGCACGAGCAAGCTCTTCTTCGCGCGCCAAAGCCTCCTCACGCTCGCGCTCTTCAGCCTCCAGACGCGCACGCTCCTTTCGAGCCGTGTGCCACTTCATGTCCGAGGTAATGGTATCTCCAAGCGGCTCAAATACTGTGTAATCACCGTCGTAATCATTCAAGCCATCACGCACGTTGTATTTGGGCTGGTGAAACACATGCCGCAAAGCCGCTTTTCTCAATGCAGCACTGACACCCTTGTTGAAGAAATCACTAATGTCACTGTCTGAAGACAATGACTGAATGGGAGGCATATCGTCATCGCAAAGCAGCGGCACATCTGTACTTGCACCCGCACTTGCACCCGTGTCACTTATCGCGGCCTCAGATGTTGATGCTGTCGCATCTTGTACCTGCGCCATTCCACTCAAGTCATCACCAGGCATCTGAGTGGCAACCACACCATCATCAGGCATCACGTCTGGCTTCACTGCAGTATCAACGACGTTCTGCTGCGCATCATCACTCTTACGTGCTGACCACCTGCCCAGAAACCCGGTGCGCTCTTGCGATTCTACGATCGGATTACGCTCATCACTCATGAGTACCACCAGATTGAGTACCACCAGATTGGACATTGCCACGATGCGCACTATCTGACTGGGCACCATCGCCCCGTGTCGGTCCACCCTTGGCAAACGAGCCGCCGCCGCTACCTTCTTGCTCAGACCAGTTTCGCCGTTTGCGCTTTTTGAACTCCTGAGGTGTGTAGTGGGTAAGAACAAAGCGTTCCATATACCGATAAAGCTCTGCCGGAATAGGCGCGCTCAACACCGGAGAATCGGTTTCGGCTGCGGCGCTCGCGTCGTCATAGTCAATGGTTAAAGTAACAGGCTGCATCGTCAGCGCATCATTTGAGGCGCCATCCGTCTCATCGGTATCGTCACGGCACACAACATACACCAATGGCTTGTCCCCTATTAGTGCATGCCAATATCGCTCACACGCGTCTTTATAAAGAGTAACTTCAAAACCCGTCCAAGCAAACAGGTCGCCTTTGTCGCTTTTTCCAGCTGGCGCACCGACGATGCGTTCGAGTGAATCGGCTGCCACCAGACTGTCTCCTACCGCAACCGTGTGCAGGTACCAGGAAGGCAGTGACCAGAAAGAGCGACTTATCATGCGTCTTTCCAGAATGATGGTGGCAGGGACTGACAAGCGAATAGCTAATTCTTCTTCGCTGGGCGTCCAGAGCGTAGGTTGATTATCAGAGGAATCTGGCACGTTAGGTTTTATCTGTTGCAGATCGTTTTGAAGCCTGTCTACTATTGCATGTCATTCATAGCTGTTAAAGAGCTGCGGCACACCCGAGCGGCGACATTCGGGCTCATTGATGCGAAAAATCAAGTTACAACGAATTAATTGAGACAAATTGTCGCAATTAGTGGATCTGGACAATCCACGCAGTTGCTCCAAGGGGCTGACTTGCCGACACCAGCCTTTTACAGTGGTATAGGAATTAACGCTTCGGAAAACTGATGACGCAAACCGCTTTGAAATCTGCTCTGCCCACGTTAACTGACGAGGGATTGATGCCTGCGCATCCGGTGGTTGCTGTCAATGAATTTGGCGAGAAAGTCGACGCACACATACCGGGCGAGCTACCGCTCACTATTCGCGTTGACGGTATGGAAGTTGTCACGCTCATGACTCTGGGTACAAAACCCGAGGCACTAACGCTTGGTTACATTCGCAACCAGAAACTCATCGAGGACATTTCCCTGATCGCCTCTGTTGTGGTCAATTGGGATCAAGAGGTCGTTGACGTGACGACACACGCTGCTACCGGCATCGCGGACTGGCAAGAGAAGATGAAACGACGCATCGTCACCAGCGGTTGTGGGCAAGGCACAATTTTTAGCTGCACGGTGGACAAGCTGTATGAGGTGAACCTGCAGACACCCTCACTCAAGCAATCAGAGATCTATGAGCTGATCAAAAATGTCAGCCGATTAAACGATGTCTACCGTGTCTCCGGGGCGGTACATGGCTGCGGCCTCTGCACCGCAACAGAATCCATCATGCATATTGAAGATGTTGGGCGGCACAATGCCGCTGACGCCATCGCGGGCCGGATGTGGCTGGAAGGTATTGACGGTGGTGATAAAATTTTCTACACCACTGGCCGACTGACCTCTGAAATTGTCATGAAAACCGCCTTCATGGGGATTCCTGTTTTATTGTCACGTTCAGGCGTCACACAGATGGGGCTAGAGCTGGCACAGGAAATCGGAATGACTATGATAGCCAGGGCCAAAGGTCGTCATTTCATGATCTACAACGGCGCTGAAAACGTCAGCTTCGATGCAATTCCGCCAGAACGGCGTGTTCCACCTCCCACAAAAGGCATGCGGGATCTCGCGTAGTGCTAATGATCAGACAACTCACTCACGCGTAGAGAAAAGCTGTGGCTTCCAATGTCTCGATGGATAAGCTGATTGATGTCGGTGGCCAACGGACGACATCCGCCTTCCTGACCGTGCCGGAGCTTGCCGAGCTGCTGCATGTAAACGAGAAAAAAATCTACCAACTTGCTGGGTGTGGAGAAATTCCGGGTACAAAAGTCACCGGCAAATGGATTTTCCCTCGCCGACTTATCGATGACTGGTTATTAGAGAGTAGTCACGGTGGCGTCATGCACGATCGATTGCTGATTGCCGGCAGCGATGACAGGCTTGTGCATCAGATCTGTAATCACGCAGCGATTGATTGGCAACAACATGCGCTTGTCAGCTATAGCCCCTCTGGAACCCGCCATGGTTTACGTATGCTCGATAGCGGGCGCATCGACGCGTGTTTTATCAATTGGGGCGCCAGCGAGATCAGTGCCAGACGTCACTTAGGACTCCTGCGCTGCTACCGGAATCACCCCAGCTGGATAATCGTACGTTGCGTTCAGCGTGATCAGGGGCTGATAGTAAGCCGCGCTAGCGAGTTGCCGCAGTCGGCATCAGCTGACGATACTATTCGTACCTTGGTTACCAGCACCACACTTGGCTGGGCAATGCGTCAGAACGATTCAGGCACGGAGCGGCTGTTGGAAGATCTCTGCTCTACCCATGGCCAGAGCATTGCAAGCTTGAAAGTGGCAACACACTGTAACAGCGAAACCAGCGCAGCCGCTGCGGTAAACACAGGCCGTGCTGACGTATGTTGTGGAGTCCAAAGCACTGCCAGTGAATTCAATCTCGAGTTTCTTATCGCCGCTCAAGTGTCGCTGGATCTTGTAATGAGCCGAAAAACCTACTTCCGCACATTGATGCAGGACTTCATCAAACGCCTGCATGGCGATGGTGCGTCGACGATAGCAGCCCAGCTTGGTGGATACTCACTGCTACCAGAAGCATCTCTGGTAACGCTGGATAACTGACGTAGAAGCGTCAGAGGCAGTTACAGCCGAGAGGGTTTTGCCAGACTGCGCAAACTAGCGGCGCCGACTATCCGGCCTCTTGAAAGTTATGCGCAACATCATCTTCAGCGACTTTGCCCATAGTCCGGTCAAACACACGTAAAACCTGCTCTTGGCGAATAGCCAGCGCGTTGATTTTTTCGGCCGTGTCTACCCGTAGATTTCGACGAATTTCCTGTCGCTTAAGCGCGCTGTGGCGATAGGCGATGAATGTATCTTCACATCGCGCCGCGTCTGGCCGTGCATCCTTGGCGAACAAAGTGGTGAAACCAACACAAGGAATTAATCCTTCCTCTACCGATAACTTGAGTTTACGATCATCCAGAATGCCTCTAAGCACTCGCTCAGCAAACTGTTCATCGTCTACATTGCTATCGTTGAACAGGCTGATCATCGTACTTCGCTCCACCTCATCAAGACGGTACTCATGAGCGAGGATAGCCAGATTCTGTGCAGAATACATATCCTGATACATCAACACCGTTTCGATGATGGCAGAGCCTGCACGCAGTCTAACCGTGTTGATGTGATGTGGCCGTCTTGCGTATCGGGGGTCCGCAACGCTGTCTTTAATCTCAATGACCAATCTGTCCAACAAGGGGTCTACGATGCTACCCCTGTCGCGTTCAGCCCAGTAGATTCGAGCGCCACTGTGTCGCCAGTAACCCGCCATGAGCTCCGGATCCCGAATCCCCTCTTCCAGCGAGACAACGGTATCGAGCAGCTTGATAACGATACCCGCAATGGTATAAGGCTGTTCTTCCTCGGTAGCGCGCACCGTCATGTTGGTGAATCGACCGACGTTGTATTGAGCTTGTGGCAGTAGCAAATGCGGCTGATTCAGAGTCAGGTTTGCCTTACTGGCCCCTGCGCTCTGCACGGCAGAGTCGGTGAGCTCAGAAACCATGGCCGCTATGGGACCACCGAACCTGAATTGAATTTTTCGCAGGGAATGCCCATAACCGGTAACTCGAGTAGAGCCGTCTTCAACAACGTCGTGCAACATGGCCAAGGTGACCACCAGTGGCTCCAAGGCTCGGCCCAGCACACGCTCTGCAATAGCCGAGATACGGAAAGCATGGGCCGCCATCGTACTCAGTGATTTACGGCGACCTTTTTCCAGTGAGCGCATCATCTCCAGACTGGCAATGTGCACCGCCTCAATAGAGTTGGGGGCCTCGGAGACCACAAAATATTCCATCACAGGCAAATTAATATGGACTTCGTGCACCGCCTTACCGCGCCGGCCCGACAGACGCTCTCGCTTGTCAGGATCATCCAGCGCATCTCGAACCGCCATCATCAGCGTATTGCTCAAGGGCTCACGCAGCGCATAGTGATCGACGCCTTCTAATGAAAATGCCGTGCTGGTAAGTGCATAGGCTTCCTCAAGAAACGGACGCTCGGGAAAATCCACAGAGCAATCCACGCCTAACTGAGTGAGCTGATTTCGTTGTTCTGTATCCAGAAAGCTGATGACTTTGTCACCCGCCGCACGTGCATTCAGACGCAATCGACCTGCATGAATGGCCGCCGTGGCTGTAGCCAATTCAGGGCTGGGCGCCTGAGGCACAGGCTCGTTATTACAAACAGCCCTTTCGAAGACCTTAAGATAATTCGCCAGAGAAACTACCAGTTCGGCAACATCGTCGCCAAACCAGGACCGCAAATAAGTGTCGTCAACCAGCTCTGTGTCGTGCGATGAAAACGCGCTGTAGCGATTAGCCTTTCCGTAGGCTTCCTGAAGCATCGACGCAACGATAAGATCATGAGAGATTGAATTCATGCCTTTTCCGTGGCAGCCGTACAACCGAACGCCCAACAGGATGTTAGCCGTCAGCACAGAGGCGTGAATAATGGGCTCAAGCTTGGGCAGACGATTTGTGTTTATCAGCTTGCGCCGCCCCATGGTGCCGATATCCAGGGAATCGGAATCTATAGTCTCGGGATTGATGTCCTGGTCAGCGAAGAGCTCAGCTGCTAGAAGATCACGTCCACGAAGCGTCTGGAACAATTGCCACGGCAGACTGGACAGAGGGACGAGGTGCTCAACCTCTTTCGCTATCCAGTCGCGGCTCAGCGTACCGGCGATGACGCGTTCCATGTCAGAAGTGCCTGCCAGAACACCATAGGTTCTGACAAGTTTGACAAGATCGGTGAGCGGATAGGCACGCGCCACGTTGGTCAGATTTCCATTAAAGCGATAAGGACACTACGAGTGTAGAGCATAGCAATACAGCGCCCTGTTTAGCGAATACTTAACCATCAGAAGCTATCGGTAATGTTCCCGTCATAATGCAGTTCACACTGCGGGCAAACTGACGACAAATTTACTACCTTGCCCGATGACAGAAGTGACCATAATATCGCCGCCATAGCGCCGTATGATGCCATAACTCACCGACAGTCCAAGGCCGGTACCCTGCGCTTTTCCAGCTGTAAAAAAGGGATCAAAAACCAGCGGTAGATGTTCAGCTGCGATTCCCCTGCCAGTGTCCTCGACACAAATGTTTACATGCCGTTCGCCCTCATCAAAAGCAACCACGGTAATAGCACCACCCGCATCTACCGCAGCAATGGCGTTGCTCAGGAGATTGACAAGCACTTGCTGAAATTCTTGCCTGTCGATAATGGCTGCTTTTTCAGCATGATTTTTCACATTGACCTGAATATGCCGTCCAACCAACTCATGCGACAGAAGCTTGAGCGTGTCATCAATAAGATCGCCCAGCACCACAGGCGGATGCTCTCGTTGGCCATTATGCTTTTGACGTTCTGCGCGAGAATACTGCAATAAACGATCAGTAATGGAACGAATGCGATACACCTGCTCGATGATAAGGTCGATCTCAGTCTGCACCGGCACACGCTGGTCACCCAGATCAGCGACAAGCACATCCATATTGCCCAGAATGACAGCCGTAGGGTTATTGATTTCGTGCGCCACACCAGCGGTAAGCTCGCCCAATGCCGCCAGTTTTTCAGCCGTTGCGAGCTGCCTTCGAGTCTGCTTCAGCAATTCGATAGAGTCCTGCAAACGCTCGTTCTGCTGCTTAAGCTCTACTGTACGCGTAGCGACCTTCTCTTCGAGCAGTAACGCATCGCGCTCAATACGTCGTCGATGCTGATCCACGTTGTTCAGCATGGCATCAAATTGAAACGCCAATTCGCCGATTTCATTACCCGTGGACATAGGGCCGATACGTTGATGCTCGCCACGAGCCGTCGCCCGAACCACCGATGTGATCGTTTCAATTGGAGAAAACACAGATCGTGCACCCACTATCGCCGCAACTCCTGCTGCCAGACTCCCGGCCAATATCAACGCTGACAGTGCCGTGATCGCTTTGAACAGCTCTTGACGAAAAGGTGCCTCCAGATAACCGGCGTACAACATGCCCACGCGTTCGCCCGCGACATCCACGATGGGCTCGTACGCTGAGATGTACCAGTCATTGACCACGAAAGCTCGATCTACCCAGATTTGCCCTCGGGCAAGAACGGCATCACGAACTTCCTTGGACACACGCGTGCCCAAAGCTCGCGTTCCATCAGCCAGAAGCACATTGGTCGTAATACGTACATCATCAAGAAACACTGTCACCGTGCCGCGGCTGCCCGGCGCTAAACTGCCTGGCCCGTAAACTAAGTCTCGAATACGGTCGACGAAAGTGAAATTACGATTGAGAAGCAGCCCGGCCTCAAGAATGGCTACTCGATTACCGGCTGCATCGTAAACCGATTGCACCGTACGGATAACCATCGCCCGATCCTCAATCTGGCGTGATGTGGGTGCAGCGCGTACCGTGTCTACCAGTGGCAAAGTGACTGCCGAGGCCTGCAGTCCCTCCTGTGCTTGCCATTGTTCCACCGAGTAAATTTCAATACCGCTGATCGTTTCGACATCGCGTGTCAGCAGCACTTGGGCACTCAATGGTGAGTCTCGGAAGTGATAGGGTTGCCAGCCACTGCTTGTCATTCTCTGCTGCGCATTCCCCGTCAACAGATTGAGGAAATCAAACTCACCCAGCGTACTTTGAACAACCATCAATTCGTTTAGTCGCTGCGCATCTCCAGTGTCAATAGCAGTTGCTAGACGGGCACTGTTCGCAAGCGCCAATAGCCGCCTCTGACCGATAGCTTCAATATCAGAGAAACTATCCCGCGCCACACGAAGATCGGTATTGACCTTGGCAAACAATTGCTCGTACGTGTAGTCGCTGGACCAGCGGTAGGCAAGCAACATAACAGTAACCGCCAATAACACCAGCGGCACTAGTACAAGACTCAGCAGGCGATAACGCAGACTGGCGTAACGCTTGGTCAAACGACACCGTTGAATAGCTTATGCGCCATACCAAAGGGCCTGCTTGCGTTCCAGAGTCTTGCGTGACACACCCAGAATTCTGGCTGCAGCCGATTTGTTATTGCCCACCGATTCCAGCACCGCTTCAATGTGCGCGCGCTCTACTGTCTCGAGATCAAAATGCACAGGAAACCCTGGCCCCTCCCAACCACCCGTCGGCGGATCCACAATCAGGCTCTCTCTGGATAAATGTCCCAGTAAAATGGTGCGCTCTATGACATTGCCCAGCTCACGTACATTGCCGGGCCAGCCGTAGGCTTTGAGTTGCACCCAGTCATCATGCAAAAGCTCTACCGGCGCTACGCGCAACTGATGGGCAAAACGCTGCATAAAGGCATCAGCCAGCAATTGGATGTCATCTTCACGTTCACACAGTGGAGGAATTTTCAGCGGCAACGCATTTAGGCGGTAGTGCAAATCTGCGCGAAAACGCCCTGACTCCACACGGCGGCCCAGATCCACGCTGGTGGTGGCTATCAGCCTTACGTTCACTTGTCGCACCTGCCCGAATCCGGGATGCCTAAGCTTGCCCTCCTCAACAACCTGTACCAGCATGGCCTGCATACGAGACGAAAGCTCATGAACATCATCGAGCACCAGAGTGCCGTTGTCGGCATGTATGAAAAACCCTTCAGGGCCGAACAGTTCGTGCTCTTCAGTACTGTCTTGCAACACCGCGCATCCAACGGCAACGATAGCGCCCTGCCGTCTACTCTGCGCATGCAGAGTTTTTGCCAGCAAACTTTTACCTGTTCCGCTGCGCCCGACAATAAGTACGCTTGAACTGGTGGCGGCCATACGCTGCACTTGAGCCAGTACATTTTTAATCAATTGATTCTCACCAATAAAACCATCTTCTCGCTGCATTTGCTGAATCTGCAATCGAAGCAGCGAATTTTCGCGCAGAATCTGCCCTCTCATCAGCGTGCGCTTGATAGACACCATCATCTGTTCCATGCGAAACGGCTTCATGATGAAATCGTCCGCACCGTTACGCAGGGCACCAACCGCCATATCCATCTCTGCATAGGCCGTCATGTAAATCACGTGTGTACGCACACCACGCTCACGAAGCCTGGCAAGCCAATCGATTCCGGTGAGACCCGGCAGACGAATGTCGACCAGTAGCACATCGAAGTGGTAGCGAAGTCTTAGTGCCTCCGCCTCTTCAGCGCTTCCGGCAACTTCCAGCAGAGCGCAACGATTCTCCAATGCGCGCTTTAGAAAATTGCGCATACCGGGTTCATCATCAACGACGAGAATTGAGGCAGAACGCAATAGAGGCACAAACTCGGCGTCTTCGGTGGTATCGCTTGTGTGGATATTGGCAGCGTTCACATCAGATCTCAGCGCTATTGTATGTAGTCAGCATCAGCTGGCTGACTTCTTTACAGTATTTTTTCTAGTGACACGAGCACTGGATTTTTTAATTCCATTCTTTTTAGTCTGGGTTTTCCTACTATCGCTGGCGCGCTTCTTAGCCTTCGATTTAGCAATCGGCTTCGCCACCACCTTGCCTTTTTCATCGACCGCTGACTTGGAGCGAAAGTCACACAGATCAATAATAGAACACTCTGGACAGCGTGGCGTGCGCGCTACGCACGTATAGCGGCCATGCAAAATTAGCCAATGGTGAGCATCCAGCAAATAGTCCTTTGGCACAAATTTTATCAACGCTTTTTCCACAGCCACCACGTCTTTGCCAGGTGCCAACCCTGTACGGTTCGAAACCCTGAAAATATGGGTGTCGACAGCCATTGCCAACTGTCTAAAGGCCGTATTGAGAACCACGTTCGCTGTTTTTCGCCCTACTCCGGGAAGTGCCTCAAGTGCCTCACGGTTATCAGGCACAACACCACCGTGTGTTTCACACAGCACCCGACACGCCTCGATCACATTCTTGGCCTTCGTGTTGTACAAACCAATGGTGCGTATGTACGGCTTGAGCCCCTCTACCCCCAATGCGAAAATCTGCTCTGGCGTATTGGCTACAGGAAATAACCGCGCGGTTGCTTTGTTAACGCTGACATCAGTAGCTTGAGCGGATAAAGTAACAGCCACAAGAAGTTCAAATGCAGAGGAGTACTCCAGTTCGGTTTTAGGCTCAGGGTTAGCCTGCTTGAGACGACGGAACATCTCGAGGCGCTTATCTTTGTTCATAGTGCATGGTACGCGCATCGACGAAAACGCAAAAGCTGGACGGCCCATTCGTCATTTGCGAGGTCATTTGCGAGATTGCCTTGTGTAACCCGCCGTAGCCGTCTCATTCGTCGGCACACGAACTTTACAAATATGAGCGGTTTGGAGACAATTTTCAAAATCGAAATACGTTTATCGTATGATGTGTGATGACTCAAACCCATTGTGATGACAAGAGTGATCAAGTCGCAGTCACGATATGATGTACGATACAGGCACTGCATTTGAGTGCAGTTTTTTAATCGTAGCCGGTCGGCTGCCCTTTAGTGTTGCGAAACGGCTTTCGCTGTCGATGCATGGATTCATCCATATATGCAAGAATCTGAGAAAGATCGTGTGTTGGACGACAATGAACGTCTAGAGGTCATCGACTCTCTGGAGGCTATTCTCGCCACCGATAAATTCGAAGCAGCCCCGCAGATGTCAGCGTTTCTGCGCTACGTGGTGGAGCAGGCAGCCGATGGCAATCAGAGCCGCATAAAAGCTTTCACTGTTGCTGTTGATGCATTGGGCAAGCCAGATTCGTTTGACCCACAGAACGATCCTGTGGTTCGCGTACTTGCGGGAAGGCTGCGCGCAGCATTGGCGGCATACAACGACGATAATCCAGATGCCCTTGTCGTTATAACCATGACACCTGGGTCGTACGTACCTTCATTCGGGCGTGCAAATAAGAATACCGGGCAGCTACCTACTGAACCCGTCTCAAACAACGCTAATCATCAGCGGATTTTTGCCACTACCGCAACCTCCAATGGTACACAGAACGATATACGCGGTAACGATCAACGTCAGATGCCTGCAAACGGCGCCATCGGCACTGGTAGGTTAGATGCTGGGCTCACAGCCAGAGCTGAGATCGAGGACACTGAAGGCCTGCGAGCGCACCAACCTCAAGCAACAGGATTTGCTGCCATTAGGCAGGCTTTCCAAACGGCGCCCAGGTATGCAGTGATTGCAACAATTGTTGCAGTGGTCTTTGCCAGTGGCTTACTAGTCAACGGCAAGTTCAAAGGTAATGGGCCAGTCATTCTTGCCGCAACACCTGACGGCACTGGTGCTGAAATCCCCACATCGCGCATTCGGCCACTCGACCCTACTGTTTTTGTCAGCGCAATAAGCTACGGAGACGATCTGGAAAATAATCTGAATACACTGGTGAGTGGCGCCATTTCCGAGAGCGAACATGTCAAGTTGAATCGGATACTAGACACACAACGCGATATGCGGTTCTGGCCAGAAGACTACATTCTCACAGTAACCGTCGTTGATGTGCCTGATGAAACACAAGTGAACATGCTGCTTGTTGAGGCACGAACCGGGCGATTTGTACATTCTGAAACAACCACACTCAATAGTCAGGCTGCCAGTCAGCTCAGTCCGGTTGAACTGACAAACGTTATAGCAACGGTACGCACTGTGGTCGACATAGACGGACCTTTACTGAGAGATTTCTCTGACAGGTACAAAGATCGGAAATCTAACCTGCATAGTGCCTACCACTAGCCGAGCATTAGGTCGGGCTAATACGACGAGTTGTTTGCCTGATCGGGATGAATCTCGTCGGCCACCTCGTCCGGATCAACACCATTGATTAGCAGAACTTCCTTTACCGTTTCCAGATCGGCCTGGATCTGCTCAACGCGCCCAGGAAAGTCATATTCGTTAACATCGTTGGCCTTAGGCATGTAGCAAAACGCGGTCTTTAGCGCGTGTAGAACCTCTTCCGACAACTCACTCATTATTTTTCTCAGTATTAATAGCTACGCAATTGCCCAACCAATACGCCTTGAAAACTGACCCGGTGTGCGGCATAAAGCATTGTATTCATGGTGCTATTCTCAGGAATAAGCTCTACCATGCCCCCTTTAACGGTACCAAGACGCTTAAGCGTCGCCTCTTGGGAATCTATCAGTGCCACTACAATATCGCCAGCCCGCGCGGTATTCTGTTTTCTGAGGATAACCGTATCGCCGTCGAGAATACCCACGTCCATCATTGACTCGCCACTGACTCTCAGTGCGTAGCGATCAGGACCGATAAAAAATGCTGCCAGATCAAGGTAGTTTGCGTCTTCAATCGCCTCTATTGGCTGACCCGCCGCTATACGGCCCAGTAGAGGAATTCGCAAGTTTGCCAGTATGTTGTCGCCGCCATCGTCGCTTTGTTCATCAGTATCGCTAGCACCATGACGCTTCAGTGCAGCCGACAACTCAGCAGGTAGTATGGTGTGCTGACTTACATTGGATTCAGGCCTGAGACGCGTCAACGTACCAGGCTTATTTAGCCCTTTAGCCTGAGTTTGAGTATCCGACGCCACAGGTGCGGGCAGCCGCCGAAGGTTAGATGGTGGTGTTGGCATAGCCAACCCTACTATTCGCAAGCCTCGCCAACCGTTACCATGTCTTTCCAGCTTGCCTTTGGCGATGAGTGCTTGCACATAACGATGAACAGTACCCTTGGATTTCAGACGCAGGTCGGCAGCCAGCTCAGCGATGGTGGGTGCGACGCCTTCTACCCTGATGTGCCGTTCAATAGCTGCAAGAACACGACCTTCGAGATGAGTGAGCGATTGAGTTGTATCCATAAACGTTCTCCGGATGTTCTCTATAATAATAGAGAACGTTTAGAGAAATTACAACGGAATCGTGCTCTATTGGCCGATGAATTCATAACGATTTCGATAACAGTGATGTTTCAGTGACCTCAATGCCAGAAGAGCCTGCTGACGCTAGCGATAATTCACTGCCTGCCTGGTTTTGTGAGCATCTGCAGCCCCTACATACCAATTTCGAAGAACGTGTGGTGTGCCTGGGTGACGACGAGCGATGGTTAGCCACCTCCAGAGTGGGCGTGGAGATGCGCATCATGGAGTATGTGCCTGGCACTACCCCACGCGTGGCTGCCCAGCTACGCTTTAGCGAAGGCCACGACCCTGTAGAACTTGCTAATCATCCTGATCTGGAGATTCTCATTCAAAAAGGTGAGCTAACATCCCAACTGGGCAGCTACGACAGCCACTGGTATTTCAGGATACCTGACTTGAGAAACCGGAAATTACCCGATCTGAGCTTCGAGCGTGCTGCGACTATGGACAAATCGCTGGCAGCACTTATCTATATAGCTATAGGCCAAATGAAACAAAGCGATACCGAGTGGCGAAGAATGGACACGCAAGACGAGGAGAACTGGTTTCCGGGGCCTGTGGATGGAACCGATGTCATGCCGCTGCACGGGCACGGTTCTGGTAACGTCATGCTGGTCCGCTGGAATCGAACTGCAGCCTTCAAGACCCGCATTGATCCTCGCGGCGAAGAGCTACTCGTGCTCAACGGCGCTGTGTACGATGCTCAAGGCTATTACCCGGAGGGCTCGTGGATCAGAAACCCTATAAAAGCGTGGCAGGCATGGGGAGCTAAAGCTGGCACCGTGGCGTATTACAAAAACGGCCACTTCGCCCATTCTGAAATCAAGCCGTGACTCAAGACAACGCCCCAGTCAAAGCTGCAGCACATCTGACACCAGAGGCGCTGAGCCAGTCGGTTAAACAACTTGCGTATGATCTGAATCTGACGCATTGCGCAATCACCGACACCGACCTTGGCGAACATGAAACCAAGCTGCTCAACTGGCTTGACGCAGGCTTTCACGGCTCAATGGAGTACATGCAACGTCATGGCACCAAGCGTAGCCGCCCCGGCGAGCTACTCCCCGGCACCACCCGGATTATCTCGGTTCGCATGGACTACTACCCACCTGACTCAACCGATGCGTGGGCAGTGCTAGAGAATCCCAGCCTGGCTTATGTTTCACGCTACGCATTGGGCCGCGATTATCACAAGGTGCTTCGCAATCGCTTACAAAAGCTTGCCAGCAAAATGACCGAGCAATACGGAGAATTTGGCTACCGCGCATTTGTTGATAGCGCACCTGTTCTGGAAAAAGCCATCGCTCAAAAGGCGGGGCTTGGCTGGATAGGCAAACACAGCAACCTGTTAACCAAGGATGCCGGCAGCTGGTTTTTTCTTGGCGAACTTTATACTGACCTACCCTTGGCTGTAGACACAAAACCCGCGAAAGAACACTGCGGAACCTGCACTGCCTGTATGCAAGCCTGCCCTACCAACGCCATCATTGCCCCCTATAAAGTAGATGCTCGCCGATGTATTTCCTACCTCACTATCGAGTTCAAAGGCAGTATTCCCGTCGAATTCAGGAAACCCATGGGCAACCGGATTTATGGCTGCGATGATTGCCAACTGGTTTGCCCGTTCAATAAATTCAGCAGCCCCAGCACCGAGCCTGATTTCCGCACTCGCCACTCACTGGATAGTACAAGCCTGGAAGCGCTATTCAGCTGGGATGAGGCCACGTTTCGTACCAATATGGCAGGTTCACCGATCAACCGTATTGGACATGAGCGATGGCTACGCAATATTGCAGTAGCACTGGGCAACGCACCCACCACACCGGACGTGATAGCGTGCTTGCAGGCACGACGCCATGATGATTCTTCGCTGATACAAGAACATGTTAAGTGGGCTTTGGCGCAACACCTGTGATATGAGCACAACGTAAAACTATTGGCTACACACAATTTGCCTAAGCACTCATCACCCGCTCCAGATGCCACACCTTGGCAACAATTTGCCAACCTTGCTCGCCCTTTACAAAGCTCAGGTGATCAACAAAGACACTGTCATGAGCACGTAATCGAATTTTTACCACTGCACTTAATGGCGACAACCAATCAATCAGTAAAATTTCTTCTTCGCGATCTTGCCCCTTGCTTTCAGGCGATGTACGCCCACCTACATCGCGGCTAAAGCTTGCGATAGGTTCAACAAACACAGTTCCGTTGTCCGCATCAAACAAGCTTGAGGTCTCATGAAACACCGCGTTTAATTTCTGTGTGTCACAAAAGTACAGCGCGTCAAAATACATCTGTACTGCATCAAGTAGTTCGCTCGTTGATTTCATGTTTCATTACCGTGTAAAGTGATTGGCTATTATTCGACTATCATTGAATTTACGCCACCCTAAATTCTGCCAAATGCCGTCGAAATCCAGCCAAAAAATATCTCCGCCCTCTGCACACGCCAAGCCTCTGAAGATTGCCGCCCTTGTATATGACGGTCTTTGCACGTTCGAGTACGGGATTGTGGCCGAGGTGTTTGGTTTAAAGCGCCCAGAGCTGGACAGAGAGCTGTATCAGTTCTCGTCAGTTGCACTACAAAGTGGCACCATGACCGCAGCAGGCGGACTTACCGTCTCCGCCACGGGCAACCTAAGAAACTGGCGCGATGCTCATACCATTGTCATACCGGGTTGGAGCAACAAGAACGACCCCGTTCCTGAAGCCATCCTTGGCCCATTGCGTCAAGCCTATGAGAAAGGTGCACGTATCCTGTCTATCTGTTCTGGCGGCTACGTACTTGCAGCAGCAGGCATACTAGATCAACGACGTGCCACCACACACTGGCGATACGCTGACGATTTCCAGACACGCTATCCCAACATCATCGTGGAAAAAAACCATCTGTATGTGGACGACGACAACGTTGTGACATCGGCAGGCAGTTCCGCAGGGCTCGACGCTTGCTTGCATATCGTAAGAACAGACTTCGGTGCCAAGGTTGCCAACATTGTGGCCCGCCGACTGGTCATGCATTCTCACCGCCAAGGTAGCCAAGCACAGTTTATTGAAACTCCGGCAGGCAAAACAGGCAGTGATTTACGGTTGTCGACACTAATGCAAACCGTTCGCTCTTCACTAGAAATCAATCACACGGTGGACTCTCTGGCTGATAAAGCCAGTATGTCCACCAGAACATTTCAGCGACGCTTTCTGGCCCATACAGGCACCTCGGTTATGAGCTGGCTTATTCAGGAAAGGCTCGCACTGGCATGTCGACTGCTCGAATCCGAAAACAGTAGTGTCGAACAAATCAGCAACACCACCGGCTTTGCCTCTGTCAATGCGCTTCGATACCACTTCAAGCAGACGATGGACACAAGTCCTGCGCAATATCGCAAACGCTTTGGCGTTGCGTAGAACGGCATAAGGCGCCGACACAGCCCCCAGAATATTTCCTCAATCAACCCCACTGTTTATTGAGGAAATTACCCAAAATGCTATGGCGTGGTGCTGCCCCTTAACAGCGCATCGTAATATCGTACGCCCATCTCCCTAAGGGCATCGCTGCCAAAGTGTATACAGGAGCCAATACCACAAGCGAAACCGTTGGATGGTACGAGGTCATCATGCAGCGACACCTCACTGTATGGAACCAGTATCCCGATTGAGCGATGAACGCTATCAACGATAAGTTGGTTAGCGTCCGGGTTTTGGAAATCACCTCGCGGATCTACGCCACGCGACAAAGTACCCACCACGAACGGGACAGGTGCATCGGGTCCACGTGCAGCAGGACCGCGCGCATCAACATCAATTCTTGATCGAAACTGTTCTACCATGGTCACCAGATTCTGCTCATAGGATGAAGCGCAGTCTGCGTTGCCGTCGGCCTCGCCTTGTAACCAGAGAATTCCACGAAGTATGCCGCCAGTTTCTGAAATGGCAGTGTTGATTCGGCTCAGCGCTCTATCGAACAAGAGTGTGTTGCCCAACGCAGGATCCGCAGATGTGGTGGCATTCCAATGGGCATCAAGTGTGGTATCGCCGCAGAAACCTGTACCCGCCCAGGCAGCGGGCACCAACACGATGTTTCGCGTCGTCGCGTTTAAAGCCTGCTTGGCAAACGTCAAGCCAAGACCGATGGTACTGCCTTCCTTGGACAAGGAATCAGGATCCACCGGTACGTGCAGCGGATCTTCTGCGGGAACAATACGAGGCGCTACAACGTTCACTGATGCGTTGCTGAAGTCAGCGGGGCTTACAAAGCGGCTGCGCTCATTTGCCGTCACATTCAGTTGCCGGATACGCAGATCTATAGCATCGGGTTGTCCTGCACCTGCCTGTTTCGCACCGTTTTCACTAAAGCCCACCATATTGCTCTGGCCGATCAATAGATAAATGTCATCACGCTCTACAGGTGTCACAGCAACCGTTACGCTGACAGACGCGCTCGCAACTCCATCGCTGGCAGCAATAGTGAAGCGTCGCTGCTGTGCTCGTATCGGCAGCACATCAATATCTAGCCCCAAATTCAATGTGCTCTGGGTTTCTCCTGATTGCAATTGCTCGCTTGAAAAGCTCATTTGCATCAAGGATTCATCCACATCATCTTCACTGGACACACTTAATGAGATCGTGCCCTCAAACCCGGGCGCACGGACGAGGGACAGAGGAATTTGAACACCAGCAGCGTCTCCTTCTCTCAGGTTATACGCCGCCTGTGCAACAGTTACCTCAAAAGGCACTTGGATCGGCGTTGATCCATCATCGCCAATGGTCAGAGTGATGGACACACTGGTTCGCAAGTCTGTGTCAGATAGATCGAAAGCGGTTAACGTAATGTCGATACTTCCAACGTCCGTGGCCAAAGGTGTCCAGAGCAACGAACGTGTTCCATCCCTGTTGTCGACGTTCTCCATACCCGATGGCAACTCACTGGTTAAAATGCCAGAAGCGCCGCCATCAAGATCAACCGGGCGCAGGCGCAGCTCAAACAACTCACCAACTCGCAGGCTCTGATCACTCAGGTCACTGAAGAAGGGGGGTTGGTTTGCGCTGCCTAGTAGACTCAACCTGTCTGAGCGCGCAGAAAAGTTATCGAAATTGTCAAACGCTACGATGGCGTAAGAAAACGCTTGACCCGCTGCCACGATATCAGTGAACGTCGTCGTTCGTACTGTCGTTAGATAATCGTTGTTTCGATAGACGTTGTAACCTGCCACGGTGGCAATGGTGGTTGAAGGCTCCCAGTTTAGTACTACGATGGTTTGCCCGTTTGCCGTATTGGTTTCACCCGTTAAACCTGTCGGAATGGAGGGTGGTGTACCAGGATCAGTAGAGCCTGGCCCTTCTGGCAGAATCAATGAGGCAGAGGCTGCAGAAAAGTTACCGTCAAAATCAAAGGCCACGACTGAAAAGGCATTGCTGGAACCGGTCGGTACCTGCCCTATATACTCCGTTGAAAAACGAGTGGCTATGTATTGACCATTCCGGTAAATGTTGTAGCCAGCTACCGCCTGATCATCTACTGCCTCATTCCATGTGAGTGTGACTGTGTCAGTAAGTGCTCCCTCTTGCGTGCCTCCCTCAAGCCCATCCGGCGGCTCCGGGGCGATAGTTGTATCAACAGGGCCTCTGTCCGGCAAAGTAATACTTGATGAGCGCTGAGAAAAATTGCGACGAACATCGAATGCCACCACATAGAAAGATGTTGTCGCGCCCTCCACCACCTCACCTGAATAGCTGGGCTCACTGACCGTCGTCACGTATTGGTTGTTCTGATAAACGTTGTAGCCCTCAACGTTGTCGTCTGCGTCTGTCGATTCGACCCAGCTCAGGGACACCGTGTTTGCGCTGATTTCACCTGAAAGGTTTTGAGGTTTACCTGGTGCCTCACCAGCAGCAAACGCAGGTAGACACAAGAAGAAGGAAAGGCTCAGTATCAGGCACAGGGTTATTCTTGAAAATGGGATTTTCAAAAGCGACGTCTTCGCCCCTGAATTTAATCCGCCATATTGGATACGCTCTGCAAAAGCGACAATAGGGTGTAGCACCGTCACGCTCCTTTGAACGTTTTGGCTGGGCACGTACAGTTGTGCTGTCATAAGATTGTCTCCGACACTAAAAAACTTCTTTAAAAAATATAATAAAAATTTTGCGTCAGTGCGGCTGCATAGTTCGGCTTACCGTGTTTTATCAATAATTCGGGCTAGACTCCCGCACTGACTATTCATAGACAATCCGTGCTAGAACACGATGTCATTGAGGCGTTTTTGCAGACTGCGTTTCAGGTGACGAGTACTAATGGGTTGTGCCGGACTGACAGTGAGGTCAAAGATTTCGATTTCACCGCCGTGTCGGCTTGTACATACAAGCACTTCGACATCTTTCAGGTGAAGGGTCACACGCAGGCCGTTGTCGATTGACTGTTCGCCGGCTTCAAAGGCATCTCTTACGCCGCGAATTGAGAATCGTACAAGATGCTCAATACCAAGCTGCGCGAGCTCCTCAGCAGCGTCAACGCTGCTACTAGCATCAATGATTTCACAAAACCCGGGGGAATTGGTTACATCCACTTTGGGTAGCTGCGTGTGTGGATCGATGAACAGCTCGCCCGCCATACCGTTATTGACGACTTGAAACTCGGCCGCACCGTCAACCAACTCTCCAGTTACTCCGAATACTACGGCATCCTGATGTCGTCCACCATCGAAGAAGTCGGAGCCATCGCCAGGTTTCCAGATAAACATATCCGAGCCTGATCCACCGAACGCACGATCTCGATTGTTTGCTGTGAAGTGCTCAACGCCGCCAAGCAGCACGTCGTCACGTCCACCACCTGCGATCACATCAGGCCCAAGTCGACCATTGATGACATCATCTTGCCAGGTGCCAAAAAGCACATCTCCAAATTCGAGTGACTGATCTCTGCCACCGCCAGCAAGAGCAGGATCCTGTGGCTGCACGAACGGGTTTCGCGCGGAGTTGTTGTCTAAACCCTGAATCAGATTGATATCGTGTTGGTTGTTGAAGTAACGTTTTTCCGTCGCGAGTGCTGGGTTTGAAAGGCTAAGTAAAATCAGGCAGCTAGAACTGATTGCAAAAGTTTTTTGTATTCTCATGAAATCCAATCTCAGTGAAATTAATGATAGTGGGTAACTGAAGCGTCTTTTAATTTGTAGGACTGAACCAACAAACACCGCCGGCGTGGCATATCTGACTACAGATCACAACCTGAAGCAGAAACCTGATCGCCAAACACGGGGGCATTTAGCTGATTCAAACGTAGGTACCCTTGAATATCGATCTGGTTCATTGCACAACGTATTGTTTTATACATCCGTTGCTGGCGGACAATCTCACCTACGAAAACAGCCTTAAAGGACCATCGTCTCTGATATTCAAATATGGGCTGATTAACAAATGATATGCAGGAATAAGGAGCATCCAATGGCTTGTTCCTACTGCTGTACCAATAGTGTTTACACATCCGTCTACGATATCTGTCATTCGCGAATTACAGCTCTACGCTTTTTACTAGCCCGAAAATGAACCAAGACTATCGGAAGCACTAAGCATTTGTCGTCACCATGCTGGCGCACCAAATACCCCACATCTATGGCGTTTCATAAGTAGTACATCTTCTTCGTATCATTTGAAGTCCGCTCGATGACCGATACATGACCGGACCAGAGCCTAGCTCACTCCACTCGTGTATTATCGATGAAGACCGAGTGTACCAATCTGAATAAGACCCTCCCTATCTTCATAGCGCGGCGGGCAACTAGGGTTAACTTTCGATATCACCACTCATCGCCTTTCGGATATAAAACAACGAAAATTATGGTCACAAAATTGAAGTGTAGCTATTCGACCATTAACCCCGACGAGTTGATGGCGAAAGTCATTCCTGAGTACTCTATTGATACCCCACTCGAATGCCTGTTTTTTGAACGTGGAGCCAATGACACCTACCAAGTTCGCTGTGCCAACGCAAGTTATTTTCTGCGTGTTTATCGCCATGGTGCATTTCCACGTGAAGCGAACGAATTTGAAGCTGAGGCGTTGAATTATTTGCACCAAAAGGGCTTTCCAGTTGCTTACCCAATTGCACGAAGGTCAGGGGGATATCTGACAGAAATTATGGCACCCGAAGGGCTCCGACTCGTGCTTCTGACCTCATTGGCTAAAGGCACGACGCCTGATTATGACTCACCTGAAATTTGTCGACTGGTTGGACAGTCAGTTGCTCAAATGCACTCGACCTCCAGTGGCTTCACAACATCTCACCAACGAATCCGCCTTGACCTACAGGGCTTACTCGAGAATTCCATGATGGATATTCAGAGTTATATGGCACATCGACCAGATGCTCTCCACACTATCGAAGAAATAGCGCAAGAAGTTCGAACAGCTGTTCAGGCAGTACCGGAAGAGTCTTTAGATATAGGTATTTGCCACGGCGATCTACACGGGGGAAATTTGCATGTGCAAGATGGAAAAGTGACGCACTTTGATTTCGAGGAATGCGCTGTTGGTTACCGAGTTTATGATCTTGCTACTTTCAAGTGGGGAGAATGCATAGGTTCCGATGAACGACGAGCCATACGATGGCCAGTCTTCCTGGAAGGCTATGAGTCCATTCGACCCATTTCTGAATCAGAGCATTCATTGATCGATTTTTTTGTCATCATAAGAGAGCTGGCGGAAACCGCTTATGGCATCAGGCATGTACTGGACTTTGGCCATAACGGCATCATGTCATCCGACATAGATCACGTGTGCTTGCGATTAAATAAACTGCTTGATTCCACTAAGTAAATGACTATTGCAGAAAGAATGCCAGCGCAGCATACATAGTCGTGTACCACTAGCGTGGATAATCCTATACTTTGGTTCATCGCTGTGTTGTCGATTTTCCTGTGTCGTTCCCATCAATCATTCTTAGCATCCTAGCCAGAATGGCAGTGACGGCGAACGCAAAAATTATTCTCGCCCAAAGAATACCGGATAGATCAGCACCCAGTGCCATCACTAGCAAGGTATCTTCAATCACACTGTGCAGCAGGCCCAGAAAGCATAAGGCAAGATAGGCATCGCGCCGGGTCATGACACCATCGTCAAGATCCCGAATTAACAACCCCGCTCCATAACTCAAGCCAAGTGCTACGCCAATGACAGTAACATTGGCTGCAGTACGACCTATTCCCAGTAGTCGCAACACAGGAACAAGACCGACATGAATGATGCGTTCCAGACCGAGCAAGCGAAGTATATTCAAAAGTACCATCAGGGACAGAATCACAAAATAAATGATCACGAGCGCCTCAAGCTGCGCGAAGATCCACGACGCCAGTGACTCATCTTTACCTGCCATGCTCCAAACGATGGTTGCTGGATCTTGCAACAGCTTGAATCGCGTATAGACGAAATGCAGAATACTCCCAAGTACAAGAGCGCCACCGACTCTTAACGCAATGGTGACCCACCACGGAACACCTGCTCTTCGAGCAACCGCACCTTCAATCGGAATCGAATGTCCAATCAGCATCATGGACCCCAGGACAGTCACTTGCTCGGCACTTAAAGAAAGCTCGCTTGCCATGCTGGCAAACACCACAATGCCAGAGAACATGTTAGTCAGAAGCGTCGTAGCCCACACAATGCCAAGCTCTGCTGGCAAACCTGTCAGGGACATGACTGGTGCCAGAACCAAACCTATAATTTTCAACGCGCCTAGCTCTTGTAATACTTTCACAACGATCAGAGCTGGGATCATTATCTTGAGCAGCACACCGTAAACCCTGAGGGATTCGAATAAAACGGAACGCACTGAATGCAGGGTTTGAGACAGTTTCACTAGCCACTGATCGTTGAAAATAAGATAGATACAATAAAGCAATCGCAGAAAGAATATTTCGCGACAATACTGGGGCTACTGTGCGCTCTATGGCGTTGCACATAACAGACATAGCCCTGCACGAAATGAATGTCGGCGTGCAGATTCTCCCACCAGATACCGTGTATCGGATGGATGCGACTATAAACTGTAGATGTCAGGGCACTGTATTAATGTGACTGATACACACAAGTCACAGGTAGGGAGTTGCATTAATGTGACTGATACACACAAGTCACAGGGCTCAGTCCAACGAAAGATCTTGTGTATCTTAACAACTCGAATTGATAATCTCTTTATTCCGGATATGCCAACGCCACCTAAGCGGAAAAATGCGCGGGTAGGAATCCCTGCCCTCCAATCATTGATTAATGCACTTAATCACCGAGCTCGTTAGTGCTCGGTGCCACAACATTACAATACGGCGAAGTTCACGATATTATAGAGTCCTGCGTAGTAGAGCAATTGATTTCGATTAACCGTCGGCTTATCCAGTGCACCAACGCCAGACACCTTTCGCCGTATTCTCAAAAACACTTGTTCCAAGTACTTTTCTGATCTGCCAAGCTTTGCTGCTAGTTCACGCTGGCTAATGCCTTCAGCGAGGCCAGCAACAAATTGAAGCTCCAAAACACTTAAGGCGGAGAAAACAGGTTTGATGAAATGCGCAAGGTTCCCTGAGTTAGCAACCATATGGTTGTGGTACATGTTGGCAACGACACGCATTTCCGGCAGTGTGTCGTTTAGCAATTTGTCGAAATTCTGACTATCGAAATTAAGGAGATTAATACCCGCCAAGCTTTGGTTTCCGGTAAGAAGTGGTATTGAAACAGCTTTTTTTATCCCATAGTCAGCCGCTACATCCATCACTTCTCGGCTTCGTTTATCTATTTCTGTATAAGATTTGCAAATATCCCCACCCCAAACAATGGGTTGCTTCACATCGTCTCTTACCGCTTTGATCAATGGATCGTCGTTATAAAACCCAGCGTTTAAGTAATGAGACACGAACTTGGGCGTGTAGCTACTGGAGGCTTGATACACAGGTGTAGACGCAAAACCGGATTGCACCACTGAACTGGGAATGTAAGTGTACAAGACAGCATCAAAACCCATGCGCTGGATATAGGTATCCAGAAGGTTAAATGCTTGGTCTACATCGTTGGTTTCACAAAGCGCACCAGCGAATTCTCTAAATTTTGTGCTCAACGTCTTACCTTCCATCGCTACGTCTGAGACGTAGCCTAGTGTGAAGATTCCCCGATGGCAACCCCTATTATATTGACAACGCAATCTGGTAACGATTACACAATTCAGACAACGTAATCTGGTAACGATTGCACAATTCGGGATGCACTGTTTTCTCGACACTCAAGGTGATGTCGAGCGGCGCCAAGGTCGGTAAATCCACAGACACAGACGCAGAATGTAAAACTTTGTAACTTATTTGAGTTTCTTATGCATAAACAGCGCATGGCCTGTTTTTTCATCCAGCGTATAAAGTGCAAAGCCAAAATTTTCGTACGCGCGAATAGCCCCGGCGTTGCCGGTCAGAACCTCTAAGGTCACTTTGCAACATCCGCGGCGTTCTGCTTCAGCTTCTACGTTAGCTAATAATGCTTGCCCAGCTCCTTGTCCGCGTGCGCTATCAGAAACGTAAAGATCATGAATGTTGATCAATGGTTTGCAGGCAAACGTGGACAATGCTTGAAAGCAGTTTGCAAGCGCTACAGGCGTGCAAGCTTCATCAGCTGTGGTGTGCCAACCGATTACCGAGAACGCACCAGGAGTCTTTGCCATGGCAGCGGGCAGGTTAGTTACTGCGTATTCACTCAGCGCCTCACCCCCTCCCATAGGATGTAATGCATACGCCTGGAGCAAGGCCACTACGGCGTCGCAATCGCGCTGATCACTCCAATCCGCCAACGTAAAGTGAAGCGTTGGGTTTACCTGAACTGAACTTGCCATATCAATTGATTCACTATCAAATAGTTGATGTTGACAGCCTTTCCCTTCTGCAAAGGCCTTTTAATGTCATGCGCCGCCTTACGCTGACAGCCACGCATGCAGTTAATACACACTCGCAGCTTTTAGCTACCAGCAGCCTTATTACGTGATCGAAGATCCGCCAGTCGATCACTGATTTTTATTTCTAGTCCGCGCTGCACCGGGTTATAAAATTGTTGAGCGGGCAGTGTGTCAGGAAAATAGTGGGCGCCTGCTGCAAAGCCATCTACTTCATCGTGAGCGTAGCGATAGTCGTTGCCGTGATCCAACTCTTTCATCAGTTTCGTAGGGGCATTACGAAGGCTCATAGGCACTGGTTGATTACCCTGCTCCCGTGCAAACGCCATGGCTTGCTTAAAAGCTGTATACACAGCATTGCTTTTAGGCGCGCAGCTCATGAACACAATAGCGTGGGCTATGGCCAGATCACCTTCAGGACTACCAAGACGATGATATGTGTCCCATGCATATAAAGCGTATTGAGCAGCTCGTGGATCAGCATTACCGATATCTTCTGAGGCAAAACGTAACACGCGCCTTGCGATGTACAGAGGATCACAGCCGCCATCTACCATTCGACAGAACCAGTACAGAGCAGCATCAGGATCTGATCCACGCATGCTCTTGTGCAATGCCGATATCTGATCGTAAAAGTGATCACCCCCTTTATCAAACTGGCGGAAACTATCGCGCGTCACTTCCTGAATAACCGCCTTATCAATAACGCGACTATCTCCGGTATCGCGCGCGCAATCAGAAGCAAGCTCAAGAAGAACGAGCGCATGGCGTGCATCACCGTCGGCAGTGGCCGCCAGGTGGTCTCGGTGTTCGTCTTCCATCGACAGATTCTGGCTACCAAGTCCTTTCTCGGTGTCACTGAGAGCTCGATCAATAACGGCGCGTATATCAGTCTTCTCAAGATGCTTGAGAACATAGACACGCACTCTGGATAACAGCGCGTTATTGAGTTCGAATGAAGGGTTTTCGGTGGTTGCTCCCACAAAATACAAAGTGCCGTCTTCGATATGTGGCAAAAATGCGTCTTGTTGGGATTTATTAAAACGATGAACCTCATCAACGAATAACACACTGCGTTGTCCGTTGGTTTGAAGACGGTCGCGGGCCTCAGCCACCTTTTCGCGAATGTCTTTGACACCCGCCAGCACCGCTGAAATACTCATGAAGTGAGCGTCACAGCGATGGGCAATCATGCGGGCCAGTGTTGTCTTACCAGTCCCTGGCGGCCCCCAGAAAATCATTGAATGAAGGCGGTTTCGCTCTATGGCCTGGCGCAGCGTACTGTCAGGTCCAAGCAGATGTGCCTGACCAACAAACTCATCGAGCGATTTAGGGCGCAGCCTGTCGGCAAGTGGCCTTACCGAATCATCAGCGCCGAATAGTTCAAGCGAACTACTCATCAAGCCCTATCACATCGACGCCTTCGGGCACATCGAAAACAAACAAAGCATCGTCTAGCTGCACGTCAGATTTAAAATTGTCCAACCGAATTTGAGTAGCCTGACCAAAACTGTCACGCAGCTCCATTGCAGCAATTGCATCGCCTTGTAAACCAATGAACACCTCTTCGAAGTCGGAAGATTGGGAAAGAGGCGTAAGGCCAAACCAGTCGATACCCTCAGAGAGGCCCAACGACTCGATGTCGAAACCCTCGCTCAGAGGTACGGCCTGCATGAGTAATTGAAGCGGCGTGCCATTGATTCGTTCATCGATAGGATTGACAGTGACTTGTTCAAGGTCTTCGTCGTATAGCCAGATGCGTTCGCCATCTCCGAGAATCAGCTGTGGCTCGGGCGAGGAGTACTTCCAGACAAACCGGGCCGGACGCTTGAGCTTTATCGTACCCTCTGACGTCTGTAACTCTGTCGAATCAGCACCGTATAGGGTCTGTTCAAATGAGGCCTCGAAGCTGTCCAGATTCTGGATAAACGTTTCAAGCTTCTCTATGGCAGCGTCAGTCTGCTCATCGGCAATGGCTGGGGAGCACATCAAACCGGTCAGCGTGGCAGACAGAATCACCAGAGCGCCAATAGGTTTCAGAACGGAAGACGCAAAAACGGAGACAACAATTTTCACAAGCATTTGCTCATTTTGCATGGCCTCGAACGGGCACTTAGTAAGGTGATGGTGGCAACAACGACTGCTTGCAAGTGTAAGGCATGAGACTGGCCGTGCGCTGAACAACCCCCCGAGACACCAACTCGTGACACTTTCAAGTATTAGCCCCGCTGAAGGCAGCCCCGCTGAAGGCAGCCCCGCTGAAGGCAGCCCCGCAGATCGCAAAACTACGTCCTGGCTACTAGGGCGGTGGTGCCAACACTTCACGCGTACCGCTGCCAGTCACCGAACTGACCACGCCGGCAGCTTCCATTTCTTCCACCATGCGCGCTGCTCGGTTGTAACCGATTTTCAGGCGACGCTGAACATAGGAGATAGAGGCTTTACGGGATTCGAGAACAATGGCCACTGCCTGATCATAGAGAGCATCGGATTCACCGCCAGCGCCACCTTCGGCCTCACCCCCTGAAATCCCTGGAATAGCCACTTGGCTTTCCTGCAGAATTTCTTCGATGTAGTTGGGCTCGCCAGTCTGCTTGATGTGCGCAATAACGTTTTGTACTTCGTGATCGTCCACAAACGCGCCATGCACGCGCACTGGGAGTGCGGTGCCCGGCGGCAGATACAACATGTCACCGTTTCCTAGCAAGGACTCTGCTCCGCCCTGATCAAGGATGGTGCGAGAGTCGATCTTTGAAGACACCTGGAAGGCAATTCGTGTGGGAACGTTGGCTTTTATCAGGCCGGTAATGACGTCAACCGAGGGACGTTGTGTAGCCAGAATCAAATGGATACCAGCAGCACGCGCTTTCTGGGCTATGCGGGCAATCAGCTCTTCAGCCTTTTTGCCAACCTGCATCATCATGTCGGCAAACTCGTCGACGACCACCACGATAAAAGGCATGGGCTCAAGCGTTGGCGGTGGGCCAGATGGATTGAGCGATAACTCCGCCTGGTATAGGGGATCAACAATAGGGGTGCCGGCTTTAATCGCCTCATTCACCTTTTTGTTGTAACCAGCAATGTTTCGAACCTTCAACGACGCCATGACGGTGTATCGACGCTCCATTTCACCCACGCACCAGCGCAAGGCATTAGCGGCCTCTTTCATGTCAGTAACAACCGGGGCAAGCAAATGCGGAATGCCGTCGTAGACATTTAGCTCCAGCATTTTTGGATCAATAAGAATCAGGCGTACGTCTTTTGCAGTCGCCTTATACAAAAGGCTGATTAACATGGAGTTCACGGCAACCGACTTTCCTGAGCCCGTTGTACCTGCCACCAGCAAATGCGGCATTTTGCCAAGATCAGCTGTGACCGATTCACCACTGATATCCTTACCCAGCGCCAGAGTCAGAGGAGATTTTTTCTCAACATACTGGTCAGACTGCAACATCTCGGTCAGCTGCACGATCTCGCGATGATCGTTAGGCACCTCAATGCCAATGGTGGACTTACCGGCAATAACCTCAACAACACGCACACTTACCAGTGACATGGATCGCGCAATATCCTGAGACAGTCCAGTAATGCGGCTTGCTTTGATACCGGGCGCAAGTTCCATCTCGAACCGCGTTATAACCGGGCCGGGGTGCACAGCAACAACCTGTACGGTGATGCGAAACTCGGCCAGCTTTTCCTCAAGCAGCCTCGACAAGGCCTGCAAATCCTCTTCAGAGAAGCCTGGTCGCTGAGGTTCGGGCGTGTCCAGCAGCGATAGAGGTGGTAAATCGGAATCTGGAACGTTCAGGAACAACTTGGCCTGCTTGTGCTCAGCAATACGCGGCTTGATGGCAATTTTTTTCTTTTTTGCCATCGGATCGATGGTTGGCAGAATGACATCGTGCTCAGGAGTGTCGTCCAATGGCTCGATCAGAGCAGGCTTGGGAGCAACGGATTTGACGACAGCAGGCTGAGGTTTGTCCATAGCCTGTACGGCTAGTGTGGTCGCACGGTCAATCGCTACAGTCTTGTCAAAATCATCAGCCAACAAGGCATCTGCCTCTTCCAGCGAATCACCCAAAACATCGAATTTGTTTGTTCGGCGCGTGGTTTTGGTCGCTTTGCTGGCAGCCGTACCGCCAGCTGCATTTGCAGCCACACTAGCAGCCGCATTGACGGCAGCACCAGCGGCTGCGCCTGCTAGCTCTTGCGAGGCACGCGCTTTCTCACGCGCCATGGCCAAAGCTGCGCCCATACCCGTAGCCATACCGGCTGCGGATGTTGATTCTGAATCAGTCAACGGATCGGCTACCGCAGCCGCTGCCGATTTTTTGCGTGTCGCTGACTTGATGGCAGCACGATTTCTGGCAGGTCGAGCCGCAAGAGCATCCTCTTGCTCTTGGGCACGCAGATGAGCATCTCGCTCACGGTCTGCTGCCAACATGCGGCTATGCTCATCGTGTGCCTCGGAAAATGCGCTTGCACGATAGCGCAGGCCATCAATCAGTCGTACTACAGCACTGCCCACCTTCTCGATCATCTGAATCCAGGAGGTGCCAAATGCAAGTGTAAAGCTGCTGAGAAACAAACCCAACAAGACTAATGTGGTACCTAAATGCTGCAGGAACGGCACCATCCGCCAGGCTACGGCAGTTCCCAGAACGCCGCCACCGTAGGTTCCTTGCGGCAAAGAGCCCTCAGTCACACTAAAATGCAGATCAGCAAGGCCACTGGCGCTGACCAGCATGAGAGCAACGCCGATGACTCTGACGAAAACAAACGGACGGTACGTTGTTGCCGTACTGTGATGACTGCGAAACAACAGCCAGCCAGACAGGCCGACCACCAGCGGAATGAGATAGGCCATAAAGCCGAATAGATACAGGGTCACATCTGCAAACCAAGCCCCTACCCGTCCAACGCTGTTCTCAATACTGCTCCCCGTACCGGTTTGTGACCAACCCGGATCGTTGATATCAAAACTGACCAGCGCCAACAGCCCGATAAGAGCAGCAAACAGGCAAATAATGCCGCAGACTTCTCGCAGCAACCTGGCCATATGCCCAAGGGACGCCGCATTAGCAAGGCTGCGCGCAGCTAGGGCTTTGGCGTCGGCTGCGGTCGAACCTTTACTCGACTCACTACCGGCAATGCGCCGTGTGGCTGTAGCGCGCCGACTGGCAACTCGCCCAGAACCTTTGGCGGCAGCTGTGCCCTTACGGGCTGTCGGCGCTTTTTTGCGTCGAGCCGCAGCCGCGCGTTTTTTGGTAGCTTGAGCCACGAAAACTATCCTGGTTGGATCCGCTGAAATGGACGATAGAGGGGCCTGAAAGTGTAGCAGAGGAAAACCAACTACCTGCCGCAACACACCCGTTTAAGGGTACTATTCCGGCGCACAAGTACAAGGATTATTACGGAATACCCTATGTCAGACGCACGTCATTGCAAATTACTCATTCTAGGTTCAGGACCAGCAGGTTACACAGCAGCCGTATATGCTGCCCGAGCCAACCTGAGCCCTGTTCTGGTAGCCGGCATGGAGCCTGGCGGGCAGCTTACCACCACAACTGACGTGGACAATTGGCCGGCAGACGCCATGGGTGTGCAAGGTCCAGAGCTGATGGAGCGCTTCAAGCAACATGCAGAGCGCTTTGACACCGACATTATCAGCGATCACATTCAAAGCGTTGATTTTTCAGTAAAACCACTGACCCTGACAGGCGACAACGGACAATACACGTGCGACTCCCTGATTATCGCTACCGGTGCGAGTGCTATGTATCTAGGGCTACCTTCTGAGGAGGCGTTCAAGGGGCGTGGTGTTTCAGCATGTGCTACTTGCGATGGCTTCTTCTACAAGCAAAAGAAAGTCGCCGTTATCGGAGGGGGTAATACCGCTGTCGAAGAGGCTCTGTATTTGTCCAACATTTGTTCGGAAGTCGTACTGGTTCATCGCCGTGATTCGCTTCGGGCTGAAAAAATTCTCCAGGATCGACTGTTCGAGAAAGAGAAAAACGGCAATGTCCGTATTGCATGGAACCACACGCTCGACGAAGTTCTAGGCGATCAATCCGGTGTTACTGGCATGCGTATCCGAAGTGTTGATTCAGATGTCACTGAGGATATTGATTTGATGGGCGTTTTCATCGCTATCGGACATAAGCCAAATACCGCCCTGTTTAATGACCAACTGGACATGGCAAACGGGTATATAAAAGTACACGGCGGCAGTAACGGTGACGCAACGGCAACCAGTACACCCGGCGTATTTGCTGCGGGCGATGTTATGGACCATGTGTATCGACAGGCCATTACCTCCGCAGGCACAGGTTGCATGGCAGCACTGGATGCAGAGCGCTACCTTGAAGCGAACCCGCCAGGCTGATTATTATTTTGGAACTATTATTTGCCAATGCCGTATAGATCAGCATGAGCAAAGAGCTGCAAATAGAAGTGCGGGACTCACTGGCAGAAGTGCCGGCGGAGCAATGGAATGCGCTGAGCGACGACGGCAACCCATTCCTGCGCCACGAGTTCCTCCACACACTGGACACCTCTGGCTGTCTGGGTGACAGGACTGGCTGGTATCCTCGGTATTTTCTGCTTTGGGAGACTGATGAATCGGGCCAGCACCTTATCGGTGCGGTACCCACTTACATCAAGACGAACTCTTATGGAGAGTTCGTTTTTGACTGGGCTTGGGCTGAGGCTTATGAGCGCCACCAGATGGAGTACTACCCCAAACTGGTATCCAGCATCCCCTTCACCCCTGCCACCGGGCGCAGGTTGCTCACGCGTAGCGATCAACCCCTGGAAGAAACGATAAAGTTACTTGCAGCCGGCGTGCGACAGTTTGCACACAGTGAGCAGTTCTCAAGTGTGCATTTTCTGTTCGTGACTGAGGCGGAAAGTAATGTGTTGAGTGCGATAGAGCCAACAAGGGCTCCAGTTAAAAAAGCTGGGAAGGACACTGAGTCTGATAAACCTCAGGCTGACGGATCTCAGTCAGATACGGATGAGAATCAGCCGGGTGCGGCCCAGCCGGGTGCGGCCCAGCCGAGTGCGGACCAACCGGAAGCGGCCCAAGCAGATGAAACCCAACCGGATGCGGCCCAACCGAATGCAGCGCGATCAACTGACATTGATCAGCTTGCTGTCGTAACCGATCATTTGCGACGTCTTGATGTCCAATACCACTGGCGTAACGACGACTACACCGACTTTGACGATTTTTTATCTCGATGCACCGCTAAACGACGTAAAACCATTCGCCGTGAGCGCCGATATGTTACAGACGCAAACCTGCGGCTTGAGCAACGTCTGGGATCAACATTAAGCGAACAGGAATGGCGCTGGGTACACCAGTTTTATAAATCTACATTCGACCGCAAATGGGGCAACCCGTCACTGACGCGTGATTTCTTTGAGGGTATCGGAGAAAAAATGGGCGATAAAGTGCTTATCGTCTTCGCGTACGATCCTGAAGATGAACAACCCGAATGGCCAGTGGCTTGCTCTATAATGTTTATTGGTACCAAAACTCTTTATGGCCGTTTCTGGGGCTGTCGGGCTGAATATAATGCCCTGCACTTTGAAGCCTGTTACTACCAAGGTATTGAATACTGTATTGCACACTCCATACTTCACTTTGAGCCCGGCGCACAAGGTGAACACAAGATTACCCGCGGGTTTATACCCACTCTGACCCGCTCTGCACATTATATCCAACACCCTCAATTTCGTGACGCAATAGCAAATTTTCTGTCTCAAGAAACACCACATGTACAACAAAGGTGCAAGGGACTCAATGATTTGCTACCGTTCAAGGCAGAGTCATTAACAATTTGATACGTTATGCCCATCCCTTTCCTTGCCCCCGATGATGATTTAACGCCGTTCCCATCGGTCAGCACAGCTTTAAGTGAGCCCAACGGCTTGCTTATGGCTGGTGGAAATCTCAGTCCACGACGGCTTATGGCAGCCTACCGTACGGGTGTTTTCCCCTGGTACGAAGCTGGCGAGCCTATCCTGTGGTGGTCACCAGATCCGCGCTGTGTTATCCGGCCGGACGACATCCGCGTGACTCGAAGCCTGCGTAAAACCATTCGCAGCGGACATTTTGAAGTAACAGAAAACCTAGCCTACCGCGAAGTGATGAAGCAATGTGGTGCACCTCGAGCAGGCAGCTCGGGCACTTGGGTTACCAATGAGATGATTGATGCCTACTGCACACTAAACGTTATGGGGCACGCTCGATCTCTGGAAGTCTGGATGGGCCACCGGTTAGTGGGAGGGCTGTACGGAATACAGATGGGAGAAGTGTTCGTCGGTGAATCAATGTTCTCCACCGAGCGAGACGCATCAAAAGTAGCACTTGCACATCTTGCCCAATGTGGCAAATACAAGCTGATCGATTGTCAGCTGGAAACTGCTCACTTGGTGAGCATGGGCGCAGTTTCCATCAGCCGCGAACATTACACCGAATTGCTTGCCCAGCACGGCGATATGGCACAACGTAAGCAGATGTCTCCCGCCGGCATCATTTCGTTGCCGGCGGCTATTTGAGCAGGGAGACAACTGCCAACTCAGTTAGATATGCTCAAGGATTGCCGCTTTTACGGATTCCAGATCGGCCTTCACAGTCCTAACATCTTCCTGACCTCGGATAGCGATATCAGGGTCCTTCAAACCGTGTCCGGTCAAAGTACAGGCAATCAGGCTACCTTCTGGAATGAGACCTGATTTGATATCCCTAAGAGCGCCGCACAACGATACAGCTGATGCGGGCTCACAAAAAACACCTTCTTTGCGTGCCAGTAAAGCCTGAGTAGCGAGTAATTCCTCGTCACTTACCTCGTCAAACCATCCACCTGATTCCTCAACAGCCGCTTTTGCCAGATCCCAACTTTGCGGGTTACCAATGCGAATGGCTGTTGCCAAGGTTTCAGGTTCGATAACCGGCTCACCTCGTAAAAATGGTGCTGCACCATCGGCTTGATAGCCGACCATTACCGGGCGCGTGCTAGTTATCGGGTTATCGAGGTAGGGGCACTGGCCGTTGCACAGTGTGCACGAGGCAGTGTTATGGCCACACGCTTCGCTATAGCCAATCCAGTAGCCTGAGATATTGCCAGCATTACCCACCGGAATACAGTGATAATCGGGCGCGCGTCCCAATGCCTCTACGATTTCGAAGGCGCCTGTTTTCTGGCCTTGCAGGCGGTAAGGGTTTATGGAATTCACTATGGCTACAGGTGCTTCACCCGCCACTTCTTTAACGAGCCTCATGCCGTCATCAAAGTTGCCTTTGATTTGCAACACCACAGCCCCGTGAGCGATGGCTTGAGCTAGTTTGCCCATCGGGATCTTGCCCTCAGGAATCAGCACGAAGGCCGTCATACCTGCCCGGGCAGCGTAAGCAGCTGCGGCAGCCGAGGTGTTGCCAGTGGATGCGCAAACGATAGCTTTTGCGCCCTCTTCCGCGGCTTTACTGACCGCCATGGTCATCCCTCTGTCTTTGAAGGAGCCTGTGGGATTCAGCCCCTCGTACTTAACGTAGATTTCAACGTTCTTACCCAGCTCACGTGGGATATTGTTCAATTTGATGAGCGGTGTATCCCCTTCATTCAGGGTGATAACCGGAGTGCTTTCACTGACCGGGAGGCGATCCTTATATCGGTGAATAAGACCCTGATAGTGGGAAGATGAACGGGAAGAATCAGTCATGGTATGGGTACTTGCCGCAAGGGGACTTTTTGATCCTGAATGGGGTGAGTGCTGCCGTGTGATCTAGCCTGGACTAAGCTAAGGATTCAACACGTAAGCGAACAACGGTTTGAGTGATTGTGCTGAGTGCCTGTAAGCGCTCGATGGCCTGCTCTATCAGCCCTTCGCGCACTCGGCGCGTCAGCAGAATAATGGGGACAACTGGAACATCAGCAGGGTTCTCGTCGCCATCAACGGGTAACTCTGGCTCTTTTTGCAAGATAGCTTCGATACTGATGCCAAGTTCTCCGAAAATGGCCGCAACGCTTGCCATAACACCGGGCTGATCCAGCGCCTGCAGTCTTAAGTAGTAGGCAGACCTGTAGTCAGCGGTGTCAAGTATGACGTGGGACTCCAGGGCATCGTTCTGAAACCCGAGAGAAGGTACACGATGAGCAGGCTTGGCATCCATAGCGCGAACCACATCGATAATATCCGCAACCACTGATGAGCCAGTAGGTTCAGAACCTGCTCCGGGGCCGTAATACAAGGTTGGACCTACTGCATCGCCCTGCACCAGCACCGCGTTCATTACGCCGTTAACATTAGCCAGCAAGCGGCTTGAAGGAATCAGCGTGGGGTGAACACGCATTTCAATGCCATCATCACGTCGTTTGGCAACACCCAGATGTTTAATACGATAGCCAAGCTCTTCTGCAAATTCGACATCATCACGAGTGATTTTACTGATTCCTTCCGTGTACACGCCGTTAAATTGCAGCGGCATACCAAATGCCACGGATGCCATGATCGTAAGCTTGTGAGCCGCATCGATACCTTCCACATCAAACTCGGGATCAGCTTCTGCGTAACCGAGCGCTTGCGCTTCGGCCAATACATCTTCAAAACTGCGACCCTTTTCAGCCATTTCCGAGAGAATGAAATTACCCGTGCCGTTGATGATGCCAGCAAGCCACTGAATGCGATTGGCGGCAAGGCCTTCACGCAGGGCTTTGATAATCGGAATGCCACCTGCTACGGAGGACTCGTAGGCGACCACAACGCCCTTTTTCTGGGCGGCGGCAATAAGCTCATTGCCGTGGACCGCAATCAGGGCTTTGTTGGCAGTGATAACGTGCTTGCCGTTTTCAATCGCGCTGTGCAGCAGAGACAGCGCCGGATCATCTCCGCCCATAGCCTCACAGACGATGTCTATTTCCGGATCATTTACCAGAGACGCTGCGTCCGTGGTGACGTGAATGCCAAGTTCCAGAGCCTCAGCCTTGCCCTGGTTACGTACAGCAGCACTGACGAGTTGAATGGGGCGACCTGTACGCCGCTCGATCTCAGCAGCGTTACGCGCGAGAATATTAGCAACGCCCTGGCCCACAGTGCCAAGGCCCAGTAGGCCAATCTTAACCGGTTTCAAAAAGCTCTCCTGCCGAGAAATCATTAAGCGAGTTGTGGCCGACAGATGTCTACGACCGCGAGAAACGCTATTATACCGATATGAAAATGCATCTAGAGACTTCTGATCAAAACCTGATCAGCAATTACGGGATAGGTGTCTTGAGTGTCAATGGCCAAGACTACCGAAGTAACGTTCTGATCACCCAGACACGGGTGGTAGAAGACTGGTTTAGCGGCTCGGTGAAGGAGCTGACCATGGAGCACTTTGCGCCGCTTTTCGATGGTTTAGAGGCAGAAGTTCCCGAAATCGTCTTGCTTGGCTCAGGTTCTGAGCATATTTTTCCTGATTTCGCCTTAATGGCTGAGCTTAAAAAAAAGGGAGTGGCGCTGGAGGTAATGAATACGCGGGCTGCTTGTCGCACCTATAGCGTGTTGGTCAGTGAGTATCGACCAGTGGCGGCGGCCTTGATTCAGATTTCAACATCTTAGTCTGCACGATCCTGATTCGGCGATTGTCGGCAAATACCATTCAGTCACACCTGCGCAAAGGCTACTAACATGGGTGACGCGAGGACATTGGATGCTGCTCAGTTGCGAATACAGCAGCTTGAGAGCGAACTGAGCTCAGCGAAAAGCAAGCTGAAAAACAGCCAACAACAGTTGCAGGCAAGCAATGAGGAACTCAGAGCTTCGGGGCACTTTACGCGTAGGGTCATTGATTCGCTGTATTGTTTTGTTGGTGTGTGCTCTACTCAAGGGATACTCCTCGAAGTCAATCGCGCAGCCTTGCTAGCTGCAGGCCTGAAAGCTGAAGATGTCATCAACAAGCCGTTTCGAGACGCGTATTGGTGGTCACATTCCGTAGTGGCCCAGCAGCAACTGGATGAATCACTTGAGCAGGCGTGCCTTGGTCACACCAGTCGATTTGATGTTGAGGTTCGTCTGGGGCAAAGGCAATTGGCAGTCATTGACTTCCAAGTGGTGCCGATGCGTGATGAGAGTGGCACCATTACGCATTTGATTCCGTCCGCAATCGATGTCACATCCAGCCGTGAGACGGAAACTGCTCTGGCACTCAGCGAAGAGACAATGCGCGGATTGCTAACCGAAATTGAGGAAATCTATGCCAGTGCGCCCGTGGGACTCTGTGTACTCGATCGTGACCTGAAATTTGTTCGAATCAACAAGCATCTTGCCGAGATGAACGGGTTTAGTATCGATGAGCACATTGGCAAAACAATCAGCGAAATGCTACCGGATCTTGCCGCTGAAGCCATACCGATACTAATGGGTGTCCTGAATACTGGACAGGCAGTTCTGAACGTGCCGATCAGTGGTGAAACACCTCGAGAGCCTGGAGTCATACGCCATTGGAACGAAAATTGGCTGCCTCTGAAAAATTCGGATGGCGATATTGTCGGCGTTAATATCGTGGCTGAGGAAATTACCAAACGAAAACGTGTCGAGGCCAATCTACAGGCTATGCAAGCGAAGGCGGAGGCGTCAAAGCAGCTGGCCGAACAGGCCAACAAGGCCAAAAGCGAATTTCTGGCGAACATGAGTCACGAAATCCGCACTCCCATGACCGCGATCATAGGGTATGCAGAACTGTTAAGTCTGCAGTTAGCCAATGAAGATAATTTAGAAAGCGTTCAGATCATAAAACGCAATGGACAATACCTGATAAAACTGCTGGATGACATCCTCGACTTGTCACGTATCGAAGCTGGCCATATGGGGTTGGAGAAACACGATTTCTCGCTGCACGGGATTATCGAAAAAACCCGCGAGCTCATGCACGTTCGAGCCGATCAGAAACAACTGGCACTGCACGTGGAATACAGTGGGAAGCTGCCAGTCACAATTCATAGTGATGAAACACGGTTACGACAAATACTGGTTAATCTGCTTAGCAATGCCATTAAATTTACAGAAAGCGGCAGCGTAACGCTGCGCGTTAGCTACCTGTCAACACCAGAACCCACCGTCTCACTCGCAGTGATCGATACGGGCATTGGCATGGATCCCACTCAACACAAAGACGTGTTTGAAGTATTCACTCAAGCAGACAGCTCGATAAACAGGCGCTTTGGTGGCAGCGGTCTGGGTCTTACCATTAGCAAACGTCTGGCAGACAGACTCGGAGGACAACTTGCCGTGAAGAGTGTGCTAGCAATGGGCACGACACTTACCTTGACACTGCCTGTTGGGGACGTTTCGACGCTGGCATTGTTAAAGTACTCGTCCACAGTACCTTCCATAAATACAGTTGACCGCCCTCTTTCAGTCAAATTACCTTACCGAATATTAGTCGTGGACGATCACCCTGATGTTCTGCAAGTTGTGCAGCGCATACTCGAAAGCGCTAAAGCGGTGGTAACAACTACCAACAGTGGACGAGTGGCTATTGAGCACATCGTCAACGCCTTGAGCACTGAGCAGCCGTACGACGCACTTTTGCTGGATATGCACATGCCCGACATCAGTGGTTACGAGGTAGCTCGCAAACTTCGCAATAGTGGCATCACGCTTCCAATTATCGCGTTAACTGCAAGTGCCATGAAAGGTGAACAAGAAAAATGCTTGGCAGCAGGCTGTACTGTCTATCTAACAAAACCCATCGATCAACTCGTGCTGATTACGGGCATCAAGCGGGCTCTGGCTAATTCTTCATCAACGGCGCGCGTAAACGACACACTGTTAAATACAGAACAGCAGATGCAAAACCTAGACGTATCAACGCCTGTGCCCCAAGTAGCTGTGAAAGCTCCAACATTAACTGTTGATTCTCAGAGCAATAGCGACAGACTTTGTATTTTTCACATTGAAGATGATGCGGTATCTATTCGGGTGATTACCCGATTGCTGTCACGCTATGGCCACACTGTACATAGCGTTGGCAATGCACATGACGCCCGGCACCAAATCGAACTCATCAGCCCTCACATCGTTTTGTGTGATCTTGGCTTACCAGACGAAGACGGCTATTCGCTGATAGCACATCTGCGTACATTACCCAAACTTTCAAACACCCGATTTATCGCACTCACTGGACACGACTCCCTGGATGCTACTAAGGGCAGCGTGTTCGATGCACATGCTGTAAAACCGGTAGACCTTCAAACTCTACTAAAACTACTTAACAACCCCGACTAAACCGAAACCCGGATTACGTCTTAGAGCGGTCCATCTTAACGATATCACTCAAGCAGTTTTACCATTTGACAATCTTCTTCTTGCGTTCCTTGTTAGATCCCATACTCACAGCTGATTAACGCAAGTACGTCCAGAGAGCAAGATGAGAGCTATTGTGGCCAAAAATGAACACAAGAGACGTTTATGACAATCAAAGATGACAAAGACATCTTCCAGGTACTTCAATCCATAAAGCGAGTGCTTGTCTATCTGGCTGTTCTTCTATCGAGTGTCATATTCTATTTTGGCAAAGATATCGTTATGCCCATCGTACTCGGGCTACTGATTAGCCTGGCGTTGGCTCCCATTGTCAGGCTCATGCAACAAGCGAAAATTCCAGCACCATTAGCAGCATTGGCATTGGTCGCTGTCTTGTCTTCTGCGTTTGCAATGGGTGTCAGTGCCATGAGTGAGCCAGTTGGGCAAATGTTATCAACACTTCCCGATATCGGCGCAAAGATTCAAGGATATATTCAACCCTACCAGCCCACTATTGATGAAATTTCACGCGCGGGGCAGCGGGTAGACCAACTTACTGGAAAATCAGATGAAGGCACACAGGGCGTGATCATAGAAGGGCCGGGGTTGATTAACTCAGCAACTTCTTCAGTGGCAACTGGCATCACAACAGTACTTATAGCATTGCTGCTCAGCGTGTTCATCCTGGGCTCTGGCAATCTGTTCTACGAGAAACTGGTAGCGTCAGCGCCCGCGCTCAGTGATAAAAAACGTGCGATCAAAATAATCAACACCGTAGAGAGATCAGTATCTCAGTACCTGTTGACGATCACAATCATTAACGCATGCCTTGGGATAGTTGTCGGCACCTTGCTCTACCTGTTCGGCATTCCGAACGCTGTGCTATGGGGAGTCATCGCGGCTGCTTTTAATTTCCTCCCATTTCTGGGCGCTATCGCAGGAGCTCTGTTTCTCGCAACGGTGTCTCTAGGTATGTACGATTCGTTCAGTGCTGCCATTTTGCCACCAATCATTTACTACGCATGCAGTGCAATAGAGGGGAATTTTATTACACCCATTGTTGTCGGTCAGCGACTACAACTTAATATTGTAGCCGTATTTTTGAGTGTCGCTATCTGGGGTTGGTTGTGGGGACTTGCAGGCGCTTTGATGGCTGTGCCTATCTTGGTTTTCCTCAGTGTGCTGTGCGCCAACGTGGATTCATTGCGAGTGGTTGGGCATTTTATTACAGGGCGAGTATCAACCAACCGCTGATAATGCGCTCTGTTGCTGCCTGCTGTGACATTTTACAATGCACAAATGAACCCTTCTATCTAGCATAGAATTGGTGCCTCACGTTTAGGCCTGACCGGTGATGAATAATTCCAGCTTCAAGGTAGATACACTAATCGTCGAAGACGATGTGTTGATGCACAACGCATTCATGAAGCTGACCTCCAGAATGGGTTTGAATTCAAGAGGGGTGAGAACTCATGCAGAAGCAAGGCTGGCGATTGACACGCGAACCCCACAACTACTCTTGACCGACTGGAATTTAGGTCATCACCTCACTGGCATAGACGTGGCAAATTATGTGGTGAAACACAATGAACAGTGTCAAATTATATTTTGTACTGGTAATTGTATTATTTCTCTGAAACGCCAAACCGTACACTTGAATAACTGCCGATTTCTCCACAAACCTATCGCACTAAAACACTTAAAAGACACCATCAGTGACGTACTTATCGCCAGTGGGCACTGGCCACGCAATCTTTGACTACCTTTTCCATCTGAATAATTCATTACTGTATATTGGCAGGCTGTTCAGAGGACACACCTTCATCGTTTCGGTTCAAGCGGTTGTACAAGGTCTTGAGACTGATACCAAGGATCTTTGCGCTTTTGCTTTTATTGTTACCGTGCGCCTTCAACGTGGCTTCGATAAGCTGGGCTTCCACTTGCCTGAATGTTTGCCCAACAAAAGGAGCGATTTTATTGTCTGAATGAATCTCGGCCCCTCCGAATTGCACTGCATCTGCGGCAATTTCTTCTCCCGGCTCAGTGACTCGGTAGGCGATAAGCATCAGGTTCGTCAATTCAACCAGATTGCCAGGCCAATAGTGGGCGCGCAACCTTTCTATCATCGCTGTTGAAACACTTTTCTCGGTCTCAAATACACGATTCAACTGCTCTACCGCATAGCGGGCAAGATGCTCTATATCTTCTTGGCGTTCAACCAAGGGTGGCACAACAAGCGTCGTGGCAGACAAAGCATAATAGAGTGGCTCGTAGAACCTGCCGTCGGACAAAGCTTGGGTCACAGGCTCCCTTAGGATGCCGATGATGGAACAATCATACTGTAACGACGCAGAGGCGTTGCTCGCAATGGACTCACCCGCCGCAATAAAATGCGCTAGCTTACGCTGCACAATCTGTGGCAACGCGGAGATGTCATCCAGCACCAGCGTGCCACCATCAGCTTTGGCAAGATAACCTTCTACCGCTCTGGTTGTATCGGATTCGCCCAATCGGTCTTGTGGTCCAAAAAAACGCTCAACAGCGCGCTCGTCGTCTTCACTGGCGCAGTTGATTAATAGAGCGCTGCCAGTTTGTCGGCTGTAATGATGTATTAACGCTGCATTATCAGCTTTTTGAACGCCAGACTGGCCCGTAACAAGTGCACGTACCGGGATGTTTTCGGCAATTTTCTTGATACTAGCCAATAGCTGCCGACCGACCACCGAGACCCCTTCCAAAGCCCCTAGACCCGGCTTCAAATGGGCCGGATAGCTCTGAGGCGTAACAGCCTTCAATCGCCGAGTTGCATCTGCACGCCTTACAGAACGAAGTATATCGTCGGCACTGGCGGGCTTCAAAATAAAGTCAAACACCCCAGCTTGCAGACACTTGTACGTTTTTTCCGAGTCTTCTGTGCCGCTAATGATGATGACCTCTCCTACGCCTCCAGTTTTCATCAGTTGTATCGTCGCAACTCCATCACCATCTGGCAATGAAAGATCGAGCAATACAATCTCAGGTGAGCACTTATCAACCAGCGCCATTCCTTGCGCGAGTGTGTGGGCACAAACGGCCGTATAACCCGCCCTGACCAACAGCCGCTGTATAGCTGTTGCGGCAGCCACATCATCTTCGACAACCAATACATCAATCCGATTCACGTTGTTCATCCCATTCGTCATTGTCGACAGCTTGTTTGCGATTCCATGTGCGAAGCTAATAGGAATTTAGACGGTTGTATAGCGTCTTTAAACTGATATCAAGTGTGCGTGCAGTTCGCTCTTTATCACCGCTACTGTGCGCAAGGGTTGCCAACAGAAGTTCTTTCTCCATCTCCCAAACGGTCGATCCCACCCACGCATTGATATCGGGATTAAGTAATGTCTGTTCGCTATTACTGACTCCATCGCTGATCTCGACAGTGTGACCAGGCAACGTTGCAGCCAATGCCCTTTTGATAGCGCTGCGTAACTCCAGAATATTATGTGGCCACGACTGGCTTTGTAGCAGGTTCAAGGAGGACTCACTGAATTGATAGCTATCCGGTAAATCAGCAGCAGTGGCTTGCAAGATGAAGTTGGCTATACGCGGAAGATCTTTGCGACATTGTTGTAGCGTGGGCACAGTGAGTGTGTTTTGCATTAAGCGGAACAGAAAGTCGCTGCGCAACGAAGACTCATCGACGTCTGCAGTCGCCTTATCTCTGGCTATCCCGACAATTGCCAAAGTGGCCTGTGCCCCATCTTTGCCGTTTACCCGCTTGAACTGACCACTGTCAAATACGGGCAGTAACCTAGCTTGAAGCTGCTTGGACAAGTGTTCCACATAGTCAAGCACTAGAGTGCCGGCAGCAGCCTGCTCTATATAACCCTCGTGCAGTATGTCACCGCTTTCAGGATCCTCTTGTCCAAAGAAACGCACTACCGTATCCGAATTCTCCACCTCTTGGCAGTCCACCACGACCAACGGCCCCGGTCGACGTCCACGGCGATGCACCTCCCGTGCTACCGCAAGCTTATCCACACCACACTCACCGTCGATCAACGAGTGGGCTCGACTACGTTCAGCACTTAAACTCATTGCCGTTCTTAAGGCAACCAGCGAAGGGTGGTCTCCGTGGTAGATCCAACACGGCTCCGAGTCTTGCACTCGGTCAGAAGCGGCCTCCATGGCTTTGCGGTTGCTTGAGAGATGGATCTTGAGTTCTTCCAGACTCACCGGTTTATGCAGCAACTCTACAGCCCTGTGCCGAATGCTTTTGATTATGGTGCGCTGTGATGCGTCGCCACTGATCACGATGAACCTGCCACGAGTGTCATTGCGAAGCTCACCCATCAAGTCAAGCCCATTCCCATCCGGCAGACTGATGTCAACCAGCATGAGATCAGGCGCGAGTTCGCGGATGGCAGCTCGCGCCGCAGCTATCGTGTGCGTCAAACGCACCACGTAGCCAAGCGAGACAAGCACCCGCTTGTAAACACTCGCCGAGGCCAGATCGTCTTCAAGAACCAGCGCTGTTGGCGGTCGTGGGTTTTGCAGGCCACCAACCTGGATTGGGGAATTCTCGTTGCCAGTTTTCATAAGCGATTATGCCTCTGGAGAACCGGCGCACACGTTTTTGTAACTTTTACACGGATAATGGCCATACCCAGAACGACTGTGAAAGCGATTCCAGCCGGTGCTTGAAAACCGAATCTTTGCACCGCAATCACCAAGCCACCAACAGCCCCTAGCCGGAAAAACGGGAGCGGCATTTGACTATCTCCACTAAAAACGAGCAGAGCTGTAGGCAGAATTTACGTTATTGTACAGCTTGTATCATAATGGACATGAGCCAATTGAATTCGCCATATCGAGAATTTCTAGCAAACGAAATCCAGAACAATAGCGAGGTGCTTGCTCAACACTGGCTGGACAGCTTGAAAAAGATCGTCTTGGAAGACAGCCGAGACATCTTTCCTACCGAGGAGTACCTGGATCACATTCCCACGATGATCAACGAGATCGGGAAAATCGTTAGTAGTCAGGATGTAGATCTTGCGCTGTTCAATTCCTTAATCTCACGAAAAGCGATCGAACTTGGTAATCTGCGCCATCAACAGAATGCCACTGTCAATCAGCTGCTTCGCGAATATGATTTGCTGGCACATCACTTGGAGTGCTTTCTTGCGGAAGTCAGCAACAACTACTCGTTGCCACTCGAGCCTGCTGAAATGATGCTTGCTAGCAACACCATTCACGCAATAGTGCGTCGAATTCTGCAGGACACTGCGGATTCATTTGTCTCCCGATTCGTAGAAACCATTGACGAGCAAACTGAAAAATTACTGCATTACAACAACTTCATAGGCCACGAAATTCGCACACCGCTACAAACGGCGCTTTTGAATGTCGAACTGATGATCGAAGAAAAAGCGGATAGTGGCGAAGAATCCAAAGACGAACTGACCGACGTCAAGGCAGCAGTGCAACAAGTCATCATGATCATAAACAATGTTGATTCGTTGGTTAATCCGACAAAACCTGCGACTATGGAGACGCCCGTTACCCAAGAAGTGGGGGTTGCCGAGCTCGTTAGTGATATAGGCTATCAACTCCGTCATACATTGACGGAGAAAAACGTACGGCTGGATATTGCAGCCGAACTGGGCGTAGTGACCACTGACACTGGAAAATTAAGGTTGATTCTGTCAAATCTTCTTTCAAATTCTGTCAAATATAGTGACCCGAATAAACCAGACTCCTTCGTACGCGTTGTACGCGAAGACAACAGCGGTGGTCGGGCCTCCATATCCGTTGCAGATAACGGAATAGGTATCTCAGCCCAGTTGCTACCGAAAGTAAAAAAGCTAAAGGTTCGCGCATACGATGCGCATGGGGCCGAGGAACCTGTTGACGGACACGGCATCGGTTTATTTCTGGCTGACGAAGCTGCACAATTTCTCAATGGACATTTATCGATAGAGTCGACTCAAAATGAAGGAACAACGGTCACCATTGACATACCAGAACATCCCTGACCTACACGAATGATTCTCATCAACACGACAAGACAAGACAAGACAACAAACTCCTACGGCTTTTTACTACGTTCCACATCAGCCTGTATCGCTCTGACTTTACGAACTTTTTCCACTACAGCCCAGGCGCCAACGCCTATCTTTGCAATGTTTAAAAACGGTATTCGATAAACACCTTTCGCATCACTCTTCAACTGGCTCGCGCACACTAGAACACCGGCGGCGAATGGGTACACCACGTTGAGAGGATTACCTAAAAACGAATAACGATGACGGTTCAGCGCCATTCGCGCTATAGCCTTCCTCTCAACAGCTGCCTGATGCTCCGATTCTGCCTGAGCCAGCATTTTTTTTTGTTTGCCAAGCATGATTTACCGATGAATGCAGGTTAGATCTTTAACGACGAGATAGCAGCAAGGTTGCAACGATACCAGCCGCGAAGGCAATACCCGCAGCTTGCAGCGGCTTTTCCTGCACGTACGCGGCAACGTTACGCGTCACCTCACTAACCGCATCCTCTGTTTTTTCACGCAACTCGGCAGTGTGATCAACGGCATTTTCTGCCACTTTGCGGGTGGCATCCAGCCCGTCAAGCACTTTACCTTCTACTGCGTCAAAGCCCTTGTCAGTCATTTCCCGTACCGCATCTTGTGTTGATTGAGCCATGATTTCTCCACTAAGGTTAATTGAATAGGATTCTTTAGAACTACAGCGCTATAAAGCACTTTTACCGGTCGCTTGTTACTAACATCAAGCGTTAGCCTTTAACCGGTATATCAAGACTTACTGGGTGTCGCTCACTGTATCTTCAGTGAAGCCAATCGCTTTACGTGTACGCTTGAAAGAAATTTCTTTGGCGATATGCCGCATGTAAAGAAGCACTGCCATCAAGAAAATCAGATTTAAAAAAATGACTCCGGTTACGGACAATATGGCCGACCAACCAAGGCTAATCAGTATAAGTGCCGCCAACACAAGGATAAGTGCCCAGAGAACCAGAGCCATTCCTGCTACCACGACGACCAATCCGACCAGAAGTCCTGCGTGACTGGCCACAACCCGAAGTTCTGCCCACGCTAGCTGCGTCCCGGTCACCAGCGTAGACAGCTGCGCTCGGATTGCTTCTACAACCGAATTCACCATGCTGTCTATCGATCCAGCCCCTTTGTCATCCACGTGCCACGCCCCCTGCATAAAATCATCTGGTTTATCGATGCTCGGCCAGTATCCGCAGTGGAGTCCAGCCCTAGCTATCAGATAACAGCCGATGGCGACTCTGCCGCAAGCACCGTAAGGTTAATGCGAGCCGATTCGCAAGGCTATCTGTTCACTATTACTCTGTACGGCACGCACTACAACTCAGCTCGAAATACCAGCGTGTCTTTATTTGTCCAGTAATTGTCAGCGCGTACACGGTAGCAGCCTCACGGGACAGCCTGTGGCCCAAAGTAATTATTACACGGTGCCACACTGCTCACGGCCAACGCTTAACTCAAGTGAATGTCCGAAGGTTTACTGCTCAATCCGGCAACAGGCGGGAAAGAACGAGGCATTCTCAGCAGCTTTACTAGTGGCAAGTAAGTGATATCAACGCTGTTATGAATATGAAGAAATTGCCCACAAAAAAAAGCCAGCCCCTTGAACCTACGAGATAAGTTCAAGAACCTGGCTTTTCGCAAACTGCAAAAAATGAATCTGGCAACTACGCCATAAACAAATTCTCAGCCGAGTAGCCGCTGCCTTCGAGGATTCTGCGCAGCCGCTTTAATGCTTCCATCTGGATTTGTCGGACGCGTTCACGCGTCACGCCAAGCTCCTGACCCACCTCTTCCAAAGTGCTTTTTTCATGGCCATGCAAGCCAAAGCGACGAACCAGTACTTCGCGCTGCTTGGACTCAAGCTTTTCCAGCCACTGATTGATGTTGGAATTGACGGCCTCATCCTGAAGCACCATGGAGGGATCGACATTGTTTTCATCAGGAATGATGTCCAGCAAAGGCCTTTCGCCATCTTTACCGATCGCAACATCCACTGATGTGACACGGTCTCGCAGACCCAGTAAACGGATAACGTCCTCGACAGGACGCTCTGTAAGGTTGGCGATATCGTCAGCCGTTGGCTCTCTGTCCAGCGACTGTTGTAATCGCCTTTCAGCCTTGATGTACACGTTCATTTCCTTGACCACATGTATGGGCAGGCGAATGGTTCGCGTCTGGTTCATCAGGCCACGCTCGATAGTTTGCCGAATCCACCAGGTTGCGTATGTTGAGAAACGAAAGCCACGCTCAGGATCAAACTTCTCCACAGAATGGATGAGCCCAAGATTTCCTTCTTCGATAAGATCGAGAAGTGCCAACCCGCGATTCATGTAACGACGGGCGATCTTGACAACCAGACGCAAGTTGCATTCGATCATTTTGGCGCGGGATTTCTCGCAGCCCGCCTGTGCCAGGCGTGTGTACTTTTTCTCCTCGTCTGCCGTCAGCAGTTCAGAATGTTCGATCTCTTTCAGATACAGACGCGTGGCGTCCATTTCTTTGCGCGACAGATCCTTGAGCTTACTGGCGGTGATCTTCTCACCAGAGCCATCTTCACCCGCTGCAGCATTGGCAGCGGCGTCCGTGTCGCTTGTCCCCCGGTTCCAACCGTCACGGTTGTCGGTGGACATCGTAAAATTTCCCCAATGCTGAGCCATAGTGGCGCTCTCTTGTAATTTCTCCAAATATTAAAGGAACTTACCGCAACTTGCTAATGCAAATTCAAGGTTTAACATTTGTTATGTGGATCAATGTGTTACACCCTTTTGGTGCAAACCGGAGTTATGTTTCTACCGAGGTGACAAAAAATCCATCGGATTCAAAAGGTTACCATTTTTACTGATCTCAAAACGCAGTAACGGCTCATCGTTTGCATTGGCACCCAATATTGCAATGGGCTCACCCTGACTCACTACATCTTTCATACGAACGTTGAGTTCCTGGGCGTTTGAATAAATGCTGAGGTAGTCGTCGTCGTGGCGTACGATCACCACCTTGCCAACACCATCAGGAGAGCGGGCAACCCAGTCCACCACACCGTTGCGTGTTGCATAGACTTCCTGACCTGGCAATCCGACGATTTCTATACCTCGGCCATTGGCGCGGTTGGGATCATAATCTCGCGCTAGCTGACCTTCAAGCGGCCATTGCCAACCTCCAACAAATTTTTCCAACTCAGCTCCGACACCTGCCACCGAGCTGGGCAACACCCAATCATCTTCGTCGATAACTTCTTCAACGGGATAGCCGGGTTGCTCGACGTAGCCACTTGGCTGGCTTTCAATAATGGCAGGACGTTGCCGAACAACATTTTCAACAGGCGCACGGCCTATCAAATACTGATCCGACTCGATGGCTGGCAGCGGTACAGTCCGGGTGGCAACTGCTGACTGACGAATCTGAGCAGGCGTGGCGCGTACTGCTGGTTGCTCGGGAGCGGACCAACCCGCATTCTGAACGGTGCTCACTGAAGCGCCATTAGGCTCGCGAACATTGATGCTCATACCCGCGAAAACGCCCGTGGCGGCAGCGCTGGGGTTAAGTCGCTGTAGTGTTGAAACCGGCGTGTCGTAGCGACGCGCTATCGTATCCAGTGTTTCACCAGCGCGCGCAATGTAGCTGGATGAATCCAGATTGAAGTCGAGCCTATCGAGACGCGACTGTAACTGAGCACCCGAAATAGATTGGCACCCTCCGATGAACAGAGTCAGTACGCATACGCCACTGACCGGCAGCAACCGCTTCATCAATAGAAACCCACACTTTAGTGCATCTGATCTACGCCAGATGCGTCAAAAAATTTTCACCCATGGAAAGTGTAGACCGTTATTTATGATTTGCCAGAAAGAAAAGGTACAAAATTGACATCACTTTCTGCGCGGGAAACAAAGCCTGCTGGCGTTCGTGTGATGATCGTCAAAGATTGATCCTTACGCTGTTCGCCTATAGGGACAATCATGCGCCCACCCATCGCAAGTTGCTCAAGCAATGCTTCGGGCACAGTGCGTGGAGCAGCCGTCACCATAATGCCGTCGAACGGGCCATGACTGGCCCATCCCCAGCCACCATCGCTATAGCGCGTGTGAATGTTGCGGTACTGAAGTGCGCGAAAGCGAAGACGCGCTTTGTCTAACAGGCTTCGAATGCGTTCAACGCTAAACACTTGATCTGCCAGCTGCGAAAGCACCGCCGCTTGATATCCAGAGCCGGTGCCTACTTCGAGCACACGACGCAACGGGCCATCTTCAAGCAGTATTTCACTCATGCGCGCAACGGCATAGGGTTGCGAGATGGTCTGGCCCTCACCTATCGGCAAGGCAACGTCCTCATAAGCACGCGACGCGATGGCCTCGTCGACAAACATATGCCGAGGTACCGTGTTGAGCACTTGGAGCAAATGCTCATTGTGGATCCCACGATCCATCAGCCGACACACCATGCGCGTGCGAGTGCGCTGGGAGGTGAAACCTATACCTGCTATTTGCTGGGCAGTGGCGATCATTGCAAACGCTCGAGCCAGTCACCAACAGGCTGCACACTGGCAAAGCGTGTCAGATCGATCTGCAAGGGCGTTACTGAAACGTAACCCTCTCTAACAGCACCAAAATCCGTTCCGGGTCCATCGTCGGCGATGGTGCCTGCCGCACCGATCCAGAACAGAGTTTCCCCGCGTGGACTGAGTTGCTTTATCGCCTTACCGGATGGGTGACGTGTTCCGAGACGCGTAGATTTCATGCCTTTGATCTGATCGAGAGGTAGATCAGGCACGTTGATGTTCAAGATAGTATCAGCCGGCAGTGGCACTTCGCGAAGATGTGCCACCAGCGTGCTCATGATGCTGGCCGCCGCTGCGTAATGACTGGGCTCATGGGCAGCCATGGACACAGCCAGTGCCGGGTGACCAAGGTGCCGGCCTTCTATAGCTGCCGCCACGGTACCGGAGTACAACACGTCATCACCCATATTAGGTCCATCATTGATCCCGCTGACCACCATGTCCTGATCATCATCCAGCAGCCCACTCAACGCTATGTTCACGCAGTCAGTTGGCGTGCCCTCCATCGAGTAGATATTGGCCTCATGCTGGCGAGCCTGCAACGGATGAGACAGCGTCAGTGAACTACTGGCACCACTGCGGTTGCGATCTGGTGCGACAATAGTGGCCTGTCCTAACGGTTGCATCGCCTCGTACAAGGCACGAATACCCGGCGACAGGTAACCGTCATCATTGGAGATGAGAATGCGCATAGAAATCAATAAGTGTTTTTGTTGTGATTGTTGATAGTGAATTTAGACCGAGTTGGTGGTTAAGCAACCCACATTTGCAGACAATTATTGCCAGCAAGGTGTTTAAACCTCCTCTGATCCCCACTTCACGGACCCGAATCGAGCTTGCCGACGGGGATTTTATCGACATTAACGCTAGCCAGAAACCCACTGGCGACATTGTTGCTATTTTCCATGGTTTAGCTGGCTGTGTATACAGTAGTTACATTCAGGGGGTATTTAATACTCTGGAAACTGCTGGCTTTCGACCGGTGCTTATGCATTGGCGCGGCTGCAGCGGCGAGCCAAACCGGCTGGCCCGCTCCTATCACTCTGGCGCCAGTGACGACATAAGCTGGTTCATCGAGTATTTACGCGCACGCTTTGAGCATGAAAAAATTTATGCTCTGGGCTATTCACTGGGCGCAAACGCATTGTTAAAGCATCTTGGTGAAAGCGGCGCTATGAGCACGTTGAGCGGAGCTGTCGCGGTCTGCCCACCACTGGTACTGGCCGAAGGCGCAAAAAAACTGAACACCGGTCTCGCGCGCAACTACCAACGCTACCTGTTATCCCTGATGTGCGCGCAGCACGAAGCAAAGCGCACCGCTTATCCGGAGTTGAACCTGCCAGCAGCCACAAAACAACTGGATAGTTTCTGGGCATTCGACGACACGATTACCGCGCCGTTGCATGGCTACGATGGAGTTCATGACTACTACACACGCTGTAGTGCCAGACAATTTCTGAAAGATATCAGTGTTCCCACGCATATATTGTGTGCCAGAGACGATCCGTTTTTTACCGCCGATGTAATACCAACGGAGGCTGAACTGGCTATCGGTACAACGCTTGAAATCTCAAAGCAAGGTGGACATGTGGGATTCCTGGGTAGAGAACCCTCTAATCGACGCTGGCTGGATACACATGTAGCGAAGGTGTTTGGCAATCTAGCGAGAAAATAGCAAAGTAGTTCTCATGGCGAAGCTACTTGATACCGGGCAGCGCTAAAAATCTGATCGTCTGAGCAAGCGAGGCTTGATCCACAGGCGGGCGTGGTCGCTATGTTCACGACAGCGGCACTGACTGTCGAATTGCCAATAACCCTCATTTTTGTAAAATTCACACTGTGTAATTTCTATTGTAAAATTCTCACGCTATTTTGATTATCATTTGCACAACGTTTGCTTGGTATCCGGCTAGCGCCGCGGAGTTTCCGCTAGACATCTCCGCTTATAACAACGTGCGCTAATGTCAGAGCCGCTTGTCCAGTGATGCATGGCAGTGACATTCACTGCGATCGTCAAGCAGTATTCACATCAGTATTAAGGAACATTCAATGAACCCGTATCGTACCCTCGCATCAGACGCGGCTAACGTCATTGCCAAAAATGGCAATGCCTGGTCAGCAATCAACCCTGAGTCAGTTGCCCGCATGCAACTGCAAAACCGGTTTCGAACCGGGCTGGATATTGCCCGCTACACCGCCACCATCATGCGTGAAGACATGGCGGCCTATGATAAAGACCCCAGCCAGTACACGCAGTCGCTAGGATGCTGGCACGGTTTCATCGGGCAGCAAAAGCTGATTTCTGTCAAGAAGCATTTTGGAACTACAAAAGGCTGCTATCTCTACCTTTCCGGCTGGATGATTGCTGCACTTCGCTCAGAGTTCGGTCCCCTGCCCGACCAATCTATCCATGAGAAAACGTCGGTTCCTGCTCTTATCGAGGAGCTTTATACCTTTTTGAAACAAGCCGATGCGCGCGAGCTGCGCCATCTGTTCACTGAACTCGATGAGGCCCGCGCCGCAGGCAATCAGGTGGCTGAAAAAGCGACCATGGACAAGATCGATAACTTTCAAACACACGTTGTTCCCATCATCGCTGATATCGATGCAGGCTTTGGTAACGAGGAAGCCACCTATCTGCTGGCCAAGAAAATGATTGAAGCAGGTGCCTGTTGTTTGCAAATCGAAAACCAGGTGTCCGATGTCAAGCAATGTGGCCATCAGGATGGCAAGGTTACTGTCCCACACGAAGAATTCCTGGCCAAGATCAATGCTATTCGTTATGCGTTTCTTGAGATGGGTGTAGAGGATGGTTTGATCGTTGCGCGTACTGACTCACTCGGCGCAGGACTCACTCAAAAAATACCGGTATCTCGAGAGCCCGGCGATCTGGGTGATCAGTACAACGCTTTCATTGCAGGTGAGACGATCACATCGATGGACGACATCAATGGCGGCGAAATTGTTATCCGCCAAGGTGACAAGGTCATCAAACCTCACCGCTTACCGAATGGCCTCATCCAGTTTCGTGAAGGCACTGGTGCTGATCGTTGCGTACTGGATTGCATCACAGCGCTTCGAAATGGTGCGGACATGCTATGGATTGAAACAGAGAAGCCGCATGTTGGTCAGATTGCCAGCATGGTTGACCGGATTCGTGAAGAGGTGCCTGATGCCAAGCTTATCTATAACAACAGCCCATCATTCAACTGGACGCTAAGCTTCCGCCAGCAGGTTTATGATGCCTGGGCAGATGAAGGCAAAGATGTTAGCGCCTATAAGCGTGATGATCTGATGAGCGAGAGCTATGACGACAGCGATTTGTCTGTCGAGGCGGATGTGCGTATTCAAGCCTTCCAGGCGGATGCGTCCAAGCGCGCCGGTGTGTTCCATCACTTGATTACGCTACCTACTTATCACACGGCTGCTCAGTCAACCGACACACTTGCCAAGGACTACTTCGGCGAACAAGGCATGCTGGCTTATGTGCGTGAAGTGCAGCGTCGTGAGATCCGTGAAGGTCTGGCTTGTGTTAAGCATCAGGATATGTCCGGATCAAACATTGGTGACGATCACAAGGAGTATTTCTCAGGCTCCCAGGCTCTGAAGGCTTCTGGCAAAGACAACACGATGAATCAGTTTGGTTAAAAAGGATACCCTTTGTTTATCGTCTGAAGTAATTCAGCTCCATTCGGAATACATCGGTTATCTGATAGATATTTAGGAAAATATTGTCGATAGTCGTTCCCGTCACGACGGGAATGGCTATCTAAAGTAAGTGCCGATGTAGCGATGTAGTTTGCTTCGATCGACCTCCCCTCCATGGCGTTGCCAGTTAACATTGAAGAGTGTCAAATATTTGTCTAAAACCTGTCGAATTTACCTATAAAATTTATATGAATTTCGGATTACCGCGCCTTGATTTATGTTTAAATTAGTCTAGTGGTGCACATTAGTGCCATCAGGGAGCAAGAGTGGTAGACAGGGATCTAGAGGCTAAAAGCCAGTTGGTGGCACGCGCCCGAGAAAAGGCAGAAAAGCGTGGTACAACACTGGAAGAAGAAGTACAGAATTGGTTGGCGCGCTACGTCGATGAGCCAGACGACTTCATCGGGCACTCGCCTGTAACCAAGAGTTCCCCACTCTGGTCGTCACCTAAAACAAAGATTACACGAGCAGTGGATTCGCTCGGCAAGCC
>JALZVU010000140.1 GCA_023301795.1 Granulosicoccus sp.
ACGTCTGATGGTGGAGAGGAAGCCGCTACTGATGCAATTCGTGCAGGTGCGGTGGACTATTTATCAAAGCGAAACGTTAACGCTCTATCACTTTCACGTTCACTCAACAATGCTGTAGAAAAATTTCGATTGTCGGAGTCGCTAAAACAGCGCAACATTGATTTGTTAGATGCGAACAAACATCTTGAAAAAAATCGCAAAGAAATAATGCATTTCTATCACACGGTGTCTCACGAAGTGAAAACACCGCTTGCGGCTGCGAGGGAGTTTGTATCGCTGGTGCGTGACGGAGCGGGTGGTGAGGTTAGCGACAGTCAGAATGAATTATTACAGCTGGCTATCGATAGCTGTGATCAGATAAAGAAGCAGTTCTCAGAACTCCTTGATATGACCAGATTGGAAAGTGGCAAACTTGAGCTGATCAGAAGAGCTACGTGTGTCAAAAAGCTTGTGACACGAAGTGTCACATCGGTTTCTGAGCTGGCCAGATCGAAGCAGGTTTTTGTCCAAAAAGTATGTGTGGAAGATATACAAGTAATGGCAGATGCCGACCGGATTGTGCAGGTGCTGTCGAATCTATTACACAACGCAGTTAAGTTCTCCAATCAGCAGGGCACAGTGGTCCTACACACTCGAGTTTGCGAGAACGGCCATGAGATTGAGTTCTGTGTTGAAGATTCAGGGTGTGGGATATCGGAAGCTGAGCAGGGCTCCGTTTTCAATCGTTTGTATCAGAGCGAACACCAACGTTCTGAGTCATCAGCATGTGGTTTGGGTTTAGGCCTTGCCATTTCAAAAGAGATTGTGGGGTTGCATGGTAGTGAACTGACGGTTATCAGTGAATTGAATAAAGGTAGTGCCTTCTATTTCCGACTACCACTGGTAGCCAAATAATAATAAATCGGAGTTTGATGAAACCATCATGAAAAAAGTACTGTTGATTGAAGACGATCCAAAGCTGAGCCTTGCCTTGCAGATGAGGCTAAAGATGATGCAATTTGACGTAGCCAGCAGCGCTGATGCAATACGCGCAATGGACGAAGCTAACAAACATCAACCAGAGCTAGTGATTCTAGATATAAACCTACCTGGAGGAAATGGGTTTGTTGTCGCTGAGCGATTACGGAAAAATCCTGCGACGATGACTACGCCAATAATATTTATCACGGCTAGTGAGAAACCGGAGTACCTAGAGAAGGCGAAGACTGTGTCTCATTGTGCGTTTTTGCAGAAGCCCTTCGATGCTGTGCAACTTGCAGACGCAATGGAGGCCTGTCTTGGCAATAGCGGTGCGTACTAGTGGTGACTGATTCTAACCTTGAACCTGGCCGCACAGACACGTCGGCACTTGGGTCAAGACGACTAGTACATGATCTTCGTGCTCCTTTGGTCATCGCTATCGGGTATTTGGACGAACTCAGAATATTTAAAAAGCAGCTGCTTATTCAACTGTCAACAGAGGATAGTGGGCGTAGTCTGGAGGAGCGTGCTGCTGAGATAGCCAAAGAAGCCGACGACGAGATTGGGTTGTGTGTTGACATGATCCAGGAGTCGTTGGAAGAGCTGGATGGCAAGATTTCAGATCTACGAAATCTGGTGTAATCGTGCTGATTGGGTAAGGACGCGATTAGAAGCAGAAAATCATCGCTCATTCCATTGGGAATTGAGCGAGATGTAAGACTCTGTGTTGCTTGTGTTGCTTGTGTTGCTTGTGTTGCTTGTGTTGCTTGTGTTGCCTGATTTATCTGTCGTGATTAACCGGTAGCATTAATCACCATGCGTTGTCGAACAAATCACCCTGCATCAACCAACTTTGCCCGTACAATCAGCCGCAGCGGCCCGCCGGTCTGTAGTGCATTGAATGGGTAGCACGTAATCAGGACCAGTCCCGGTGCATCGGAGGCGATCTGTAGTTGCTGGCTTGATGAGTCTACGACGAATGAATCTTCAAAGTGGTACGTCAGGGTTTTTCCGCTGGGTACCTGCAGCTCAAATACTGATTGCTTGTCAGCGAATTCCAGAAAGGCGAGGTGCGTATCGCGGTGCCCGCCCAGAGCTATCGTTGTGTTCGATGCATCGTCCAATGCACCTGCCACATGGCCTGGTCCAAACGCCATGGCCTCGCCTGATGCATTGTCGAGCACGATAACTGAATGGCCAGAGTCTGAATCGCTGAGCGTATAACTCAAACGCGCCGCCGTTGTTGTATCAGCCCAACTCCACGGTTTGATAGGTTGCTGCGCATCAAGTGTTCTTGCCCATGCTTGATGCAGCATTGTCTGCGCAAGCTGAGCCTTCACATAGAGGTAGGCCGCGCGGCTGCCGGTTGCGCCCGACAGTAGAAGCGCGATACCACTAAAAATCAACAGCCCGGTGTATGGGTGTCTGAAACGCTTCATAAGATGTCTCTGCCGCGTTTAGTTCGTAGTTGCGATAGTCGTAGTGATACGATGCCGAACAAACCCAGTAGCGCACTAATCCATCCCAATGTATCTACGCCTGCAGCGCCTACAGGCATGGCAAGTTCCATCATTGTATTACCCTGTGGGATCAAGCTGGCTACCTCTGTGCTGTCTACCGGCTCATCCATTGTGCGTACGGGCGTCTGTTCAACGGCTACGAAACTTGTATAGGGTGTGACCAGCTGTGCGTTTAATGCCAAGCGAAGTATCTGTTGCTTGTTAACGTCCTGGTCTACGGCGTAGCGCTGTTCATCCAGCAGACTCTCCACTTTCAACCGAGTCCAGAATAGTTTTGCAGACGGTACCGTTACAGGCCCTGTATAATAGTTAGTCCCGTTAGTCCCATCATTCATTTCTGGCAACACCTCACGCGCTGGGACATCAAGACGCTGCCGCCATCGAACAATCTCCCCATTCAGCCATTGGTTACCAGACACCAGAATAGTAGTTACCTGAGCGTCAATTTTTGCCACCATCATTTGTGGTTTATCCGCGTATAAGTCCGCAACAGGATTTGGGTAGATCTCGCCTTTGCCGCCAAGAAACTGCACGGCAATGTCTGTGATTACAGGATTCACCAGTTTGGTGAGCAACAGTTGTATGGCATCAGCCGCCGCTACGCTGTCAGGAATGGTCAAGAACACACCACGCCCAATTTGGGCTGCTTTTTCTAGAAACCATTGGTTGGGCGCGCTACCAATGCCAATGGTAAACAATCGGTTCTTGCCTAGCTGACGTTGAATCTCTAGCAGCAACGCATCCTCGTAACCCACACTGCCATCGGTTAGAAACACCACTTGCCGCAGACGTGTGTCGTCCGCGTTGAGTTTTGGCTGCAACGCAAAGCGCAATGACTCGCGCATCTCAGTGCCACCGTCTGCTTCCAGATTTCTGATAAAGCGATGACCCTGTTTCAGATAGTTATTGTTGGCAGCCTGTGCGGTTTGAAACAAGGGGTGGCTTTGATCATCAAACGCTATGATATTGAATGTGTCCTGGGGCGTAAGACTGTCAAGTGAAAACTGCAACGCTTTGCGGGCAGCATCCATAGATTCACCGGCCATGGAGCCTGATTTATCCACCACGATTATTAGCTCACGGCGCACTGTATTTTGCACCGAAGTCCTGCCGGGAGGGTTCAGTAGTATCTGCGCATACTGCTCGTTATCATGTTCACTAATATAAATCTGACTCTTGGCAGTATCCTCATAATCTGCTGGCCATTTGATAACAAGATCTTTATTCATGGGCAGATTCTTTAGCGCTACACCTGTCGCTGTCACATTCAAGCTATGTGTATCACTAGTCACACGGGTGTAATCAGTGACCCCTTCAATCGTTGCGTTCATCGTCAGCCGTGGGCCACGCTGCATGCTTTGGGTGGTAAATGCACCACTGACTGCTGCAGCCTTGGGTGTTTGTTCGTTGGTATAACGCGGCGTGTGGGTGGTGGGCAGTGTTAGCGAGCGAAATTGTCTGTCTATCTGCACCGGTAGCACGATGGTCAGTTCAACACTCAGCTCGCTACCCGGGGCGATAGTGGCCACATCCATGGTAAACAGGTTAGGTCTTTGTTGCTCTACCAAGGCGGTTATCTGGCCGTTGTTGCTCGCCTGGGTAAAGTTCTCCCGAGCGGCTTCTCGTTCCATTATTTTTCCATGAATTGTCTTTCCGTCCACGTTAATGACAAGACTTTGAACAGTTGCCGATTCTGGTAGGGGAAACAGATAGCGGGCTTGCATCCACGTATTGCGCGTATTGCGAAATGTTTGAGTCAGGCTCATCTGGGCCAGCAGGCCGCTCACCTCGACCTGCATAGTGGCATCCAGCTGCACCGCTTCAAAGCGTTCCTGCGCGCCTATCAACATCAGTGTGCCAATCTCATTGGGTGCCTCGACATCTGGCACGCGTTCGCTAGCACTAGCGATGGGTCCTTTTACCAGTAAAATAAGCGCTAGAAGTATCAGACTAGGTGTTAATCCGGTTCGATACTGCGGTGTACGGCGTGAATGCTGCGTGCAGCTAACAGGATAGGTATCATGCATGGCGTCGGTCTCGTTTGAAGGTGTCGATAACGGACAGTAGACGCCTTTAATGGGCTATTTCTGTTGCCAACTATGGTTGTAGTCCCCACGAAAAATGATGAATCATGACTGAGCGAGAACCGGTAGACACAAGCGCCCAGGGCCTGCGACGTATCGTGCTGGTGGAGGACGAATTGGCCTTGCGTGACAACTACACGCTGGCGCTGAGTAGGGCAGGGTTTGATGTTGCCGGATTCTCGAATGCATCATCAGCACTGGCGGATGTACGCAAGCGTGAGCCCGACGTCGCTATCATTGACATTGGTCTGGGCCGCGATAGTGAAGCCGGGTTCGAGTTATGCCGCGCATTGCGTGAACTGTCGACTCGGCTGCCCATTATTTTTCTGAGTGCACGTGATAGTGAGCTGGATGTTATTTCAGGGCTGCGTCTGGGCGCTGACGACTATTTGACAAAAGACATCAGCCTTGCTCAGCTTATCGTTCGTGTTAATTCTCTATTACGCCGGGTGGATGCTTTGAGTGCTGGTGAAGCTGAATCTGCCGTTAAGAAAGTGGGGCATCTGGAATTATTCTCAGATCGCCTAGCGGCTCGCTGGCGTGGTCAGGCGGTTGAACTGACAGTGACAGAATTCTGGTTGATCGACAGCCTTGCACGGCTTCCCGGGCAGGTACACAGCAGACAACAGTTGATGGAGGCTGCCAATCTGGTTCTCGATGATCAGACAATCACCGCGCACATTAAACGCATACGCGCAAAATTTGTCTCGATAGACAGTGATTTCAGCAGTATCCAGACGGTCTACGCGCTCGGGTATCGCTGGATGGACGAGCTGCTGTACTAGTGAACGGTGTGGTTATAAACATACGTTATTGCCGATGAAGCTGCGTTCACAAATGCTGCTGGCCGGTGCGCTGACGCTGTTTATACCTGTGGTTGGCTGGCACAGTGTCAAACAGTTGTATGCCGCCTTGCAGCAAACCCGTATTAATGAACAAACACTGAAAGTGGCCAACATGCGTCTGGCACTGTTGGAATCCACCGTTGTAGAGCAATGGCTGGAGCCTGCTTTAGCACCGCTGTCCGAGCATGAGTGGTACGCCGAGCATTCGCGTTATCCACTGTTTCTGGATGGCTATGACGACGATTGGAGAAACCTTGTCAGCCCTTGGTACGTCTACTCTTCAGAGGCTGCAACCACTGGCAGCCGTGTGGAACGAATGGACGTTGCCGATGGTGTAGAGAATGACCCGACGGATGTTGCCATCAATAACAGCACAAACGCCACTACCAATCGGGTTAGTCTGCGCGTTGCCAGTATTGATCAGCGGCTTCACTTGTTTTTACGGGTTGCGGATTCGCAGGTCATCTATCATCGACCACCGCTTTTGCGGCCTGATCCGGGTGAGGGAGAGTCCCCCGATCGTTGGCAGCAACTGGTTAACGGCGATTCTGTGGAAGTGTTTATTGAGCAGCACGAGGGTGACATCGAGCATGGACTGTTTCGAGCTATGGCGCCTGGAGCTTTGTCAGTGGTTACAGCCTCTGATCAAGCTGGCCAGCGCGCCGGTCTGCCACTACCGGCATGGCAGGGTTTCTGGACGGGCACCGAAGGTGGGTATCAGGTGGAGATTGCGTTACCACTGCCGCCAAACGGAGCCAGAATTGGTTGGGCCATTGTGGATGTGGATGAGCCAATGGGCTCGCGTGCTCGTTGGCAGGGGAGTATCAGTCCGGATGATATGGCGTCTTTGTCTGCAGGTCGAGCAGTTGATGTTCAGCCGACCCGTGTGTTTCACGCTAGCGGTGAGGTACGCAATCGCCTGGAAGGGTGGGTGAGCGAAGGTGTACGCGCACGTTTGTTCGATGCGCGTGGGTGGCTTGTCGCCGATGCGAACAAGCTGTACACCGCGTACGAGGATGACGTGATTGATGAGCAATCTGGCTCGTTTGATGGGGTTCTTGATGCGTTGCTGTTTCGTGTTTTCTCGTTTTTGGTCGCCGATGATTTGCCGCTGCTGCCGGTACGCCAGCAAACCTCCGTAGCCTTGAGTCTTAATGAGGCACGTAGAGCCCGCGTTGCTGACAATAACCCCATCACGTCGCGCTATGTGACAGATGAAAATGATCGTGTACTAGGCACGTTGGCACCCTTGGGTCAGGACCCGCAAAGAGCGTATCTGCTTGTTGAGGCTAATGAAGAACACGCATCGGCCTATGCGGGCAGTCAGCTTGCGCGCCTGTTCAGCTTGTTATTGCTGGTGAGTGTTGTGGCCGGCTGTGGCTTGCTGGCGTTTGCCATGGTGTTGTCATCGCGTATTCGCCAACTGTCCTATCAGGCACAGCAAGCGGTTAGTGCTGATGGCCGAGTCATGGGTCTTAAAGGTGGTGATGCACGCGATGAAATTGGTGATTTATCCCGAAAACTATCAGCCCTGTTAGCGCGCTCGGCACAATACACACAGTATCTTGAAGCCTTGTCCAGCCGATTATCACATGAGCTCAGAACACCGTTGTCAGTGGTGCGGACCTCGCTTGAAAACCTTGATAGACATAAACTCGATGATGAGTCTGAGGTGCTGATTCAGCGCGCCACTGGTGGTGCAGATCAATTGGGCAGAATTATAAAAGCGCTGGTTGACTCAGCGCGGCTTGAGCAAAGTGTGCAGGGTGCAAGCTCTGAGAAAATCGACCTGACTCACTGGCTGACAGCTTGTTCGAGCACGTATCAGCAGATTTATCCCGAGGTAAATTTTGTTGTTCATTGCGAAAAAACGGCCAAGCTGCACGTCAATGTTTCACCGGATTTGTTGCAGCAAGCGATGGACAAGCTGGTGGACAACGCCGTTAGTTTCACCGAGAACGGCAGCATCAGATTGCAATTGACTGTCAGTAAGAGCGACGCTAGACCCCATGTCATGCTGGGTGTTGCAAACCGTGGCTCAGCCATTGACGAAGCTGTGTCAGCTCAGTTTTTTGATCCGTTGGTGTCCTACCGTGATGCTGGTGATGATGAGTTGCACCTTGGCCTCGGTTTGTATCTTGTGCGGTTGATTGCCCAAGGAGCAGGGGGGCAGCCATTTGCGCGTAACCAATCTGGTTGGGTGGTATTCGGACTCTCGCTGCCGTTATCGTGACACAATGGGGGATGACTGAAACGCAATCTCCGATCATCTCCATACGTGGCCTAACCAAGACTTATGAGGGCGGGCATCAAGCGCTAAAAGGCATTGATCTGGATATCCGCAAAGGTGAAATCCTTGCACTGCTAGGCCCAAACGGTGCTGGCAAAACAACCTTGATTTCAACTATTTGCGGCTTGGTCAGACCCACTTCGGGTACTGTCACGGTGGATGGTTTTGACATTACCAAGGATTATCGGGAAACGCGAAAACGCATTGGTCTGGTACCCCAGGAGCTCACGCTAGGCGCATTCGATGTCGTGGTTGATACCGTTCGGTTCAGTCGCGGCCTGTTTGGCATGCGCGCCGACCACAAGCGCGTCGATGAGATCCTTAGCGATCTCTCTCTGGATGATAAAAAAGATTCCATAGTCACGCGCCTGTCGGGCGGTATGAAGCGTCGAGTGCTCATTGCCAAAGCGTTGGCCCACGAACCACGCATCCTCTTCCTTGATGAGCCAACAGCTGGTGTCGATGTGGAGCTGCGCAAAGACATGTGGCGACTGGTCGAAAAACTGCGCGAAAGTGGCGTGACCATTATTCTCACCACGCACTACATTGAAGAGGCAGAAGAGATTGCCGACAGAGTAGGGGTGATCAGCGACGGTCGTCTGTTGGTTATTGATGAGAAAGAGAATCTGATGAGCTCGCTGGGTAAGAAGCAGCTGATCGTTGATTTGCGGACGACTATTCCAGCCGTACCGGAGTCCCTCGCTTCTTTTGATCTTGAACTGTCTGATGATGGAGCGAGAATCACTTACACGTTCGATACGCAAGGCGAGAGAACGGGCATCACGGCGCTCTTGCAAGCGATGAACGAGGCCGGACTAGGTTTGAAAGATCTGAACACCTCCCAAAGCTCGTTGGAAGATATTTTCGTTAATCTGGTGAAAACTGACAATGAACGTTGAAGCAGTCAAGGCCATCTATATCAATGAGATGCGGCGTACGCGCAAGACGCTCATGCAGAGTGTTGCCTCTCCTGTCATTTCCACTGTGTTGTACTTTGTTGTATTTGGCTCGGCCATCGGCTCACGTATTGAAGCGATAGACGGCGTTAGCTATGGCTCGTTCATCGTCCCCGGCCTCATCATGCTGTCACTACTGACGCAGAGTATATCCAACGCCTCTTTCGGTATTTTCTTCCCCAAGTTTACCGGCACTGTCTATGAGGTGATGTCAGCTCCTATCTCGTTTGTTGAGGTGATATTGGGATACGTGGGTGCGGCGGCGACAAAGTCGCTCATTATCGGGACGATCATTCTTATTACAGCGTCTTTTTTCGTAGAGCTGAACATCGCACATCCTGTGTGGATGTTGTTCTTTTTAGTGATGACCTGCATATCGTTTAGCCTTTTCGGTTTCATCATCGGGCTATGGGCTGATAACTTCGAAAAACTTCAGCTGATTCCGCTGTTGGTCATCACGCCGCTGGTATTTTTAGGCGGCAGTTTTTATTCGATTGATATGTTGCCTGATGTCTGGCAAAAGATTTCGCTATTGAATCCTGTGCTGTACTTGATCAGCGGTTTTCGATGGAGCTTTTTTGAGGTGTCTGATGTCAGTGTCACGGTCAGTCTGGTAATGATCAGCGTGTTTATGATCGCCTGCTTACTGGCGGTTTATGCCATGTTTAAGACGGGCTATAAGTTGCGCCAGTAGTGTTCATTCGAACAACGCGCTGGTTACCCTAGCACTGGAGACAGCCCACCTTAATAGCGTTCGGGTTTGTCTTTTATGTCGGCGGACGCCTGGAAGGCCACTGCGTCTGTTCGTGGTAGGCCTGACCCAGCCGAAGCATGTCAAGGTCAGCGCCATAGCGGCCCATCAGTTGGATGCCACCGGGCAGCCCGCTTTCATTGAACCCGGCAGGCAGCGCGATAGTGGGTAGTCCTGCAATAGAGGCAGGCACCACCACATCCATCCACTCATGATAGGTGCTCATTGGTTGCGTATTAATAGTGTCTGGCCAATGTTGTTCTGCTGCAAAAGGAAACACGGCGGCACTTGGCAGGCACAACGCATCAACCTCCGTTAACATCTGGGCGGCTCGCGCATACCAGGCCGAACGCACGGTACTGGCCTCGAACACCTGGTGGGCTGTGATGTTTAGTCCACGCTCGATTTCCCATTGCGCTTCGGGTTTTATCAAGGCGCGCCTGGCAGGGTTTTTAAACAACGTTTGAAGCCCCATCGCCACAGCATGGCTTCTTAGCGTACACCATGCATTGAACAATGCATCAAGATCGAACGTCAACTCGACATTCTGGACAGTGCAACCCAAAGATTCAAACGTGCGTAAGGACGATTGGCATAGCTCCAGCATGCCATTTTCCATCGGATAGTGCCCATTAGCATTACCTATCCAGCCAATACGCATCCCCGCTACAGATTGCTGATCGTCTTGCAGAGCATCAGCAAAGCTTGAGGCTGGGGCTAAGCTCCAGGGCATTGTTGGATCATGACTAACCATGGTGTCCAGCAGTCTGGCAACATCCATGATTGAACGTCCCATCGGTCCTGTGGTAGCTAGTGGAAACTGACACGTATCGATGGCTTTGTCGCTGGGGATACGCCCGACACTGGGGCGAAAGCCGTATACGTTGTTAAATGCTGCAGGGTTGCGTAGTGAACCCATCATATCTGATCCGTCAGCCACTGGCAGGAGTCGGGCTGCAAGAGCGGCTGCGGCACCGCCGCTGGAACCTCCGGCGGACAGGGCAGTGTTGTAGGGATTTTTAGTTGTACCGTATACCGGGTTATAGCTATGACTGCCTAAGCCGAATTCAGGAGTGTTGGTCTTGCCGATGATGATGGCACCGGCGTCACGTATCCGTTTTACCAAGCCGCAGTCGTGACGAGGAATGTGATCAGAGAATAGCGGTGATCCATAGGTAGTGGTGAGCCCGCGGGTTTCGGCCAGATCCTTGATGGCTATCGGTACACCGTGCAGCCAGCCGCGTCTTGGGCTCTGATCGGCCTTTGCTGCCTCTTGCAGAAGTAGTTCAGCAGGGCGTAATGCCACGATGGCATTGATCTGAGGGTTTAGCGTGTTGATACGCTCGATATAGGCAGACATTAATTCAACACACGAAAACTCTCGTGCGTTTATGTGCTGGAAAAGCTCAGAGGCATCAAAATCTGTGAGACAACTCATAGAGCCACCATCCTTTTTAGGGTGTGTTGATTTGCCTTGGCGAGGCCGCTCACCAGGATTCTAAGGATTCCTACGCTAGCGCACGAGTCTCCAGTGCACGCAAAGCTTGCCTGAAGCGATATCTGCGCAGGCTGGAGATTCTGTCAATAAACAGCTTGCCTTGCAAATGATCGATCTCATGCTGTAAGCAAACAGCTTTCATGTTTTGGTACTCACGCTCGAATGGTTCGCCATTGATATCTTGTGCCTGAACAAGGATCTGACCTGAGCGCATCACCTTGGCAGCAACGCCTGGAATGGACAAGCAAGCCTCTTCCGCAATGGCCATGCCGGATTTTTTGAGAATGGTGGGGTTGACGAACACTTCAGGCTGACTGTGATCATCAGACAGATCCATCACGAGAATCTGCACTGACTCGCCGATCTGTGGAGCGCAGAGTCCAATGCCTGACGTGCTGTACAGCGTATCTAGCAGGTTAGCGCTGACCTCAGCAGTTGAGGCATCAAACGATGTGATCTTGACGGCTTGCTGCCGAAGCATCGCATCAGGGTATTCAACGATATTGAGCTGCGCCACGCTCAGGCAGGAGATCCACTGTTGCCTTTCGTACTGGGAGTTACGGCCGTTGGTGTAGCAGTTGAACCCAGACTCTTCTTGATTAGAGGGTAGGCTGCAACGATCGTGACCACTAGCAATACAATTTCCAGTGCGTAAACCACCACGTAACCCGTGGCAACACCCCACAACTGCGTATCGTTTACGCTGATCAAATAGTTGACCACATCACGCACCACACCACTGATGGCAATAGCGACTCCTGCGGCAGTTGCCTGTACCGCGCCCCAGGAACCTAATGCAAGTCCGGCCTGATCAGCTGGTGCACGATTCATCGTGGCCGTTAAGGTACCGTGACCAAACAGTGCCGCGCCAAAACCAATCATGAAATTGCCCGCCAGGAACAATGCAGGTGTTTGCAAGGGTGCAGCCAACATGACAAAAGCAAATGCAGGGATACCAACCAGCGCACCCGCAAGAACCATCCGATAAGGATCTCCACCGCGGCCAAGAATGCGTGATGCAAGTGCAAAACCAATCAGACCACCTAGCGCAAGCAGAGCGGTTAACTTAGTCGTAGCACTGACTGACATGTTCAGGACATGCCCACCAAAAGGTTCAAGTAGGACATCCGCCATACCGAATGCCAACGTACCAACACCGACAATAACCAACTGTCTTACAGCATCATCGCCTGCACAAAAACTGTTCCACGATTCTTTAAACGTAGGGTCTGGCGTGGTCGCCGTCTCTCTGCCTTGTTGAATGGTTTCTTGCTGCCACATGGCGACAAAATTCAGAAATACCGTGGCAACCGCAGCTCCTTGAATCACTTTGACCAATTGCCCGGGAGAAAATTCTTCCAGTGCAGCGCCAAATACCAGCGAGCTGACCAGCATCCCAAGCAGTAAAGTGACATACATGAGTCCCACAACTTTGGGATGGGATTCTGGTGGTGTCAGATCAGTGGCAAGTGCCAGGCCTGCAGTTTGAACGGTGTGTACACCAGCGCCAACCAGTAAAAAGGCAATGCCAGCGGATACATGGCCGAGCCATGCAGGCCAGTTAGTGGATTCACCTTGACCGGCAAGCACCAGTAGGGCGAAAGGCATAATGGCAAAACCACCAAACTGCCACAACGTGCCTTTCCAGATAAAGGGAACACGTCGCCAGCCTAACGCACAACGGTGGGTGTCAGACTTGTATCCAATAAGAGCGCGAAACGGTGCAAATACAAGAGGTAGAGCCAACATCACAGCTACCAGCCATGACGGTACATTCAGCTCAACAATCATAACCCTGTTGAGGGTGCCGATGAGTAGTACCAGTGCTATGCCAACAGATACCTGAAACAGGGAAAGTCGGAGTAGTCGCGATAAAGGCAGGTCCTTTGTCGCGACATCAGCAAAGGGTAGAAAACGCGGGCCCATGGCAATCCACGAGGCCAGCATTTTTTTTCCAGGACGCATCTACGTAAAAATCCTGAAGTGGGGCGCTAGTCGTCGCGCTTTAGAACGGGAAGACCGAACATTGAAGATAACGGCGTAGGATTATCTGAGAGCAAGTTCATGCCAAAGCTTCTTGTTTTCTTCGCTGGAACATCGTCAGACAAAGGCTTCATGCCGATCTTGTTTGACAACGGGGTAGGGTCGTCCTTAAGAATAGACCAGCCAAGCTTGGAAGACAGTGGCGTAGGATTGTCCTTGAGCACCTCCATACCGATTTTGTCTGACAGCGGCGTGGAGTTCTTGTTCAGCAAGCCACCCATTACGCCTTCAGTAGGAAAGTAGCCAGGTTCGGTAAGCTCTGCAAACTGACGTGACATCCAGCTGCGACGATGCGAAAGCACCCGGATATTGAGTAGAGCTGACAACGGTGCAGGCTGTAACCAGGTGTGATACTCCAACGCTGGCATGTTACCAACGTCGATATGTTTGCCGTTATTGAGTGTGTCGGTCGCCAGTAGCGCTTGCCCGAAAGGTGCTGTGATCAATACAACAGCTCTTTTCTGCTGGATGCTCTCGGCGTATACCATAGCGTGTGAGCTGGGGACATCCGAGGCTTCATGCACACTCATAATGACTTGTGCGAGCATCTCGGTAGTGTCAACACCATTGTGATCACCTGCCGACATCATGGCCGGGTTGGCGGATTCGATCATGGACGGTGTAACAATGGAAATGTCTTCTTCTTCAAAGCCGTTGGCTTTGAGGGCATCTATGGCCTCAAGTGCATCGTCCTCTGACGCGTAGGCCTGCCCGATGGGAATGAGTTTTAACAACGCCATGATGGGTCTCCCGCTGGGGTTAAATCAATAATTGAGATTGTACGAACTTGGACTCTTCGTGAAGTGTCTAATTTTCTAGTAGTGCAGGGAACAAATGAGAATCAGGCATCATCACGAATAGCCCAGGTTTACATCAAGCCCGTGAGCCAAGTTGCTCACGAGTTCGACGTTTCTATCAGCCTCCGAAGAAGGCTGGAAACCAAGTCGTGTTGCTAAGAATTGCGTAGTGCACGACAAACGAGATCGCAGACACCCAACCCAGAAACAGAGGAAGTCCAACAGTTGGCTTTACAACAAGCCACATTTTACTTTGATTCATTGTGTATTACCTCAGCCGAGCCATGGAGTAAGGGCGAATGCCAGAAAATGCGCAAACAGTGCAATCACAAAAAATACGCGTGCGCCGTCAATGACGTGCTTGTGCATTTCTTCTGACTGGCTAACGGTAAGCCCAGTTGCGAATACCTTTTCGGCGGTATCAGTGGTCATGGTTGTGTTCTCCAGAAAACCGGAACAATCGATCATCGCGTGCACCACCTGCACGCAGGTTATCCTGATGAGACAGGAATCACACCGAATTTGTGACTCAATCACTCATCAGCGTGACATCGATCGTAAACAAGGAATTCGAATGTGTCAATCAAGACTGTCACTTATTTGTGTCAATCAAAGTTGACACACTGCGTTCTAGTCTTGAGTGTAATTGGGCTCTTGATGCATAAAGACCTGAGATATGGCAATGATACCAAAGTGCCATAAGTCACTGAAATAGAATAAATTCAAATACAGTGAAGTGGCTGTTAAAGCTTATTCACTGCTTCTGGCACTAAGATTTATTCTGCAGATTACGTGTTGTAATTTGTACAAAATTTAAACAGATTTCGCGGTAAATAAAATAATGAAAATACCGTTATAAAGTGTCAACTGAACGGTCGATATTGCCGATTTTCACAATCCGCCATGTTTGACGATGTAACTGGCAACCTCGGCAACGCCTTCTCCATGTTTCATATCCGTGAATATTACGGGTTTTACGCTACGTGCTTTAGCGGCATCGATGCGCATGGTGTCCAGATTCGCATCAACATGAACAGCCAGATCGCTCTTGTTGATGATCAGTAAATCGGAGCGGGTGATGGCAGGTCCGCCTTTTCTGGGAATGTCCTCGCCCTGACAAACAGAGATGACATAGAGCGTCACATCGGCTAGTTCGGGCGAGAATGTAGCGGCTAGATTATCACCACCTGACTCTATAAATATAATGTCCAGATCGCTGAACTGTTTTGTCAGTGTGTCCACAGCGCGCAGATTGATAGAGGCGTCTTCGCGAATCGCGGTGTGCGGACAGCCGCCTGTTTCTACCCCCAGAATTCGGTCCGCGGACAGGGCCTGAAAGCGCACCAGTGCGTCTGCATCTTCGCGGGTGTAGATGTCGTTGGTGATGACAGCCACTGAATAGTCATCACGCATAGCTTTGCACAGCTGCGCAACCAACGTTGTCTTACCCGAGCCCACGGGTCCACCGATGCCCACACGTAGTGCCTGACGCTTATGTGGAGCTGCTCGTGCAGAGCTGTTGGCCGACTGTTCTGGGGTTACGGAATTCACGTGTGTACTCTCAAGTGATGCAGATTCTGCTTCGAAGCTGCTCATGTTCGATGGAAGCCAGGTCTGCTAGCAGGGAGCAAGAGCCTAGATCGTCCAGGGTGCTCTCAGACGCCTTGGCGGCTGTTAACACGATGACGGGTTGCAGGTGATTGATAATAGTTAGCGACTGCGTCTGGCCCAAGGGGACAAGTCGCGTACAAATCCACACCAGGTTGCTGCTCATCGCTTGCAGGCCAGCGGGCAGCAGTTGCTCCAGTGAAATGTTGGCGAGCGATGCTGCAATGCCCATCGCCACCGGCAGGGTGATGTCACCCTTGACGAAGGAGTCTACTGGCGAGTGATCTGTTGACCCTGCTGCTGCTGCCAGGCTGAATGCGGTGCCCAATTGTGTGGTTTCCCTTAAGCGTTCAGAGCCTGCGCACAACGCCATGGCAAGGGCGTTGAGTTCGTTCAGAGAAGCTTCCAATGTCTCACGCTGAGCCATGAATTTTGCGGACGCAGGTGCTCCTGTTGGTAGCGCGGAATTCACCATTGAATACGCGGCCGAGCTTATGAGTGTGTCATTCCAGCCGCTGCCGTGTTGAACGATACCGGCTATCCAGTCTTCACAGGTTTTTGCATCATGGATTCGTCCATCTTCGATGGCAGCTTCCATACCATGGCTGCAGGTGAACGCGCCAGTGGGAAAGGCGGCAGACATCCATGTTTGTAATGTCAGCTGAGTACTAACATCACTCATGGCTGTGCGAGTGGTTATGATCGTGTTCGTGGCTGTGGCTGTGGCTGTGTTCGTGCGCCGCCGGTGCATCACCGTAAGCACCGCCTTCAGGATTAAATGCATCTTGTATAGGATTCACCTGCGCACCTAGCTGCTCCAACATGGTGCGAATAACCGCATCACTGCGGATGCGCACATGATCGCTGAATATCTGACTGGCAAGATGGCGATTGCCGACATGCCACGTCAGCTTTAATAGATGTGCAGCATCATTGCCGCGAATCTCATAGAGTGACTCAGGTTTTGCGTGAACACGAACACCTCGTCCATCACTCAAACGCAAAACGTCTCCATGGCGAAGCAGCGTTACAGCATCAAGTTCCAGCAGAAACTCCATGCCGGAGTCGCAGGTCAGCATGAACCGCCTTCGGTGTCGGTCTGTTTCATCCAGCGTGACTGTATCGTCAACCTGTTGATCAGAACCATTGGGTGCGTTCTGACGTGTGTGTGCCCGCTCTATATGGTGGCAAGTAATCATGTGCGTAAATCAGGGTTCAGGGCGATCAATGGCTAAGAGATAGGTGAATTCAGATGCATCGCCATAAGCACTAAAACAAAAAGTACCGTTGCGCCATTGGCAGCTCGGTTGCCGCCTCGCAGGTCAGCAATTCACCGTCCGCGCGCACATCATACGTTTCGGTGTCCACCTCTATTGTGGGTGTTGCCGTATTCAAAACCATGCTGGCCTTGCTGATGCCACCACGGGTGTTCTGCACAGCAACCATCTGCTTGTCAGTACCCAAGCTACTCTGCAATGAATTATCAATGGCGGCTTGTGATACAAACGTCACTGAACTGTTGGTCATCGCTTTGCCAAAAGCACCGAACATCGGGCGGTAGTGTACGGGCTGCGGTGTAGGTATAGAGGCGTTAGGGTCGCCCATAGGAGCGGCCACAATGCTGCCACCCAAAACCACCATCTCAGGCTTTACTCCGAAAAACGCTGGATGCCACAAGCAAAGATCAGCGCGCTTGCCGACTTCAATAGAGCCAATGTGGCCACTGATGCCATGCGCGATAGCCGGATTAATTGTGTACTTTGCAATATACCTTCGCACGCGAAGGTTATCGTTTTCTCCGGTCTCAGAAGGCAGCCTGCCGCGTTGTTTTTTCATTTTATCCGCCGTTTGCCAAGTGCGAATAAGCACCTCACCAACGCGTCCCATGGCCTGACTGTCTGAGGCAATGATTGAAAATGCGCCTAGATCATGCAAGATGTCTTCAGCGGCAATGGTCTCTTTTCTGATCCGGCTTTCAGCAAAAGCAATGTCCTCGGGAATGTTGCTATCAAGATGATGGCAGACCATCAGCATATCCAGATGCTCATCGATGGTATTAACCGTGTATGGACGAGTCGGGTTGGTGGACGACGGGATAAAGTTGGGCAGGGCGCAAACCTTGATAATGTCCGGTGCGTGTCCACCCCCGGCGCCTTCTGTGTGAAAGGCATGAATGGTCCGTCCAGCCACTGCATCAATGGTACTTTCAACAAAGCCGCTTTCATTTAGTGTGTCAGTGTGGATC
>JALZVU010000141.1 GCA_023301795.1 Granulosicoccus sp.
AGTGGAAAGCTCATGTTCACTTCCGCACCGATACCTTCAACAAGGCGTGTAATTTCAGCGACATCGCTCGGCATGTTGAACTGACCGTACATCGGTCCGATCAAGTTAACGCGTGGCTTGTCTTCTTCTTTCCTGCGCAACTTAGGCACTTTCTTAGGACCAAATTCTGTCCATAACCAGTACATGGCACGATCAGCACTCTGCCACTGATCTTCATCAATGGTGCGCGGTAGAAAGCGCAGAATGCCTGTCCCTTCCGGTGTCACACCACCGCCAATCATCTCGGCAATAGATCCTGTTACTACCACAGCTGGCAATTCAGGATCCAATGTCTGGTGCGCACGGCGCATGGCTTTTTCAGTACCTTCCTGACCCAACTCTTCTTCGCCCAAACCAGTTACCACAATCGGTAACTCGTGTGGCGGTAAGCCGTCGGTATAGTGCAACACCGACGTAACCGGTAAATTTTCACAACCTACTGGTCCATCAATGATGACCTGCAAACCCTTTATAGCAGTAAACGCGTATACCGAACCCCAGTAGCCGCCTGCCCTGTCATGATCAAGTACTAACATCAGCTTGTCGCCGTGCTGGCGCGAGAAGCTGCCTGCTTGGCCAGCTTTTTCGCAAATTGTTGACGAAACGCGGGGCGTTCCATGGGAGTGTCTTGCCAGATACCAGAGGTATCCCCCTCGCCTACGCCTTCAAAGAATTCCTGCATTTTGCTAAAGCGATCCTTGTTGCCTAACGCAGCATTAATCACTTGGGCCACCGAACCTGCACCTGCAGCACCCATCAATGGGCGAGCTGAAATCAGATTAGTGAAATACAGAGCCGGAACGCCTTTGGCCTTAGCTGCCTGCACCAGAGGTGTTGTGCCAATAGCGAGATCAGGCTTGTAGTGTTCAAATGCTGCCAGATCATCTTCCAGCGATGCACGAAACTTCACTTCAACACCGCGTGCTTCTAACCAGGCATGATCATCTGCAGACCATGAGGTCTTGGGACATGCCGAACCAACATAGTGAACCGTTGCACCACTCTCAATGGCAAGCCTGGCAACGATAAGCTCAGAGCCTTCGTAACCGGAAACAATCAAGCTTGCGTTGATGGGCGTTGCTGCCAACACTTGTTTGATAACCGGTATGGCAGCATCCTTAGCAGCATCAATCAATGACTGCTCCACATTGCACGCTTTGCCAATGGCATCTAACCAGTTGGAAGTACCTTCAACACCCACAGGTGCTGAACCGACAACCGGCCGTCCAGCACGTTCAAATTCACGAACAGAGGCTGTGTAAAAAGGATGTATGGCAGCTATCACAGCACCATCAAGCGCTGAATACAGCTCGCGCCACTCACGGGTTGGTACGGTAGGCCCTACAGCCAGACCCATCGGCGCCAACAACTGGCTAATGACCATCGGATCAGCAGGGAACAACTCACCGAGTAGTGTGACTGTACGCATATCCGTACGCCGCGTTTCAGGCGCAGCTACCGGGCCCTGCTCCGCTTCACGCCGAGCGTATTTGAGCATCGCACCAGCCAGAACATCTTTAGCTTCTGCGTGAGTAGGTACACCAAACCCCGGAACATCAATACCCACGATGCGCACACCGTTGATCTGATCAGGGAGCAAATCAAGTGGCACACCAGAGGCTGTCGGCACACACAAATTGGTAATAATGATGGTGTCGTAGCGCTCAGGGTCAGCCATCTTATGGACAGCCTCGCGAATGTCCTCAAACAGCTTGCCCGTAACCAGCGTCTCTGAATCAAACGGGACATAACCAACCGTTCTTCGTGCACCGTAAAAATGCGATGTAAACGTCAATCCATAAACGCAGCAGGCACTGCCAGAAAGAATGGTTGCTGTGCGACGCATACGCAGACCAACACGTAACGAACCAAACGCCGGACACATGCTTTGTGGCTGATCGTGAGGGCCTAGCGGATAGTCTTTAGCATACTGATCCAGTGTTTCGCTTTTGCCTGCAGAACGTGCTGCATCAGCCAGCGCATCTTTTCCTGCATGGCAACCAGCACCATCATCAAGGCCCGGTGTGCCAATGGCATTCTCGGGCGCATCCACTGCTGCGATGTCTTTTTCCTCACCCATGATCAGGCCTCGTCGTAGACCACTTCAAGAGTAGGTGTATCAATGAACGACTTGCCACACAGATCGGCTATCGTTGCCGGCGTCATGGGATAGTCATTCTGTGAATCATCACCATCAAACAATGCTAGAAGCTCATCCTGTGTCAGTGTTGTCGGATGATGTGGCGTCGACTCACCCACGTTGGTAGCGAGGTCTTCAAACAAAGGCCCCCAACGTCCTTCCGGTTTGCCAATGATCTGATAAGCAGAGCTTTTCTTGCGAATATCGTCATCAGCAGGAATTGCACTCAGGATAGGAATACCGACTTTTTCCGCGAAGGCTGCAGCTTCACCAGTGCCGTCGTCCTTGTTCACGACAATGCCAGCCACACCCACGTTGCCACCCAGCTTTCTGAAGTACTCCACTGCCGAACAGACATTGTTGGCAACATAGAGTGATTGCATATCATTGGAAGCCACAACGATGACCTTCTGACACATGTCACGCGCAATCGGCAGTCCAAAACCACCGCACACCACGTCGCCCAGAAAATCGAGCAGCACGTAATCAAAATCCCATTCGTGGAAACCGAGCTTTTCCATGAGTTCAAACCCGTGAATGATGCCGCGACCGCCACAACCTCTACCTACTTCAGGACCACCAAGCTCCATGGCATAGACACCGTCACGAATGAAGCAAACATCACCAATGGCCACTTGCTCACCAGCCTGCTTTTTCTTTGATGAGGTTTCGATGATGGTGGGGCATGCTTTACCGCCAAACAGCAGCGATGTGGTATCACTCTTTGGATCGCAACCAATAAGAAGTACCTTCTTGCCCTGCTGAGCCATCATGTAGGACAAGTTGGCCAATGTGAAACTCTTGCCAATTCCACCCTTGCCATATATGGCAATGATCTGTGTCTCTTTAGTAGGCTCGCCCGTGTGCACCGCATCAGGCTCTTGCGCAGCTTCATTGCGCAAACGCTCGGTCATGGTCTTGAGATCGTCAATAGCTACAGTGTGGGTAGTACCCATCAGGCGCTCCAGTTAAGTATCATTTTCAAACAGGCGGGGTCGTTAAACGCCAGGGGATAAGCCTGGGCTGCCTGATCAAAAGAATATTCGTGAGTAACGAGTCCGTTCAGACTCAAAGCACCGGCTTGAACCAGCGCTAACGTTAGGGACAAATCATCAGGCACCCACTCGGCGGCAATACCCAATGTGGCTTCACGCATAAAAGCAGGCGCAAAGTTAAAATTCACAGGCTCGTTATAGAAACCGCCCAATGTCAGGCGCCCTCCTTTGGCAAGACGTGAAATAAGTTGGTTGAAATGATCACCACAGGCTCCGCTAACATCAACGATATGCTGCCGAGGCGCACCTTCATCGTCATCAGGAGCAATAACCTCGTAACCTGTGGCGCCATCTCGGCGCTGCTGGTCTAGCTCCCAGACCACGGGCGCATCGGCTCCCATGGCTATACAGATTCTGGCCAGAAGCCTGCCCAAAACACCGTGACCAATAATAAGTTGGGGCACGTGCGGGACAATGTCAGAGATGTTGATGGTCTGGCCCTTTGATGCCTGTTCCTGACGTAGGCGATAAGTAAGGATGTGCATGGCCGTAGCGGCCAAAGCCAGAAGTGTTGCCTGATCGGTGGGCAACCCTGACACCCCTATAGCGCGCTGCTCGGGAATCACCACTGTCGAGGCGCTGGCACCAAAAAGACCGCGAACATCACCTTGATAGCAGCTGGCACCCGGGACAAATACCTGATCACCGACCGCCAGAGAACAATCTTCGCCCACTTGTCTTACTACACCGACAGCTTCGTAGCCCGGAACTAGGGGATAACTCAAGCCCGGAAACGCTGGCATGGTGCCTGTCCAGAGAAGTTTCTCAGTACCTGTACTGATGCCTGACGCCTGAATATCAACGACAAGATCGACACTTGTTGGATCTACCAAATCGACAGATCGCAACGCCAGCTTACCGGGTTGCTCAAAGACGACTGCAGTGGAAGACAACGGTACTGACATACAAAACGATCCCTTAGTGTGAGAAAACCAGCTGTGTCAGTTTACATTGACACAATTTATTGTCAACCTTGGTTGACAGATATAATCGAACAAATTTTGACCAATTCACAACGCCTGTGAAGACGGTGCAATAGCTTCAAGCTTTCGCTATCAGAAGACTGGTCAACATAGGCAAATGCGTACGCATCGACGTACAACGTGTGAAACCAGCCTGTGCAATCAATGCCTGCAATTCAGGCGCTGTGCGAGGACGCCCACGACCCATGGCATGCAAGTACAGTCCGAAGTAGGCATCTGTAGCAGGATCGCCCACCTTTTCACGAGCCATTGGTTCAGCCAGCAATAAGGTGCCGCCAGCTGGCAAGGCCGCATGGCAGCGCTTCAGAATGGCTAACGCTGCATCATCGTTGTGATCGTGGACAATACGAACCAGCGAGACAATATCGGCCCCTTTTGGCAAGTCATTCTCGAAAATGCTGCCACCGTGACAACTCACATCATTCGGGATATCACTTTGTGCAAATCGTGCCCTGGCCTGGTCAGCAACCGGCGGCAAGTCGAATAGCATGAGTGACAAATCTGGTGCTGCCTGAGCCACAGTGCGCAAGAATGTGCCATCACCGCCGCCAACATCCAGCAAACGCTGGTGCGTATGCAGTGGATAAGTATCGATAATCTGCTCAGCAACCATAGCCTGAGAAGCACTCATCAAATCGGTATACGGCTCTGTACCTAGCGTATCGCCGCTCTGTTGCTGCCGCGCACCGGCATAATCCCAGAACATGGACAACATGGTTTCATCTTGCTCACGCTTTAGCAGCGCAACAGGGTCAGTCATATCACGGTATAAAAAGGTGTGATGCTCGATCATCTTGCAGACACCGGGATTGGCCAGCAGTGCCGCCCCGTGGATACCCAGACCGTAACGGTCTTCGCCACGATTTTCGATCAATTTAAGAGAGGTGGCCGCACGCAACAGTACATCCGTTGCATCACGATCCAGACCTGTGGAACGTGCAATGGCATCCCGATGCATAGGTCCATCTTGCAAAATCTTGAACACATCAAGCTGCACACACGTTGACAGAATTTGCGAGTACACAAAGCCTGACACCAGATCAAACAATGCTCTGGCCCGACGTTGAGCCATAAAGCGCATCAGTGGGTTACGCCGCGCCTTGCGATGAAATGCCGGATTGGCCAGTAGTCGATTACGCCACCCGAAAATTCTGTCTGAAATGGATTCAGACGGTGCGGTATCGGCCAAGTGTTCGCTGCTATCGTCACCAAAGAGTGACGTTGTAGATGTATTACGCTGCACTGAGGGCAACCTCCTTTGGTAGAAAGCGGTGCGCCTCATGGCGAATCGTTTCAATGAAAAAATCGGCGTTTTTGCAATCAGGCACTGAATCGATCACCTGCTGTATGAGCCTTTTAAGCTTTTCAACCGAATGGTCAACGCCCAAGTCATGGACGTAGTTAGGACGATCGTGTGTGGCATCCACATTGACAGGCTTGCCCATCTCGGAGGAATCACCCAACACGTCATGAATGTCGTCTGCAATCTGGTAAGCGCTACCGACCAGATGCCCAATAACAGCCCAGGGCTTGTCATCAGACCCTACCGACAAGGCACCGGCCTGCGTTGCTGCCGCAAATAAGGCACCTGTTTTGGCACGGTGATAGGCATCAGTGTCTATTAAGTCTTCACATTCCCAGGCCTGCCCTGCTGTGATGCCGTGGATGGCACCCACCTGATGTGACAACACGTTTATCAACGCCAACTGAGTGGCTGCATCAACATTTTTAACAGAACTTATGCGCTCAAACGCTCCGACTATCAACGCATCTGATGCCAATATGGCCAGCCTTTCGTCATACGCCCGATGCAGTGTTGGCTTTCCACGACGCATGGCAGAGTCGTCAAAACAAGCCAGATCGTCTTGCACAAGCGAGGCACAGTGAAGGAATTCGATGGCCACTGCGGCCTGATGAGCTAGCGGCGCTGAAGCATCAGCACACGCTTGGGCGACAGCCATCACCAGCTTGGGGCGTACTCTTGCGCCTCCTGGGAATACGGCGTAATTCAAGGCAGATGCCAGCTTTGTGGGACAGGGAGATACCGTGATCTCACTCATCGCCCGACCTAATATCTGCTCGATATGTTTGATGACATCCATGATGAAATTCTGTGATGGCCTAGTGTCAGGTTATTCTGACATAATGCTTGTGTCAACCAAAATAGACACTTCGTCTCATGTCAATTCCATCTTTCACGGAATCTGTAAACAAGAACGGCTATCGGTGGTGGTACTTAGATGCCATAAGCGATGACGGTCAGCATGCGCTCACACTCATTGTCTTCATAGGCAGTGTTTTTTCTCCCTACTACGCACGAGCACGCAAGCGCGGACTTACACCCGCTGGTAACCATTGCGCCGTAAATGTGGCACTCTACGGTGCTCCGTGGCGCTGGTGCATGACAGAAAGAACCGATGCGTCGGTACGCCGATCGAAAGAGCGCTTGAGTATCGGAAAGAGTTACATCCACCTGAATGAGCGCAAAATCTCTATATCCGTGAACGAAATATCGACTCCTTTTCTCACACGAGTCCGCGGCACAGTGACTATTGATCTACCTGATTACGATCTGCTAGCTGTGCCACTTGACACTGACGACGCTGGTTCAGCACAGCATTTCTGGCAACCTGTAGCCCCGCAAACCCGCATCAGTGTTGATCTGACGTCCCCCGCTCTATCGTGGCAAGGTGCGGCTTATGTAGACAGCAACTATGGTGATGTACCGCTGGAATCCAGCTTTTCTCACTGGGTGTGGTCGCGCAGTCATGAGCCAGACAATGCCACCACTATTCACTATGACGTGACTGATCGACAAGGTAACCACAGCCAGAAAAGCATGCGTTACGCGGCTAACGGCACTGTAACTAAGCTTGACGCACCAAAAACGCATCAGCTGGCGCCCACCCGATACTGGCGAATTCCAAGATCCGCACGCACCCCTGACAATGTAAACATAAGTGAACTTCAAACCCTTGAAGATACTCCATTCTACTCGCGCTCACGTTTCATCGAGACCCACGATGGGCATCAGCAGAGCACCGTGCACGAAAGCTTGTATCTCGATCGATTCGACACACGCTGGGTCCGCGCTCTGCTGCCCTTTCGTATGCCAAGAAGTACACGTCCTGTTCTGTTAGATTAACGTATCGAATAGCAGGTCATCATATGTCCCCAGACTCAGTTCAAAGAGCATGAAATGCCCATGTTAGATGTTCAACGCCAAACCCAGAAAGAAGTCATCACCGCTATTGGTGATAATGGCGATCTCTACCCGATCAACAAGTGGGACGCACATGTGCAAAATGTGCCGCACCTGGCGGTGTCTGTATTCCTGTTTAATCGCGGACGAATGCTGCTGCAGCAGCGTGCTGACTGCAAATACCACTCCGGTGGATTGTGGGCCAACACCTGCTGCTCGCACCCGCGCTGGAACGAATCACTCCCCGACTGCGCCGAACGACGCCTGTTCGAAGAGGTAGGTTGCCGTGAAATCGATCTGACAGTTTTCGGAACAATCGCCTATGAGGCTGACGTGGGCGGTGAGCTTTTTGAAAATGAGACCTCCCACTGCTTCGCCGGTTACATTGATGACGACACACTGCCGACACTATTTGACCGTGACGAGGTGCAAGCTGTTCGATGGCACGATATGGCTGAACTGCGGGAAGATATCAAAGTACACCCCGACAACTATTCGCAGTGGATTCGTATCTACATTGGCCAGCATTACGATTTGATCGCTAACGTGGCTAATGGAATACCTGAGCAAACATCAAAAAGGACACCTGCAGAGGCTTGAGGCGTCATCGCTGAACGCGTATTATCGCAGGCAGCGTCTTGGCAACAGCCGAGGTTCTATCACGAGCTGGTAACAGCCACCATTTTCGATGTTCAAACATTTGTCGACTAACCAGCATCGGTTAGTCCGCTAAACGGAGCTTTTGATGATCTGGATTTGCACCATAAGTCTGCTTGCCCTAGCAGCCTGGTTGTTTTTCAATGCTCTGAACGAGCGCCGCTGGGTACAGGCACACAGTCACGATGAAGCAGTTGCCAGTGATGAAGGCCTGCTAGCTAATTTCACCATGCGCACTGGCACCGGCGCGGTAGGTCCAGACGGAAAGATGTCCATCTACCAGGAAGATTCACGATTCGCCAGAGCAGTATCAAAAGTTCAGGAAAAAACAGCCGGCTGGGAAGGAAAGCTGGAAGCAAAAGTCAAGCAGGCTTCCAACCTGAACAGCAAAAATCCCGACGGAACAGACCGAGACGAAACGCTTGTAGCGAGAGCCTCCAGACAAGTCTCCACTACGTCCGAGGAAATCAGCCGGCGGGTGGCTTCAGGAGCTAAAAACCTGGCGGGTACCTACGAAGAAAAACGTGCAGCGGTCGAAGGATCCTCGGTTTTTGGCAAGGTATTGGGCAAGGTTTCCGGCAGCATGGAAAAACTCGAGTCAACACTAGGTACCAAGGTCGCCAGACCTAAGGCCCCCGTGGCTGACGAAGGCGATTTGGTCACGCGTGCCGCTTCTAAGGTAGACAAGAAGGTGAACGAGCTGGGAGACAGGAATACTGCCGACAAGGTTGATTAATTAGCGTAGTCAATCGAGTGCTGGAGCCTGTGAAACACAGGCTTCAGTGAAAACAATCGCGATCTCATAGCATTAAACGGCAACAGCCAACAGCCGTGTAGCTCTACCCGCTCTTTAGTGGAGCTTCAAGTCCGCTCTCGTATGCTTGTAGATGCGATCGCCCAGCATAATCAGAACAGTTGAAAACGGGCCATGCACGGCATTTTGATGCATTCGGTATAGCGACAGATAAAACATTCGTGCCAGCCAGCCCTCGATGAATACCGAACCGCGCATTAGATTTCCCATCAGATTGCCCACTGTGGAAAAGCGCGACAAGCTAATCAAGCTGCCAAAATCCTTGTAAACAAAATCCTTGCTGCTTTTGTTCTTATGGCGGGCCACAATATTGTGAGCCACGATCGAAGCCATTTGATGCGCTGATTGAGCTCTTGGAGGCACTGTGCCGCCATCTGCCGTCGGGCAACATGCACAATCGCCCGCCGCATAGATCGTCGAATACCCTTCCACCGTCAGATCAGCGTTGACTTTCACACGGCCCAGATTGTCTACCGGCAAACCACTCTCACCCAGAAACGATGGCGCCCGAACACCCGCTGCCCAGACACTGACGTCAGCCGGTATGCGCACACCTTCGCTGGTAAACAGGGCATCAGCCGCAGCACTTTCAATTTTAGTAGCTGTCAGAACATCCACACCGATCGATTCGAGCTCGCGTTTGACACTGACACCAATTCGCTCAGGCAAACGTGGTAGCAACACAGGCCCCGCCTCGATCACCGATACCTTCAGACGCGCTTGCGAGAAGGTCTGAAAACCGTAATCCTGTAATCTGCCAGCAACGTTGTGCAGATCTGCTGCCAGCTCAACCCCAGTAGCACCTCCGCCGACAATAACGACCGACAACTGCGTGCTGTCATCTTTTGCCGCACTGACTTTATGGAGCTGCTTGAGATAGAGCTTGTGGAATCGCTCTGCTTGCTCGCGTGAGTCCAGTTTGACGCAATGGGCTGCCACACCCGAGGTTCCAAAGTCATTACTTCTGCTGCCGGGACACAGCACCAACTCATCAAATGAAAGATCGCGTGCCGCAACAAGCTCAGCACCGTCATCATCATCCTCTGATGCAATACCGATGCTCTGCTTCTCAGTATCGACGCTGGTTACTCGCCCCAAAACAAAATCGAATCCGTACTTTCTGGCCAGCATGCGATAACTGGTTTCATCGTGATGGCTATCGAGCGAGCCTGTAGCCACCTCGTGTAACAAGGGCTTCCAGATATGCGAGGCGTTCTTATCAACGAGCACCACGCGCACGCTAGCATCACGTTTGAGCTTTTTCGCAAGTTTAACTACCAGTTCTAGACCGCCGGCTCCACCGCCGACAACCACCATTTGCTTAACACTGTCTGGTTTAACCATGCCTACGATTTCAATCCATTGCTGCTGGCTGATTGCCAACGGCCTCATTCTACTGTTAGCAACAAATAAACCGGCTGCAGAATAGACACAGGGTCTATTCCGCTGCTTGCATATTGCGCTGCAACAGTCCTATCCCCAAAGCATACGGGGCGCAGGGTGAATCAGACTCCCTTCAAAATGCATGGGTGTTTCTCGGTCCTGCGCCAGTAGCAACGGACCGTCCAGATCGACAAATTCGACGCCTTGAGCCACGAGTAGCGCAGGCGCCATGGCCAAAGAGCTCCCAACCATACAGCCCACCATCACACCAAACCCAGCAGCAGTTGCCGCCTCGCGTAACGCCAAGGCCTCAGTGAGACCACCGGTTTTGTCCAGCTTGATATTCACAACGTCGTATTTACCGCTGAGTTTCTCAAGGCTGTGCTGATCGTGACACGCCTCGTCAGCGCATACGGGCAAAGGGCGCGTCCGCCCCTTAAGCAGCTCATCATTATCCGCAGGTAGTGGCTGCTCCACCAACGTGACGCCCAAAGACAACATAACGGGCGCAAGGGCATCGTAATCGTCAGCACTCCAGCCTTCATTGGCATCAACGATCAACGTCGCATCGGGAGCTCCACGGCGCACCGCTTCCAATCGTGCAAGATCACCCTCACCCCCCAGCTTTATTTTCAACAGTGGTCTGAAGGCATGTTTCTCAGCTGCAGCGCACATGTTGTCAGGCGTATCCAGCGACAAGGTGTACGCGGTGATAACAGGTTCGGGAGCTGCCAGACCGGCAAGCTGCCACACCGGTGTATCGGTGCGCTTTGACTCCAGATCCCAGAGCGCACAATCCAGTGCATTACGACCAGCACCAGGAGCCATGGCGCTTTGCAGGGCTTGCCGATCCATGCCGTCACGCAATGCTTCCTGGAAAGACAGAATTTGCTCGGTGACACTGTCCAGAGTTTCACCATAACGCGCGTAAGGGACGCATTCGCCGACACCAACAGCGTCTCCACTGACAAGCCGCACTGTCAGAACACAGGCTTCAGTGCGCGACCCGCGCGAAATGGTGAACGTGCCGCGAGTAGCGAAAGTGTTGCGAGAGACTGACAACTCACACCCAACACTCATCCTAGCGCATCCACAAGTCGGTCAGCGCCGTGCCTGAAAGGATCGATAGTGGGCAGACCCATACGTGCCTCAACTTCGGCCATGTACGCAAGTGCGGCATCGGAGCCCAATGCTGCAGTGTTAATGGAAATACCCACCACCTGACACTCAGGATTCACGATACGCGCAAGATTCAATGAGGTGTCTCTCAACTGCTCAAGTGTTGGCAGTGAACAGTGGGGCAAACCGCGCATGTGAGTGCGCGTCGGCTCGTGACACAAAATCAGAGCATCGGGTGCGCCACCATGAATAAGTGCCAGCGTAACGCCAGAATAAGAAGCATGAAACAGACTGCCCTGCCCTTCAATAAGATCCCAATGATCAGCATCATTATCAGGCGTCAGCCATTCCACAGAGCCTGCCATGAAATCAGCCACGATGGCATCCAGAGGAATACCACTGGCGGTGATTAATATGCCCGTTTGACCCGTGGCACGAAATGTCACCTTCATGCCTCTTTCACGCATGGTTTTTTCCATGGCAATCGCTGTGTACATCTTACCAATGGAGCAGTCAGTGCCCACCGCAAGACAGCGCTTACCAGTACGTTTTTCGGCATTTGCAATAGGAAAGCGCTGCTGCGGAATTCTCACATCAAATAGTGATTGACCGTGCCGTGCCGCCAGATCAACCAGCGAGGGGTTGTCAGTGAGCAGATTGTGCAGACCCGATGCGATATCCATTCCGGCGCTCAATGCCTGTTCGAACACAGCATTCCAGCTTTCACTGATCTGGCCACCACGATTAGCAACCCCTACCACAAGCGTTTTAGCACCAGCGGCAATAGCCTCTTCGATGGTCATGTCGGCCAGACCCATATCAGCGTTACAACCGCTCATCCGAAACTGACCCACACAAAATTCCGGACGCCAATCTTTCACGCCTTGAGCCACTTTGGCGGCTAATGCATCGGGTGCGTCACCAAGGAACAACAAATAGGGAGTCTTGAGCATGTTTACGAGCCTGGGCTGTTCTGGTTAAGCGGGTGATTCTAACCGTATCGCCCTCAGGAGTCTGTGCATTGATGCACCGACTCCTGAGCCAGCTGCTAATCGCAAGAGGGACCAGATGCCATCACGCTGGAGACGGCAACTACAACGTTTTAAGGTACTCAATGACGGCTACTCTTTCGTCGTCTGACAGATGATCGCCAAACAGATGCCCAACATTCGCGTATCCGGGTTTGTCGGTGTCGTAAATATGCACATCAGAGGCCGCCGATTTGCCAATGTCAAGCACCGTGTGAGCCCAACCTAACCGCACTTGATCATAGCTGGCCTTGTCTGAAGCATCGCGCACGTCGTGCTGCCAGTATCGTGGCCTTTGCCCACTTTCCAGAACCATGGCAATAGTGGGTACCGAGCCATTGTGCAGAAAAGGCCCGGTTGCCCAAATACCATCCAGTGGCGGCGCCACATACCCGGGACCAGGCGCAGCGGTTGATAACTCGCCGTAATAGGAGCGATTAAACCAATCTATGTAAGGCAAGCCCGGTCCGTGGGCAAAATCCACCAGCGTACTGTCTGTCTGAACAATATCGATAGGTACAAGCCGCGCGGGGTAATCGCCCTCACCTTCATAGTTGCCGTGACAATGCGAGCAGTTAGCACGAAAAACGTCACCACCGGCATCAGCCAGACCCTGATCAACTGGAAACGGGTAAGCCGGTGGTGTCAGGCTGGCAATGTAGGCTCGAATATCGGGCGCATAGGCATCAATGACTTCCAGCTCTTGAGGCGTGTCGGTGCACAACATAGAGGCAGCCATCATGATGCGCGCATGGTCCAGCCTACCTTCGCCCAGATTAAACATGGCAGGCTTTTTGGCCATGCGCCACCAGGGAGGCACGCTGACAGGCGGCACATCGGTAGGTGGAAGTGGCAGCAGCGGGGTTTCAGACCAGGCGTTATCTTTTGCACGTCGATGTGCAATCAAGGCAAATGTGAGGTTATTAGCAGGATTGACCCCCACTGTATGCGGGCGCATGTAAGGCGCAATGGCTCCGATGCGATCCGCGTAGAGCTCCCAGGCACGCGTTTCATCCTCACCCTGCACCAGCGCACCAGCACGCTCCACTAATAGTGAGGCGTCATTGGTGAAATCCAGAAATTCGTTGCCCAGCCCGACTACCAGCTCGCCAAACAGCTCAGTACCATGGCAGGTCAGGCAGTTATTGCTGACAATCCGCACATCGTCATTGTTTGTGGATACATTAACGGAATATGGCAGCCCGTCAGCTTCAGCATATCGCCCTTCAATAGGTGTCGCCTCAGACGCTGTCAGCAACTGACGGTAAACGCGTTCTGGAATACCACAGCTGACATAGGGCTCCTCCACCAAGGCGCGACGACCTTCTTCACTATCCCCGGGGCGCTGCTGGGCTGCGGCAATCGTGCCAGCGGTGGCAAAGCGCGCGGCACTCCATTGTTCTGCCCTTGCACCCGCCAAGTCGGAGGTGTCGACAATTTCGCTGATTGCCGTGGCGATCTGAGCGATCGGCGGCAACTCTTTTTCGACCTGCCCGTTGCTGGTATCGAGCGATTCAATATCGGCAGATTCTGCCGCAACAACTTTCGCAGCCGCCCCATTAGAAGCAGATTGATCTGATGAATTGCAGCCGCTAAGCAGAGTCAGAGCAGCAACCATGACCAGACGCCGCATAGTGCTTGGCTTGCACAGTATCAAGAGCGGTGCCCCATGGGGCTGCCACACAAGGTCCGCTTGCACTTTCTCGATTGTTCGCCGCTTAGCACTAATTCGACTCAACATTTTCCCTGAATATCCCATGAGCAAACTCACAACCCTACCTGATCACTTCCATCAACCGGCAATGCTGTCAATGATACGAAACCCACCCCTGTGTGCGTGCCAGTAACCACAACAGGCACGTGCGCGCGTACATCAGATCCTGTATTGGCCTCTGACAAACGATTCATGACCGTTGCAGTGACGCGTAGCGAATCATCAGCAGATCGGAGCGCGATGGACTGAGGATAGGCGCTTCCAGAAGCTGCCAAAAGGGACTCTGCACTGTCCTCCCACATCAGTTCTATCGATGTCGGAGCCTTTCCCTGAGCGTGAAGCGTGGCAGAAACTGTTTTAGGCCCACGTCCACTGCGCCTTTTACTTCTCGACACCTCCAGATGACTGTTGTCGTCCAGAGCCAGCGTCAAAGTGTCTATTACGACAGCACCAGCACCAGAGGGCACATTGCCCCAACTCTGCCGGAACCAAGCCACGCCTGACAACGCCGTAACACTGGCCTCGCCCTCGCCATCCAGGGATGTCAGAGCGCCCGAAACCTCAACCGCAGATGCAGCCCAAGTGTTCAACTCCCCCAGAGAGGATGCTTCCGGGCAGGACTCCATCGTGAAATCCAATGCTATCCGCTGCATCGGTGACAGCGCAGCCTCCCAGCGATAGCTGCGATAGCACGGCGACGTATTAGTACCGGCCACGCGAATGTCGAGCCTGTCTGCACCTACCCACAGACTCTGCGGCGTGGCACCTGCCAGATCAAGCGCCATGCGCTGCACTGACTCACTGAGCTCGACATTTCTCAGAGCACCTAGCGCACGGTGGCCCGATGCTGTCGTGTCAGAGGCTCCAGTTGGCAGGTTTTCCGATGACACTGAATCAACGAACACACGTGAGCGCATGATGCCGTCGAAACGCCATTGTGACCCATTATCGTCTGGCTCAGCCTCGTTTGGTCCACTAACCGGTCGCAGGGCGAACCGGTCAATCTGTGCAATCAGCGCAGCCACTGGGGTGGTTAGAGCCTGACTAGCCTCATCATCGAGGGACAGCACAGTTTCGAGGGAAAAGGATTCGAACTGCGCACCAGAATGAGCACTGAGATCGGCCGGCAAATCGGGCTGTGCGGGGGCACTGAATAGCTCTGCTCCGTCATCCAGTACCTCCAGCAGCTGACCAGACAGGTCCGACAGCTCTGATGAAGAAAACGAAGACTGATTAACCGGTGCCTCACCAGAACAGCTTTGCAACGCCGCAGTACAAGCAAGCCCCGCCAATAGCCACGCCTTTGGCATCCAAGCGTCAAGCGTTTTGCGTGGCAACACCATTCTCTGCTGCTCTATTGTGCACGTTAATTGCACTTTGTTGTTTACAGCGTTCAATAGCATTGAATGGATACATTTAGCGTAAAAAACATCATGGATAGAGACTGACTGATCAGCCAGATACGGATGGCAACAACCGCATTTTATGACATGGAATACGTTCTGCCTTCGTCATTGTTCCACTGAGCGTCGAAAAACTGTTCGCAAGCGACACTGGCAGCTAGGCTGACAAGGGTTACTGGCAAGCGCGAGTGATGCCGGACCGCCAAACGTTACGTCATGTACTAACGTTGCACTACCTCTCAAACTGATTAAATCTGGCTCCCACAACCATTTTATTGATACATGTTCACAACGCTGCGTAGGTGTATTGATACAATAGCGCTATCAGTAGGAGTTTATTGCGTCTTTAGTCTTGTGAACTGCAGGGCACGCAATGCAGCCTATAATTCTGAGCAATAAGTGCCGCGAGGGCGCCCTATAGCGAAATGCTATTTCCAGGCAATCTCTCACGCTAGATACGACGGACCACGCTTTAATGAAGACTTTGAACTATCCGCAAACAGGTGTGCCAATGCAAGGATATGCGACTGTACCAGCAACCAGCGATGCCAAAGAGTATCTCAGGCTTTTGCTGCGCCATAAATTCGGCCTGCTGATCACTCTGCTGCTCGGCCTCGGTCTGGCATGGGTGTATCTGACAAGCACCAAAAGCATTTATGAAGCTTCAGCGCTTGTCGAGGTGAATGAAAGCCGGAACCTTGCCGAGGATGAGGATCGCACCCAACAAATCGATTGGAACGCGCCCACCATCAAGGAAGAGGAAAACCTGCTTACCTCCAGACGCGTGCTTACGCCTGTTGTCGATGCGTATCAGCTAAGGCTTTCTGCTGAACCCAAGCGCCTGCCAGTGCTCGGTGACATTACGCAAGATATACCATTTCTTGCCGAATTCGCATCTAGCATCGGCTTTGTCAGCCAGTACGCCTGGGGCAATGAATCAATTGAACTGACACAGCTTGACCTTCCACGGCGATGGGAAGACACCGCGCTGCAACTAACAGCACTTGAAGATGGCACCTACAGTGTCGAATACGAAGCGCAGACGCTGATAGAACGTGCACCAGTAGGAGAATCTGTGCAGGTTCAGCTCGATGATGAATCACAACTACAGATTACCGTTGCGCAGCTTTCGGCAGCCCCAGGTGTGCAATTCTCCATTATGCGCGCCTCGCTGCAATCCACCGTCACAGCTCTGCGCAGCAACCTGGCGACCGAAACTACCGATAGCAAATCCCGCATGATCACCGTGCGGTTGCGTGGCGAGGATCCTGCACAAATTGCAGATATCACCAATGCCGTGTTGCAGGAATACGAAAGGGTCAAACTCGGCACTCAGAACCGTTCAACCGATGAGCGACTCGAATTTTTTGAAGCTCAGCTGCCTACCGTTGAAGCTGAACTTCGAACAGCAGAAGTAGCGCTAGCTGACTTCAGACGCAACTCGGGTACGGTCCGCGATACTCAGGTAGATCTGAAACTTGGACAACTAGACACCCTAGAGATCCAGCTGCTCGAAAAAGAGGTTGAACGAGACGATCTGCTGAAACGTTACACAGTGGCTCACCCCACGCCAAAAAGACTGCAGAAGGAGATTGATGTTCTCAACGACAAGATCGGACAAATCCGCGGAGGCATCGTAGCTGCTCCGGACACTGAAAGAGAACTCGCTGTTCTCCAAGACGGCTTGGATACCAGCCGCGACCGCTTCATAGAAATGAGCGAGACGCTGCAGCAACTTCGCTTGGCCAACGTGGGTAACGTGGGTGAGGTACAGATTATCGATGACGCACTGACCCCCAGAAAGCCGGTGTCACCCAACAAGCTGCTAGCCATTGTTGGCGGGATGCTAACCACCTTATTTCTGTACATGTTGTACCTGACATTGCGCTCTGCCCTGTCAACAGTCATCAGTGATCAAGAGTCTCTGGAAAGTGCTTCCGGACTGCCTGTGTACATGAACATTCCCAAAAGCACAGCACAGCGCCGACTTGGAGCACCTACAGCGATCGATCCAAGTCGCTTGCTTGCCGGGCCCAGCGGAGAATCTGCAACCAAGGCGATTTCTGGCAATGTTCTCGCGCTATCCAAGCCCGAAGACTATTCCATCGAGACGCTGCGAGGCCTGCGCAGCATGCTGGAAGATGTCATGTCTGGAGCGAACAACAATGTTCTGATGTTTACCAGCCCACTGCCCAGCATGGGTAAATCGTTTCTAAGCCTTAACCTGGCTGTGCTGCTGGCGCAAACTGGTAAACGTGTATTACTCATCGACGCAGATTATCAGCGTGGCCAGCTGCATAAATCACTAGGCCTGAACGCAGGCCCAGGGTTACCTGAGGTCGTGCGGGGCAAGAGTGAACTTAAAGAGACTGTAAAAGCCACCTCAGTGCAGAATTTATATTGCATACCGCGCGGTTTTTCTGGCACTGGCAACGGTGTTGATATGCCTAGCGATAAAGAGTTTGGGGCGTTTCTCAATGTTGTTGCGCCGCGCTTTGACATTGCCATTATAGACACCCCACCCGTGCTCAGCGTATCCACTGCCGCAGCCTTGGGTAAACATGTTGGTTCTACCATCATGGTCGTCAAGGAAGGTGAGGTAAAAGAGCCGCAGCTACAAGAGGCTCTGAAACGACTGACATTCTCAGGCGTGCGCGTCAGCGGCTGCATTATGAACGCGTCCTCCACGCCTACGCCAAGACACTACGCTTACTATCGCGAGCAGTTGGATTAATAAAACACTCTTACGGCCATCCGAGTAGGTGCTCTCAGTGCATCTATTCGGCCGCCAGTTCGACTCTCATATCGATCTGAAAGGCTTATCGGGCCAAGACTGTGGGGCATGACAATCACGTTACCCGCTAGGACACATTTGTTTTCACGAAAACACAGGTAATCTTCCCAAAACAGCACTAGATCAGCCCTTCGTACGCCGTTCCACGTTACGCTTGGAGCGGCAAGTTATCTCTACTGGCACTTGCCGAACTGTTGTCTACACTTAACTGACCATCGCCGGGGGCATCCAGCAGTGGCGGAGCGTTTTTGCCTTATGCAACAAATGGAATTACAGTCATATGAGTATCAGCACTCTTGCAGTATCATCACCACGGTTCAATGTAACCCTATCGCTTTGGGGGTTATACTG
>JALZVU010000142.1 GCA_023301795.1 Granulosicoccus sp.
CTCTTTTTCATCATGCAGAACCAGATATTGTGACAAGAGTGTATCGCTAAGGTCCATCGGATTGCTCCAAACGTTTGGCAGGCACAGCTGCACGTTCGCTGTACTGACCGTTGATGAAGTCATCAGCAGCAAGTCCTCTGTTGATGTCCAGGCCCAGCAATGACCATTCATGAGCAGGTAGATTAGGAATAGGCTTGGTCACTCGCTCGAAAAAAGTCGTTGGCCACATCACACCATACATCGCCACAAAGTCGGAAAAATCGGTTTCGACAACCGCGCCCCGGGTCGAGTCCAACCCTTCCAGCGTAAATCGAATGCGAACAGTAAGGCGCGTCTGGCGATCAATGTAAAGTAAATGACGATCTTCCATAGACTCCCCCAGACCGGGCCGAGTGACAACAAGCAACTTGTCGACCATCCGGCCATCTATGGTGGTTGCTCCTGCGTCCCTAAAAATATGATCACCGGCGAGGTAGTGCAGTGGCCCGAGAATAAATACCCGATAGGCATCAACAACGAGCGAGGCGGAATCAATCACCACCGGATCGACAGCTTTCTCGCCATTGAACCAGACTTGAGTGCTACCGTTTAACGTGTCGAGAGCGTAGTCACGTTGGCGTAGGACAAATTTCTTACCAGCCTCGCCGGTATGCATTTGCGCAGTAATTCCATCAGAGAGAATCAGCCTCTCTTCCGAGCCTTGCCTGTATTGACCATCAGTCAATACAGGCTGAATTTTCTGGATCAGCTTATACCAGTGGCTATCGTAGGCAATACTCAGATCGTTGATCTGTTCGAACGCCTCCCGCCCATGAGCAACAGTGGTGGCCTCAAACAGTGCCAAGCCCCTGCTGGTTGAAAGAGACGATTCACTGAGTTTTGGAACACCGCTGCAAGCTATCAAAGCCGTGCTTAAAAACAATACACATAGTGTTCGGTACCGTCGGAATGAAAATCGAAACTGCATAGCAGCCTAAGTCTGGTTGTGAAACAAGAATGGATATGGACTTGCGAAATCCAGCACTAAAAAGCTTGTTAGCAGTCGCGCTCAACCTTTGTGCTGCCCATTACGGTAGTTCCAGAGCTTTCAGTATCCGAGCCGCCAAATACAGTTGCGCCTTGCCCGATCATCACAAATTTTGCGTCACAAGCCAATCGAATAATCATGCCGCCCATGACGTTGACAGACGATCGCATGCAATACCAGCCATTGGGGTTATTCAATTTAACAACGCTACCACCTGCCACGTTTACACCTGTACGAACGTAGACCAGCTCAGGCGAATCGGTGACTGTGTCATCGATGGTGTCTTTGCCAATACCAAACACTTTCACTTTTACGGGCAGCGTTCGGAACGATGGATTCTTGCCAAAAGGGTGCCCGTCAAATGCACTCAGGCACGCGGAGATAGCAACAGGTGCTGAATCGTTTTGAGCCAGCGCAGGTTTAGACATCAGGGCAGTTGAGAGCAGCACGAATGACATGGTCAGTGTCAAGACTACCGCACAAAGAAATGACGTGAAAGTTCTATGTATTGGCATCAGATATCTAGCGTTGGCTGTTGTCGATTAGCAAAGTATACAGCTAAACACGAGTTGGACAGACTTGAGCGGCCGGCCTGCACCCGGTACAACGAGCCTGACACTCAGGCACGCTAGATCGTTAGCCTTTCAGTTTGTACCGAAGGGCTTGCCTGATACAATTTTTAAGCTCTGCCTGGGTATCGTCTACAGGGTGCGTAAGCACCACTGCGCGGTTTTTCTCAAATTCGAACAGATGTGTGTATTGCTCACGAAAACGCTCAACCAGAGTGGTTCCACAATGAAAAAACAAAGCCGCCTTGCCTGATTTAGTCACTCCCAGTCGAATCATGGATCCAGTGACTGGTTTGCTCGTCAGGTAACTTAGCTCGTTCCACCGCAGCACTTCCTCCAGCTCACCCAGGTCAGCGTCTTCCTGATGGACCTGAAAGATGAGCGCACGTAGCTCAAGCAAAATGTGTCTTATCGACTCGGGGTGCTTTTGAAGCGTTTCCTGCACCAGCATTGGAAGGGCATCCGTAGTAGCTCCGTTAGCCTTTGTATTCATTTGGACTCTCCCAAAGATGTGTTCTCCGACCTTAACGGCAAACACATCATGGTTTCAAGCTCAGTGGGCGCTACCTCTTGCGGGTTGTTCAGGTATTCCTCCACGTTTGGCGCATCCGCAGCCTCTCTTCCCGACGCAGGTAACCACACACCATAGAGCCACTGATAAGCATCTTGCATGTCAGCATACGGACCAACGTAGCGCAACATCGCGTAGTCACCCGAGTACAACTCTGTTCTCACAAGCGGTGAGCTCAGCTGAGTTGCAGCTTCGATGGGAACACACGCAGCAGAGCTCAGATGCTCTTGCGGCGTTATCTCAGGATCATCCTCGAATATGGCCAGCATGCGCGTGGCATTACTCATCAGGCCTTGCTCAGCCAGAGCACCCATCAAGGTGCCCATTGCATGATTAATTTGCATATAGGACCCTCTGTGCGGCACGCTGGCACACGCGTTCAGATGCAGTGGTCTGATCTGTACGTCAAAACGCGTAGAGTCCTTTAACAGGTTGGCATTCTTGTACTCATTATGTGAGCCTGCTATTCGATAAGCGGCTGGCGACTGCAGATACCTGTCTTTGAACGCTCTGGAAAATGCTTCAGTCGACGAATAACGTGCGGCAAGTGCGATGTCGCTAACACTGGTACTAGAGTTCGCGAGTGAATTGGCGGCGCGTTCCAAACGCAACCGTTTAATCGTCACAGCAACAGTCTCACCCTGCATGGCGGTATAGATCCGATGCCAATGGTACGGCGACAGGTGGGCGACCTCTGCCAGATCCTCGATACGAAGTTCGTCATCCAGGTGTTGATAAAGAAACTCAACGACTCGATTCAGGCGACTTTGGTAATTGGCTACGGTGCTGCTCTTTGACATTTGATGCTCTTCTCTGGATTGCCTACTCTGGAGAACATAGCCTGACAGTGGACCACTTGATAAATCCTGCGCAATTTGACTGTCAAATTAATGACGTCATTGATATGGGAAAGCTCAAAAGCGTAGTGACAAACATGACATCCCACCATCAATTTTTGCGCATTCCGCATTATTGATTTCCCGGACTTCATAGCCCTGGCTGCGGAGCATTTCAGCTGTTTTCGCAAATCCAGCTGGTATCAAGACAAACTGGTTAAAACGGATAGCATTTGCAGCAGCTTCCTCGCCATCAGCTGTGTGCAAAACACGGTAACCTTCAAAACAGCCGATCTGATCAAGCCGCCTCGTCGAGAGTATCGTCTCATCATCCAGCAACGAACAGTCTGTCTTAAAATGCAGCACGTCAGCTGGGGTCTGAACTTCGCGCACGACATAACCAAATGGGGCCACAATCTCCCGCAATTGAGCAACCCCGGCGGAGTCGGTTCGCGCCGACTTGCCGACCAGTATTTCGCGAGAAGTGGTCAGAATATCACCACCTTCGATAAAACCCGGGCCTGTGATTTCGAAAACAGTGTCGTAGCAATCTCGAATGGTTGGAGCCATCATGGCAACTTCACCCATTCTCGACGGTGCACCAGGACGCAACAGGATCGCACACTCTTTCAGACACAGAGCGTCATCCTCAACAAACACCGAATCGGGGAAACCCTCCAATGCAGGCAACTCGATGATCTGCGCTCCAGTCTCCCGCAGCGTAGCCACATAGTATGAATGGTCTTCCGCCATCTGATCGAAATCAGGCGTTCCATGATCTTCAGTGCGCAATCCATCGACGACACTTCTGGCAGGCTTACGGGTAATAGCTCGCCTAAACTGGAAACAATGCTGTGAAATGGTGTAATACCTCTGGTTACTTGTCTAATGACCTTGGCTTCTCGCCACGAACATCAATCCACAAAGCCATAGCGCTCGAAGTCCAATCTACCTGTAACATACCATCGCAAAGTGCACCGTTTTTTGCATTCTTGAGAAATGAACTATCATTTAGCGAGGCAGTCTGAGTCACGCGAAAGCTTGACTCCGCATACCTTGAAACAACCAACACAGTAGCTAGCCGGAAATCAAAGTTGAAAGACTCTAGTAATGCCTGGGCACCACGTTTGGCGAAGTACATGCGGCCGGATAACAGTCGCGCGCTTATCGAATTAGCCGTCACTCTTATTTCCTACATACTTTTGCTGGGACTAATTTGGGGGTTGATGCGGGCAGGATATGTCACTTCAGTCATTGCAGGCATACTTGGGCTGCTTCCCGCCGCTGGCCTTATGGTCAGGCTGTTCATCATCCAGCACGATTGTGGCCATGGCTCGCTATTTTCATCTCGAAAAGCTAACGACTGGCTCGGGCGAGTACTGGGAATATTCACATTTACGCCGTACGAATACTGGCGGCTACAACATGCTGGGCATCATGCCACTTCTGGCAATCTGGACAAACGTGGTATCGGAGATGTGGAGACGTTGACAGTTGAGGAGTATCTGGAACGCGGCAAATTCGGCCGCACAATGTATCGCCTCTACCGTCATCCAGTCGTCATGTTCGGGCTCGGTCCAAGTTACATGTTCATCTTGCGACACAGATTACCTATAGGATCCATGAAAAGCGGCTTAAAGCCATGGATTAGTGCGTTTGCGACCAATCTGGGTATAGCTGTCGTTAGCGCGATCATCATATTCATCACCGGCTGGAAAATATTTCTGTTCGTCTACCTGCCTATCATCGTATTGGCGGCCACCATCGGTATGTGGCTATTCTATGTGCAACATCAATTTGACGAAACTCAGTGGGATCGCAAAGGCGACTGGCAACGTGATACCGCTGCGTTACACGGCAGCTCCTTTTATGACCTGCCGAAGCCACTGATGTGGATTAGCGGCAATATCGGAATTCACCATGTCCATCATCTCTCAAGTCGCATCCCTTTCTATAAATTGCCGGATGTCATAAAGGACCATCCCGAACTCAAGCAGATTGGCAGATTGACGTTATGGGATAGCTTCAAAGCAGTGAAGCTTACGCTGTGGGATGAAGAGCAACGCAAACTGATCTCGTTTCGAGATTTGAGCCTGAAACTACAGAGCAGCCCTGCTTAAAGA
>JALZVU010000143.1 GCA_023301795.1 Granulosicoccus sp.
TTTTTCGTCATCCCAACTCTCCAATTAGTAAATTACTGGTGTTGTGCATAACAACTTCACTACATCTAAAGCGAGCGATTGCTGCATGCGGGGCTATCAAATCACGCGCCGTTATATAAATCAAGCTAATTTATAAAGATCTTAATATTAGCTTTAGTTATATTTGCTATATTCTTATTGCGCTCAATTCATCCCTAAGGCAACATTTTTCATGGTTATAAGAATTCGACAGCTTCAAGCTTTTCAAGCAGTTGCACGCTCAGGCAGCATTACGCGAGCAGCAGATTTGCTAGGGATCTCACAGCCAGCGGTCAGTCATTTGATAACCAAATTCTCTGAAACCGTTGGCTTCAAATTATTCGAACGTAGGAGTGGCCAATTACTGCCGACGAAGGAATCTCGTTTTCTGCTAGCTGAAGTGGATCGACTCCTTGATAGCCTTGAGCACATCCAAGAATTGACACGCGACTTACCTGCACGCATGGCGGGTCATCTTCGAATAGCTTGCTTGCCAGGGTTTGCCACCAGTCATCTGCCAACCGTGTTGTCCTCATTTCTAGCCGACCGTCCAGCAGTAACGGTAACCCTCGAACCTGATCGTCCGGAACGAATTCTTGAATGGGTCATGGGAGAACAATACGACTGTGGTATTACTGATGAATTTAAAGAACACCCAGCCGTCCATGCTGAAACTGTTCAGATACGCACAGTATGCATATTCCCTGACAAGCACCCGTTTGCAAAGAAAAACGAAATACATCCTGAAGATTTAGTTAACGAACCTGTTATTCACACTCGTCGTGACAGTGAGTTCTTTCGCAGTCTAAAAACAGTATTCGACGCGCGAGGCGTGGGTATATCCACATGGATTGAAACCCGCCAATTCACCGCTGCGTGCATGTTGGTATCGCAGGGTAAAGGAGTCTCAATTGTTAGCGAAATAGATGCACGCGGATTTGAAGGCAGAGGGGTTCAGTTTCGTCCGTTCACGCCTGCGCTCACTCACAATCTATGTTTACTAAGACCCATTCATGCTGCACCGTCTATGATAACGTTGGAATTTCTAGAGACGTTTCTTGAGAGTTTGTCGGCATATCGTGTGTCAGACTAATCCATCAAAAGACTGGCACAACTGTCGCGTCAAGTAGTTTAGTTTCTGCAAGCGCAGCATCTATTCAACATTGGCGTTGATGGAATATTTACTGATTACCCTCAACGTTTAATCTCCAGTGGAGTTCAGTCAAGTCGATAATGGACTATGAGTAACTGGCTTGGACCCGGACAGTTGAGTATAGGAAGAACAAACCGCCTATTACCAACTATATGACAAGGTGTATTACGTTGGTGAGAATGACTTCTATATCCCTAGAGATGAAAGCGGAGGGTACAAGGATTACGGCTCACTGATGGAATCCTTTGCTGACAGCATCAAAACGATGAACGGCCTCATTCCTTCGCATGTTGTATTCAACGGCAAGGTTGGCGCGCTGACCGGTGATAGCGCAATGACAGCCACTGTCGGTGAGATGGTGCTGATCGTGCATTCTCAGGCGAATCGTGATTCCCGACCACACCTGATTGGTGGCCATGCAGACTATGCTTGGGAGACCGGAAAATTCAACAACCCTCCACAGAAAGATCTAGAAACTTGGTTTATACGTGGTGGCTCCGCAGGCTCATCACTCTACCGGTTTCAACAACCTGGGCACTATGCTTATGTTAACCACAACCTCATAGAAGCGATCAACCTAGGTGCTGCTGCACACTTCCATGTAGAGGGAAAATGGAACAACGATCTGATGCAACAACTGGAAAAGCCGTCCAATATCGTTTAGTACATTAAGTGGGTTAAGTAAAGCCGCCTACTGCCAATTACATTCCACTAACGTGTGGCAGCTTCTACAACTGGTCCATACCGACTCCCCATGAAGTTGAACCTTTGAGTGCTGCCGCTCAACCGAGTAAGCCCGACGCGTAGCCCAAGAATTCAATAACATTTATGCCAGTGGCAATGACGCCTGCCAATCACAGAGCCAAAGCGCATTGCGTGCATATACAAACTGCCGATACCGCTATCGAGTTGCCCGTTGATCTGAGCGCCGATCAGATCCATAGCTGGCTTATTGCAATCCACCAGTTGCATGTTTAGCATCGATGCAAACACGCGGGCATGCATCGCAGCAGAGCCTCTGGATTTCAGACGGCAAATTGATGAGTTCGCCTTGGCGGTTCAAGAGACCCAAGAGTTTGATCCTTTCAGCTCCCATTTATTTGTGTTCCGTAATCGGCATAGAGATAAAGTAAAGTTGTTGTACTGGCACCATAACCGGTATGTCCTGCTACACAAGCGTCTTGAACGTGGACGCTTTGTCTGGCCGGAGCAGGATACGAAATAGCCACTATGTGTGAGCATGCGTGAGCTAAATGCGTTACTTGAGTGTAGTGATAGCAAAGTATGGATTTAGCGTCCTTAGATGTTTTGCTAGTTTTCATTCTAATGTTACAAGCACTTTTTGCCTAATTTCAGAGCTCAATCGCCGAAATTATTCACTCGAATATTTTCAGGCGGCACATCACCAGAAACCTCCAGACAGGTTGAGCCATAAATTAGAGACAAATCTGTAGTTGCCGTAGAATGACCACGACTCTGGTTGGTTGCACGAGCCCTACCTTTGAATGAATTACTACCGCGGTCCGAGAGAATTTTTCCGGATTTAGCCTCCAGCGGTAGTCGCTTTTACTCATTATTATCTTCGCTATGTCAAATTTTATATCTGTGCTCTGTTGAGTGTCAGTTATTGTTCGAGAGCTAATTGTCGCAACACTAAACATTTTATCGAAGTAAAGTCAGTATTGCTCAACAAGAAATTTGAACATCTAGCAAATTACGGCTGAACTAATACTCGATAGAACAGTAGAAATAAAGCAACAAGCAAAATAAATATCACCAGAAATAACAGGACGTTTCGCGGTGAGCGCTTCTCTCTATCGCGCATTAGCAAAAATTCAATTAGACCCATAAATATTTCGACGAGATGCAGCATTTTCTTATCCACGCTTCTTGCGAAACTATTTAGTCACAGCCTTAAGACCTTAACCAATTCAGACACTGAGTTAAACAGAACGTACGCCTGTAGGATCGCTCAAGCTTGGTAACTTTATTGTCGATGTCATGGCGTACGCCAGTGTCTGGAAAGCCGATGATGTTGAAGTACACACAAATTTTGAGGACCTTGAGGCGCTCCAAAACAATGATTAAGTATGCCACCGACACGATTGGTTTCAACCGAGTGCTTCAAGCTGATAACAACCAAGAGAACTGCTCGGCCTCATGAAAGACTAAGGACCGCACATCAACCAAAAAGCCATTTCACCCAGACTGAGATAACAGAGCCTCAACCTCATAGCGCATTGGCATCGCAGGAGCTGTCCCTGCGCGTGTCACTGACAAGCCTGCGACAGCACATGCGAAACGCGCAGCACTGATCGGATCCTGTTGCTGTGACAGCGCCGCTGCGAATCCTCCATTGAATGCGTCCCCTGCTCCGGTTGTCTCTAGCACTGGACCGGCATTTATCGCAGGGATGTGGACAGACTGACTGGCGTTATGAAACAAGACACCTTGCTCACCAAGAGTAATTAGTGCGGTGCCTACACCCTTATTTAATAGAACATCACCCGCTTGCTTTGCGTCTGATATCGACGACACCTTAACGCCTGTATACGCTTCTACTTCGGTTTCATTGGGTGTGGCGTAATCACACAAGGCAAAGATATCATCGCTGATTGATTCGGCCGGCGCAGTATTGAGAATAGTGGTCACCCCCGCCTGGCGAGCGATGGACAATGCATGAAGGGCTGCTTCAATGGGTTGTTCAAGTTGGGTAACAAACACATCAGCTTGCTCAATGACAGAGCGCGAGGACTCCACCACCTCCGAGGTAATAGTGGCTGCCGCCCCAGGGCAAACAATAATGGCATTGTTACCCGTGTTTTCATCAATGAAGATGTACGCCGAACCTGTGTAACTATCTTCAATCTGATCAATATGCGTATGGATGCCTTCGGTGCGATACAAGCTGAGCGCCATCTCGGCGAATGCATCCTGGCCCAGACGCGAAATGAAGGCAACATTAGCGTGGCATCGTGCAGCAGCTACCGCCTGATTAGACCCCTTACCGCCCGGCCCAAGCGCAAATGCACTACCGAGTATTGTCTCTCCAATGTCAGGCTGCCGCGTTGCCCGGTAAGCGGCGTCGGCAACAAAGACACCAAGAATGGCAACAGAGCCAGAGCGCTTAACAGGCGACATGTCAGTCATCAGGCGCAATAACTCCCTTGGTCAGAATAAAGCAACCATAAAAGCGAAGCTCACCAGTGGCTATTACCGCGTAGGCTTGCTTGGCACGGTCGTAGAATGCAAATCGCTCAATTGACACCATCGGCCACGGCTTGCCTTCAGCAGCATCAATGACAGACTGCACTTGCGTCTGTACTGCCGGCAGTTCATCTGGCGCACCCACCACCTCCATACGCTGAGCAGCATCATCAATGAAGGTATCCAGAGGCATAACCGAGAGAATTGCCTCTATTGCGCGTGGAGCAGGCACAGAGTCAATGCGCAACAACTTGCCCAGCACGGTTTCACGCGCAACAGAATCTGCGGGGAAGTTCCCGTCACACACCACTAGAAAATCGCCATGCCCCATTGCACGCAGGGCGCTTAGCACGTCGGCATTTAGCAAGGGGTCGATGTTTTTAAGCATAGTGTTTTTCCGAATTCGATGAACGTGTTTTAATGGCCACCAGTATTGACGTGTGGAACACGAGTGTCGCACACAAGATGTATCTCATCACTATATCAACACGCTTGTCTTATACCAACAAATAAAATGTCTGATCGTCGCGGGTCTAGCGTGCCATTTGCGCAGTCTGCAGCGCCATCACCCCTCCCCGGAGCCAGTCCATTGAATAATATCAAAAGCGTGGATACCACTCGTATACATCAGATAATCAGTCTGATTGATTTGACCAATCTCAACACACAATGCGATTTGGAAGCCATAGATACATTGTGTGCCTCTGCGCAGACGCCTGCAGGTCCGGTTGCAGCAATTTGTATCTGGCCAGATTTCATTGAACATGCTGCCCAGATACTAGGCAAGCACTCAGCTATAAAAATCGCCACAGTGGTCAACTTTCCACAAGGCAATGAACCTGCTAGCACGACATGCACAGCCATTGGCAAGGCCTTGAAAGACGGCGCCACAGAGATCGATTACGTGTTGCCCTATAACGCGCTTATCAACGGTGACACTGTGTATGTTGCTGAGTCTATACAGACCGTACGCAAACAGATACCCGGCACCGTCGCGCTAAAGATCATCCTTGAGACGGGCATGCTCCCCAGTGAAAAAATGATAAGCACCGCTGCCCATATCGCTATCGATCACGGTGCTGATTTTATAAAAACATCAACGGGCAAGGTGCCTGTCAATGCGACTATGGAGGCGGCCGCAGTCATGCTGCAGAGCATTGTCGATTGCGAACATGATGTCGGGTTCAAAGCTGCTGGTGGCATTAGCTCCGTAGAACAGGCAGACGAGTATCTATCCCAAGCAGAACAGCTACTTGGCAGTGGCTGGATCAACGCTTCACATTTTCGCTTTGGTGCATCTAGTCTATTGCAAAACGCACTGCAGGCATTGGGCACTAATGACGGCGCAACGCCCACTACCGATGGCTACTAGTCTTACGTTTTAATGTAGAGTCTGTGTACAAATTCAGAAGAGTAAAAAGTGATGAAAACAAGGCACTGGGACAGACTCGACAACGGCGGTCTTACTTTTACAGAATTGGGGTTTGGCACAGCTCCACTGGGTAATCTATATCGGGCAATTTCTGATGAACAAGCGCGCGCCACTCTGGAGGCTGCTTGGGAAGGCGGTGTCCGATACTTTGACACAGCCCCGCTATACGGCTTGGGTTTATCAGAAACCCGGCTGAACGCGTTCTTACGAGGCAAGCCGCGTGATGAATATGTGCTTTCATCGAAAGTGGGCAGACTGATTCAGGCGTGTGACAAGGAAAATCGCTCAGGCGTTGGCAAATGGTTTGACGTGCCGCAACGCCGCGAGCATTTTGACTACAGCTACGACGGCGTCATGCGCTCCCTTGAGCAATCGTTTGCACGTCTTGGTGTTGAATACATCGACATATTGCATGTGCACGATCTATGTATTTTTTCGCATGGCTCCAAAGAGGCGTCCGACAGCCGTATCGATGAATTTTTTGGTGCCCGAGGTTATGACGCACTTGTCTCGTTGCGAGACCAAGGCCTTATACGAGCGATTGGTGCTGGCACCAACGAGTGGCAGGTGTGCCAGACCTTAGCCGAACGCGGTGACTTCGATCTGTTTTTACTTGCAGGTCGCTACACATTACTAGAGCAGGAAGCACTCGACAGCTTTCTGCCACTGTGTGAACAACGAGGTATCGGCATAGTCTCAGGTGGAGCCTATAACTCTGGCATATTGGCCACCGGCGCGGTACCTGGTGCGTTCTACAACTATGACCCAGCCCCACAACCCATCCTCGATCGCGTGAACGCCATAGAAGCGGTTTGCAAGGCACACAGTGTGCGCATGATTGATGCAGCATTTCAGTTTCCACTGCTTCATCCAGCACATGTGAGCGTTATACCTGGTGGACAAGGTACCGACGAGATGGCCAGCAATCTTCAAGCCGCTAGTGCCAGCATTCCTGCAGCGCTTTGGGAAGATCTGAAAAGTGAGAATCTTCTGCGAAAAGATGCACCTGTATAAATGACCTTAAATGGCAGGTGCAATGAGCCTGCTGATGTCGTCGTATCTATAACAAAGACTATTCATGAAACACCCTATCCTTCCGCAAAGACTGAGTGATTTCATGGACTGTCCAAGCTAGAGCGACAAACTGCACTATGGCCTTGACGCCACGGGCATGCACTGTCGCTAAAAGCTGGCACATGCACGTGGCGATTTCACCAACAAGATCAAGCGGGCGAGCTTGCCGCTACTTTACCGCACCAGCAGCCATGCCCTTGATGATGTATTTTTCCAGAAATATGGCAACAATCACAAGCGGCAAGATAGCCGCTGAGGACAACGCTGCCATGGACCACCAGTTGATCCCCTGAGAGCCCGTTTGCGATGCCACCATCACCGGCAAAGTTGTGGCATTGGTCGCCGTTAGCAAGGCTGCAAAAAAGTATTCATTCCAGCAAAGAACCAGCGACAGA
>JALZVU010000144.1 GCA_023301795.1 Granulosicoccus sp.
AGGCAACGTATGATGCTCTCAAGACTCAGACCATAAGCGCCGGTATCGCTAAGCTCTTTGAGGTCAAAATCTCTCTCCAGTAGCGTAAGAATAATGAGGTGTTCGTCCAACAGTTCAGACAAATCACGCAGCTGGTAGGCGAGCTCGTGTTCGGAGTAAAAATCGAATATACTCGCCTGCGCCTTGCGGCTTCGTCGCACGCGGAAATCCTCTTGGTTGTATGTTTTTGTGTCGCACACTCAAAAATAACAAACGCAAGAGGATTTTTTACATCTGGTGGGCCGAAATCACTATGTTTTCAGATGCTTATTTGGTTTAGGACAGGCACTCATTAGTGATGTCGGAAATGCAGGCGGCACCTATGGCGTGACACTTATGTTATCGAAGCTTTTTCAGAGGCCCCGGTATTACCACAATTCACCATTCAAATCCGAAAACCATTGGCCCGATAAGCCAAAAGAGTCCGAATCCAACTGCGATTGCAATGAAATTCAGAACCATTCCTGCACGCACCATATCGCCAAGTTTCATATCCTCGTAAGCGAACACAATGGCGTTGGGAGGTGTTGCTACTGGCATCATGAATGCCATTGAAGCGGCAAGAGCCACCGGCACAGTAAGTATGACAGGATCCAATGATAGTCCTACCGCTACGGCACCGAGTATGGGTAGGAAAGTAGCGGTGGAGGCAGTATTTGAGGTGATTTCAGTTAGGTAGACAATCGCTATTGATATGACAAGGACTAGTATCACGGTACTAACCTTTAGGTCGGTTACCGAATTACCAATCCATTCAGCCAGACCAGTCGCAGAGAACCCCCCTGCCAGTGCAAGTCCGCCCCCGAATAACAATAAGATTCCCCATGGCAGGTCTCGAGCCACGTTCCAATCAAGAGCAAACTCTCCTCTACGTCTCGACAATGGAATGGCAAATAACAGTAATGCTGCTGTCATGGCAATTATAGAATCGTTAATAGGTAATCCAGTTAGATTCACAAGTGGTTTTCGAAATATCCAACTAGCCGCTGCACAAAGAAAAACTAAGCCAACTAATCGTTCGCCACGGCTCATTTGGCCTAAGGCACTTAGTTGCTGTTCGACAACGCCCTTAGGATCATCTATTGCAATGTCTTTTGCAGGGAAAAGAACGCGTGTAAGCAATAGCCAAGTGATAGGGAGCATGATTAACACGACCGGAATGCCCAGTAACATCCAGTTGGCAAAACTAATTTCGACGTTATAAGTGCTTTGTAGAAAGCTGGCTAACAAAGCGTTGGGCGGTGTGCCGATCAATGTACCTACACCGCCAATAGATGCGCTGTAGGCGATGGCTAGCATTAAGGCTACCCCAAAATTTTTCACCATTTGACGATCTTCAGTTCTCTCACTGATCAAATCGATAACAGATAAGCCTACGGCAAACATCATGATCGTAGTGGCGGTGTTTGAGATCCACATTGAAAGAAATGCAGTGGCTAGCATGAAGCCGAGCACGATCCGGCTGGGTGTGGTGCCGACTGCTTTGACGATATGTAAGGCGACGCGACGATGCAAACCGACCCGTTGCATTGCTGCAGCTAGTAAAAAACCGCCTAGGAAGAGAAAGATTAGCGGGTGAGCATAATTCGCAGTAGTTTGTTTCATTTCCTGGATGCCAAGTAGTGGCATAAGCACTAAAGGCAGCATAGCTGTAGCTGGTAGGGCCACTGCCTCAGTGAGCCACCACACTACCATCCAAGCGGTTAGGGCAACCATTCTCCAAGCTGCGGACGGCATTGCTTCAGGTGCTGGTAGAAAAAGAATGCCGATGGCTAGTAGTGGCCCCAGCACGAGTCCGATGCTTCTGATAAACGATAAAGTTTTGTCTGGAGTTGCAGTAACTGTGAGCTCATCTTTATCGGTCATGATTTTTCTGCTCTAGTAGTTTTTCGGCGATAGATGATGTGCGATCGCCCTTTGTGGCAATACTGCTAGTAGCAAAGCTTCATGCGTAGGCTTTTTAAGGGTGGAAAACCCTGATACAAACTTATTAAAAATTGATCTACTTGTCAACTTGAAGCCATGCAGCTACAAGATGGGATAACATCTCTTTAAGCCAATACATATGAGTGATTTGTTACAGCGCTTAAGCTATACACACAATAAACAGTTGAATCTCGCACTATCGAATGCGCGGCTGGAGCTGACAGATCAGGGGATGGTCAGATATGCTCCCTGAAGACAGCGTATCGGGATGGGGCCACGCATGTGGTAATTGAGCGAGGCGCTTGGCCAAGCAATGGCTGCACGGTGGAGATTGATCAGGTGCCAGCTGTGTGATGGAGCTTCGCTGTGCCAGTCCCAGCCAGCGTGTCAAATAGTAGGTGGACAAGTAACTGATAGCCTTTCCACTGATGAAATACTCTGCTTGTAGGTATTTTTGTGTGGCTGCTTGATGGTAAAAGGCGGTTTATAATTCCTACACTCAGCAACACTACTTGAGTAAACAGGCGCAACGCCCGAAGAAATTGTGTCATTTGTAGATCGGCGGTTGGGAGACAGCGGTGTGGATATTTCAGACGCCCAACAGCTGTCAGGGCATTTGTTGACATCGTGAGTTAGATAGTGGAATGCACCCTTAGCCTTGGATCAGCGAACGTGCTAGGTTTCCCACAGACGAGGGAAAACCGAAATGAAGAACAACCGATACACAGACGAGCAGACTGTCAACATATTATGTGAGGCCAACGAGACTTCAATAGCTGCTACTGCTAATAAACACGCCATCACAGAACAGACGATATACCGCTGGCGCAGAATTGTATGACGGAATGCAAAATCAACGATGTAAAGGAGCTGAAGGCGCTACGTGACGAGAATCAGCGTCTCAAGAAGCTACTGTCCGAGCGTGATCTTGAGGTTGATGTCATGAACGAGATCAATACAAAAAAGTGGTAACCCCACGAGCTCGGCGCGCAATGGCGCTATTTGCTTGTCAGCTTGGGGTAACAAAGAGACGTGGCAGTTATTTGTGTTCGACACCCAGATCGGTTTTTCGATATCAATCCAAGGTTGAGCATCGTAACCGCGGGTTGGCAGCAGCAATCAGGCTTATTTCAAAAGCACATCCTGCATGGGGCTATTGGCTTGCAGCAGGTACGCTGAGGTTGCGAGGAAGGAAAGTCAACAATACAGAGCTCTAAAGTGCTATCAGGAACTCTGGCATCCGGATTGCGAGAATCGATCCTGGCAAGCCTTGGCAGAACGGTAGTAATCAAAGTTTCAACGGTACGCTGCGTCGTGAATGCCTGGACGCAGAATTATTTAGGAGCTTGATGGAGGCACAGGTTGTAATCGAGCAGTGGCGACAGATATACCATCGACTCAGGTAGTTCTAGCCTCCGTTGCACATGGTAATAGCGCAGAAACACATCCACTTCCGACGACAGAGACGCTAAGTACACCCTATTCGCTCATTTTCAAGCAATAGAAAGCAATAACTATAAAGGAGCAATGAGCTATTTCCGTAGCCAATCACCTGCGTGGGCAGACAGAGCGGAAGAGCTTAAGCTCACTATGTCTGGCTTTCTTAAAACGATAGGCATTTTTACTTTTTCCGACCTAGACTTGGATGATCACTTACGCAGTGATGCATCTGAAACATGGCTATCTTATTGTCACTGGGGTCAAATTTATTTTTCGAAAGGCAGATACCATTTATTGGTTCAAGAAAGAGGAAGGGCTATGGAAAATATGGTTGACTCAAGATAAGTAGTGCTCGATCCGTGAATATTTTTATCAAGTTGATTTGTTCTTGCTTAACCAAAGGCAATACTTTATCGATAAGTAAATCTACAGCCGTGTTCAGTGTTTTTTGCTGTGTACAACTTGTATGTAAAAACCTTACAGTTCGCGCCAACAAAGGGTTGTTGGCAAACGCACCCAACGCCCTTAATCATGCAATGAAGTATCGGCGCGAAGACGTTGTAACATCAAATCGACAAACGCTCTTACCTTAGCCGACGCTAATCGCCCTTCACGATGAATAATCTGTACTGGTATAGATGGCGGTTCAAAATTTTCCAAGACAACTTTTAGGTGTCCATCTGCAACCGCCGCGGCACTCTGGTAGGAGAGCAACCGTGTAATACCAAAACCGTGTAGAGCTGCAGTCAGTGCTGCTTCAGTATTGCTTACACTCAATGTCGGCTGTACTCTCACTGGACAAGGCTTACCGTCGTTGTAAAGCGCCCAACGAGTTGTTGTCGCAGCACTAACACCAATGGTGATGATTCGGTGCTGGGAAAGATCAGATGGATTAACCGGCGTGCCATGTTGTTGTAGGTATTCGGGAGAGGCACAAACAATCCAGCGAACAGACGCCACCTTTAGTGCACACAGCGTAGAATCTGGCAATTTACCTATGCGAATACCCACATCAAATCCTTCTTCAAGAAGATTAACGACACGATCGAGTAATGCCACCGAAACCCTCGTTTGCGGATACTGTTGCAAATAGTCGACAACGCCGGGCACAACAAATAACTTACCGAACATAGTGGGTGCAGTGACCGATAGATCGCCCGTCGGTGAAGCATTAATGCCCACCGCAGTATCGTCGGCTATTTGTAGTTCTCCCAGAATGCGCCTTGCATCATCCAGGTAGCGTTCACCGGATTCGGTTACGCGCACATAACGGGTGGTGCGATTGAGCAACTTGATACCCAGACGCGCCTCCAAGCCAGCCACTACTCGCGTAACCGATGGTGGTGACATCTGTAATCGACGAGCAGCTGCCGAAAATCCTTCCTCTTCAGCAACAGCCACGAATACCCTCAACTCTAGAAATCTGTCCATCAGCAATAGTCCCAACTGGCGAATACTTACGAAGATGACGGGCAAGTATGCTTGGAGAAAAAGCATCACCTGCCAACCAAAAAAGTATTATCGATTATTCCACTAATAGGAATAATATATTGCATTATCGCCTTATTCTATTTTCCTGTGACAACACCGATACTCTTTCCAGCCCCGCAAAGTACAACTAACCGCGACAAGCATTACCGGCGTTAATGACTTTCAGCGCCGATCCCCAATTGACTGGAAATGAAAATTATGAAAAATTCTGTATTTAGTCTATTCGCTGCCTTGGCTATCGCCAGCTCCCCGATGATGGTTACGGCAGCAGATGACACGCAAACCACGTATCACACGCAAGCGGTCGATAACGTCGAGGTTTTTTACCGGCAAGCAGGCGCTGCGGACGCGCCGGTGCTGTTACTGTTGCACGGGTTTCCATCTTCCAGTCATCAGTTCCGAGAGTTAATACCACTTCTTGCAAAAAAATACCGCGTTATAGCCCCTGACTATCCCGGGTTTGGTAGCACCAAAGCACCAGGCAGAGGCGACTACGACTACACGTTTGACAATATTGCTAAAACAATTGAGGGCTTTACAGAAGCACTCGAACTGGATCGTTATGCCATGTATGTATTTGACTACGGTGCACCAGTTGGCTTTCGACTAGCTACATCCCATCCGGAAAGTATCACTGCTATCATCACACAGAACGGCAATGCCTATGATGAGGGTCTGTCTGATGCATGGGCCCCCATCCGCGCATACTGGAATGAAGACTCTAAAGCCAATCGCGATGCACTGCGTAGTTTGTTGCATGTAGATACAACGACATGGCAATACAACGCAGGTACCCCAGAAGATAGATTAAATAGAATAAGTCCGGACTCTATTGCTCATGATCAAGCTATTCTGGATCGCGATGCAGACATTCAACTTGATCTGTTTAAAAGTTATGTAAGCAACGTTGAGCTATATCCTACGTGGCAGGCCTATCTGCGTGAGAATCAACCACCGATATTGGCAATATGGGGCAAGAATGACCCATTCTTTCCGCCAGCGGGTGCTATGGCTTTCAAGCGTGATGTAGAAAGCGCACAAGTGGAGTTAATTGATGCCGGGCATTTCCCACTCGAAACACATCTGGCAGAAATTGCGCAAAGCATAACCGTATTCCTTGAAGGACTATAACAGTTAGCCGCTCCGTAGCAATCCTACAAGTACCTCGAAGCTATGGGCTAACTTTTCTTTAGGAGCGCACATGGCGATGTTCGTTACGGCGAACATCGCTTAATAGCTCTTTTGATGCTTAAAACGCGGCGCTACTGCTTTACCAACATAACCCGCTGACTGATGTACTTCGAAGGTCACTGAGTGGGAGTGCCAAGCTTTGGCGAGCACTTCTCCCAGAGCTCAAGCTGACAGATTCGCTGGATCAGCCAGATCTAATTCGATAGACAAGAGGCGCAAGGGTCTAGTGGACGTCCTTTCTTATCGCGTCTTCTATGACGTATGTCAATTGCCGCCACCAGAATAATGAGTCGATTGTTCAGACTGATATTGACAATGGCTCTAACCACTATCGCACTTGACTCAAAAAACTAGCGTCCTCTATAACGACGCGGTCGCCCTCGTTAAGTTCTGCATTGATCTTCATGTGTATGCCGTCAAATGATTGCACTTTAACAATCTGTGGCCTGAATATTTCAGGGCTCTCCTGTATCCAGACGATCATCAGCCCGGATGATCCACGCACAACTGCGCTGCGTGGGAGCAGCTGTTTATACCCCAGAATGTCACTTTCCAGTATCACCGTAACGAGCGTCCCGGTTGGAACTGCCTCATGTTCCTCCAACCTGAAATATAAAATCTGTTTGGGCGCTGTGATCAGTGCAAGGACAAGGACAGTGCTTGCTACCTGGAAAAGTGTATTGCGAATGAACACGCCCAGAACCAATCCCATTGCGAAGATTGCAGCAAATAGGTAAGCCGTGTTTGCACTTGAGAAAAAGTTCGCGGCCGAGGTTTACGCAGGAGTCACATAGGTGTTTAGCCTCTCAGGGTGAAAACATGTTGTTCACGGTAGAGAAAATACAAGCCACTGACCACGACTACTGCACCTCCCCATAAGGTATGACTACTAGGTGTGTGAGACCAAAGTAGGTAGTCAAAAATTATGGCCCACAGCAGCGCTGTATATTCAATGGGTGCCAGTACCGATGCTTCACGGCTGCCAAAGGCTTGAGTAATAGCAAGGTGGCCTACCAGTGCCAACATCGCCAAGCCAAAAATCAACGCCCACAACTTAAGCGTAAGCGGTTGCCATACGAGAGGTAAAGCACATAGTGCGATTATGCCAAGTCCAGTATTAAAATAGAAAACCAGGCTAGTTGTGCTTTCAGTTTTTGCCATGATTTTGCCAGAGATAAACAAAGCCGCGTAACTGAGGCTGCCAACAAGTGCAAGTAAGTACCCTATGGAGAGCTCTTCCAAGCCTGGATTAATGGCAATAGCCACACCCACGTAGCCAGCCACAATGGCAAGCCAACGGTGCACGCCGAAGCGTTCCTTTAACACCAGTACCGATGCAACGGCAATAAACAGTGTGCCGGTAAAGAAGACTACAGTGGCATCCGCCAGCGGCAGATATTCCAGCGATGAAAAAAAACCGCCAACGGCTGTCAGTCCCACCATAGCACGCAAAATATGCGCGCCCAAGCGTTTGGTGCGCAGCTTGTGCAATTTATTTTGTAACCCGAGAGTGCCCAGTAGAGCAACTGTGATGATGATGCTCCGGATCGCGAGAATAGTCACCGTGTGGACTTCATTCTCGATCAGTATTTTGGCAAACACGTCCATGCAGGATAGAACGAAGATAGCCAGCGCCATGAGCCACATACCACGTATCATTGATGGAGTCATCGAGCCGTTCCTTGCTTGTCTAGGGGGTTACACTGAGGCATTAAACCAGTCTTCGTTGGGCTGCACATTTTTCCCAACCCTGTAGCCTGAATGTTAACTCACCTATCTTTACCTTGTAGGATAGTTACAATTTCATTCTTTGATGCAACGAGCTGATAAACTGGACTGTTTGCAGGCTCTAGGGATTGTGATTAACCATGAGCTGCGGACATGGGCAGATGAGGCGTGTGACGAGCCAGGAGCAGACTGAGAGGGCGATAACCGTCCACGCTAGGTACTGAATATTAAGACACCGAATGAGCTACTATTCGGCATATCCCCAAATGTTGCACTTGGTTATTCAATCTAGATTACTTGTCTAAAACCCAAGGTCCCCTTAACCTGCTCATAGCGCACCCAAACCTGCTCCCTGATGAATCAAGCGTGTTCCACCTATTGGTTACCATTAGAACACGCCGGTTTTTACCAGACGTTTGAGGCGGTGGTGGTTGAGGTGCATCGCCTACAACAGATTGGCCGGTCATACTGTCAGGTCTGAGGATTGAACAAAATGAACAGCACTCGCGTCAATAGACACGCAAAAAACTCTAGACCCCATTCTTTCGTCGTCGTAGTCTTTCTGATTGCGATCAGTGTATTGCCTGTGAAATACGCCACTGCCCAGAATAATCTGGATGAGACATTTACACTCAATCTAGAAAACGTTGACATCAACACACTGATAGAGACAGTGGCTATCCGTACGGGGAAAAACTTCATTGTCGACCCTCGAGTTAAAGCGACTATTAATGTTGTGTCGTCAGAACCACTTAACACTGAGAAGCTCTACAACTTGTTTCTTTCTGTACTTCAAGTACACGGTTACGCTGCTGTGCAATCCGGATCACTAATCAAAATTGTTCCCACCTCGGCCGGCGTACAGAGCGCGATACCGATTATCGGCGAAAAATTGAATTCAGGAGATGAACTGATCAGTCGGGTCATTCAATTGAACAGCATACCTGCCCTGGAAGTAGTGCAGGCACTGAGGCCACTGTTTCCAGACTCTGCAAGTATTAGTGCTGAAAGCACTAGCAACACGATTGTGATCACTGATCGCGAAGCTAATATTGAAAAATTAATTGAACTGATTATATTAATGGATGGCAGCTAGTGAGCTTCTCAGGTTTTTTCGCAATCTCGCGTGCTTGGTATTATCACCAAAAAACTGGGCACTTCGTTGCCGTATGTGTGATGGAGTAGGCTGCTAACGGCAATACATTCTCATCAAGTCTATTCAAGCTTTTGATAAATGATGTCCGCAATGTGGCGGCTGATCTAATTTCAATGCCTATCTGGTTGCCTTAGCGATTGAACAGCAAGTCGATTTCATGTTGGTGGTTGTCGTTATAAAAGTATAAATTGGGTCACTGACTACAGCGAGTCATCGCCTTCATCGCTTCGACGACAACAAGGTTTTCGAACAGGCTGCCAACCAGTGGGGCACGCAAGATTTGGGATTTGTGTTTGATGTTGAGCGAAAATGTCAGCAAGCCTAGTTCCCAGAAATAATATTTGGGCGTTTTTACTTGGCGCTTACCTACATTTTCAGAAAAATGCGTGTAGTTTGAAGGTGATGAATGAGGCTTCAAGAACAAAAAAACAGTGTTTGATGGTTTTAGCACCAATGCCCGTATCATTACCTAATGATTCCACATTGATGAGTTGCCCGGTTCTGCTAGCGAGCAAGCGCAGAAATTTTTCGAACAAAGTGGCATCGCGGAGGTTTATGAGCTGCCGGACGTCACGTTCAACATACGCTTCAAAATAAGTGGCATACGCCGATCCCGGCTGCTAATCCTGGTTATGAACCCGTGGTAAAAAATCTGTCCACAAACAGTCTGAAAAATGATCAAACTCTTTCGCTGCTGTCTGCAGTTCTTCGATAGACAGAGGAAGCAGATTCATAATTGCTGTTCGTCCAGCTAGTGACTGGCTAATCGCTTCGCGAAGCTGTAGCTGATGAGACCCGGTAATGACGAATCTACCGTTATTCTTGCCTTCATCCACGAGTGCTTGGAGGTAACCAAGGAGGTTGGGAACCCGCTAGATTTCATCTGAGTTAACGGGCTCGCCAGCGTCAGCGAAAAAGCCCTTTGGATCTTCCTCAGCGAATTAACGAACATCCGGTAGTTCCAGATTCCGATAATTGAAATCTGTGAGATAGTGTCCTGCCAGCGTAGTTTTACCTAACTGAAGAGGTCCGAGAATAGTGACGATTGGGTACTCCCCCAATAGCGTTTCAAGCTCTTTTCTTAGTCTTCGTTCGATAAAATTTGTGCAATACAGGAATTGAGCTCCGGAATTGTACATTTTATTGCTTAAATTATGTCAATACTGTGACCTAAGCGTTTCGTTTTGAAAGATCTCCGTTTAGGTCGCGTGGGCTGGGTAATTCAATACCTTAGCTGCAGTGGGCTGCAATGCCGAAAGAACTGAAAATCGCCTGTAGGGCGCAGGAGCGCAACGTGGCTGCCAGGCTAGGTCGCCCCGTTCAATTATGTCCCTGGCCACGATTGACCCAACTTGCGTATGACACACAGCGAAATTTACGGGCGACTCAGTAGCCACATGTCAAGCTATGCTTCCGTTATTCCAAGACCGATGATGGCTCCCGTATGCAAAGTGCTGAGATCAACCAGAGTCATCGCGGTAAACCTATCGACATCGCTGATCCCTTGATCCTGGCAGTATTCATCAATCAAC
>JALZVU010000145.1 GCA_023301795.1 Granulosicoccus sp.
GGCCGTCTCAATCCAGATCTGATCACCTTCGCGATACAGAATTGTAGCAGGCACGCGAGATGCGACACCGTTTGTATGGGTCCACACGGCGGAACCTTCACGACTCCAGGTAATGGCCGTTGCAGGCACCGCAGGCAGCTTCTCAATCTCGTTGAGCAGGCGAATGGCGAATGTCATACCAGACCACAACTTGCTATCAGGATTGTCAATGCGTGCACGTACTGTCACGCTGCGCGTCACACTATCAAGCCGACTATCAAAAGCGAATATCTCACCCTTGAATGTACGACCAGTAAAAACCGGTGTATTAGCCAGAACGGTGCGTCCTTTTTCCAACAGGCCAATTGATCGCTCCGGAAGCTCGAATTCAATCAGAAGCGTTTCCGTGTCATCGATGGTGACCAGCACCTGCTCGGCGCTTATCCGGTCACCGACTTCCAAATCGCTCAAACCCAGGCGACCGCCAATAGGCGCACGTATCGTTCGATCTTCCAGAGCAATGCTGGCTAAGCCAACAGCCGCCTCAGACAGACGTACCGCAACATTAGCATCAGCAACATCGACTGCCGTCACGGCAGAGTTTTGTAACAGGCTCTTGTAACGATCTACCGCCTGCACAGCTTGATCCAATTCAGCTTGCGCAATCTCCAGATTCAGGATCTCAGTCCGATCATCGAGTTTTGCCAAGACGTCCCCCGCAGCAACGTCGGTATTGGCCACTATCAACATCTGTATCACCGTTCCGGGAACGCTGGAAACGACATCGACACTGCTCTGCGCAATCGTACTGCCGATGGCGCGCAAAATGTCGGTATAGGGCTTTTGCTTCAGAGGTTCGACGACTACCGTCGTCGCCCCATCACCTGAACGTTGTGGCCTAGCCGCCTGAGCCGTCGACTCTGCTTGTTGAGACTGCGCATCGGTAGGACTGGGCAACAGCCCGGACAATGACACTGGTATGCCAAATGACAATACGTAGGCTCCAAGTACAACGGCACCTGCGAAAAGCAGGCTTGCTAATTTTTTCATTGAGATGACTCGTGTAATTGGCAATGCTGCTTATCCTGACCTCGGTATTGTTTTCCTATGTGTACGCTTGACGGTAGGCAACACAAAAGACAATTCTGATCGCTGGATATCTGTGAGTGAAAAGGCGTTTGTCTATCGGAGTAGGCTAAGCTTGGATTATTCATTAAGCCAAGGGGACGCCCAGTCCACGCTAGGCGATGTGCTTGCCTTTTTGGGAAGGGTGTTCCTCCGTCAGGACGTGAACAATCCCTTTCTATTTAACCTGAATTAAGATGCAAGGTCTCACAGAGTATACGGCATTTCCAGTCAGTTATTTTCAACTGCAATAAGTACGATTTCGTGCCCCTTACACAGGGGCAATGATCAAGTCCGTTCAGATAACTCACACACTTGTGAACAAACCTTCGCTCGATAGCAAAATTGATCTTGTAGAGTGCAATCCTTGTGCTGCTTGAGTATGCATGACAACCATGTAACGCTGCGCACCGGCACTACGACCGTCCTTGAAGTCTTTGGCCAGACCCTGCGTCCTGACGTTGCTGATCGCAATTTGCGAATCCAGCGGTACAAACGCCTAATCGGTGGACAGCCCTAGTGTCAGTACTTGCTGACCTATCACGCTGGCGTTGCTGACATGATCAAAGTGGCTGGATACCCCTTCCATACGCTTGCCCTTATTTGTATTGATCGAGTCATCGAGCACAAAATCACGATCCTTATTGCTCTGCAACTTATGGGTACGATAGAGCTTGCCAGCTATCGATAAATTAAGTGCACGCCGGTTGATGTCCTCGCGCTTGAGCAGATCGTACATGTCGTCCTTTTTCGCCTGACTGAGTAGTCCCAACGCCTTTTGGGACAACATGCTGATCGAGGACACATTCACCTTCTCAAGTTCTTCACTGTGACCAAAGAGCCTAAGGTTTGACAATAAATTCGACTCGACGGTTTTTTTCGACGTCCTTCTATAGTGCTATTGCTCGCAATGGGGCGCTGTTCGCCGTAAGCTCTCATCGTTAGCCGGTCTTTTGAAATACCCGCATCAATTAGAAATTGAACAACTGCTGTAATTCGTCTTTTCGACAGTGTAAGGTTCGACACCGTTGAACCTTGCCTGTCTGTGTACGCGGAGGCAGAGAGTGTCGCCGCCGGTTTTTCCTGCAATAAGGTGACATCCTTATTCAGGCCTATGCGGGCACGATCGGTTAAGAATACAGAGTTTGACGCAAAGCTCAGATTCTCAATATTCGGGCGATACGATAAACAACCATTGGCGGTGTCAAGGCAATGTTCTCGACAATTTTCCAAACACAGGATAGCCTTGCTTCGGCATTGGCGTCGCAGGGCATCAGTGTCACTGGAGTTTCATCGATTGCCAAGTCAGTGTCTTTTCGTTAGTGCAATACACATTGAATGCCTTTGGAACTATGGATGAACGATAGATACTGCAGAAGGACGAGGCGGGAAGGAAGGTTGGATGCCGTCTTAGGTACTGTTCACGCGGCGTCTCACCAAGTGTTCTACCGTTATGCGAGGCGTAAATTCGTTGCCACTGTTTACCGTTGAATCGAAAAGCTAATGCACGCTATATCGATATTAAAATATTTCTTTGCTGTGCTGGGTGTAGCCGCGTTGCTAGGAGCGTTTTCTGCTTATAAGAACACGCAGGATTTCCTAGACGAGGCTGTGATGGTCGAAGGGCGCGTTATTGAACTGATACGCTCGGTTCGAAAAACCGGCTCAGGATCCGATAGCAACCAGACCAAGGTTAGGTACAGACCAGTGATAGTGTTCGAGACACGAACTGGACAGTCCGTAGAATTCACCGCATCCACCGGCAGTAATCCACCAGCGTATTCTGTGGGCCACCCTGTTAATGTGTTGTATCAGGAGTCAGAGCCTGCCAAAGCGCGCATCGATGACTTCTCCTCACTTTCCGGTCAGCCGCTGATATTGGCAGCTTTAGGCAGTATCTTCTCTTTTGTCGGATTCTCGATGATCTTGTCTGGAGTAAGGAAGACGAAGCGTGTTCAGCGCCTGAAGTTAAACGGGATACCCGTTACCTCAAAGTTTCAGCGAGTCGAGCTCAATACCTCAATAGCGGTTAATGACAAAAGCCCGTACATCATTGTGACTCAATGGGTCAATCCTGAAACCTCAAAGCTGCACGTATTCAAAAGCGACAATATCTGGTTTGACCCCACCGACCATATTGACGGCCCAGAAATCACCGTGCTCATCGAGCGTGGGAATCCCAAGAGATACCATGTTGATACGTCGTTTCTGCCTAAGCTGGTTTAGCTGCGGCTGCTGTAGTTTGGCTAATGACGATCCTTATCGTTGATATTTCCCATTTGCTTGTGCATCAGCACTGAGTTTTTTGAACTTGCCAACACTTACCGGCGTCAGAATTTATAGCCCGGCAGACTGTTCAGGGCAGATTTCAACGCATCGCCCCACCTGTCGGAAATAGTACAGAAGACCGGATCATCAGCTTCGATCCGTGCAGCACGGTCTGTAGTAAACGTATCGTTCTCATAAATCTGCACATCAAAGGGCAAACCGACCGAAAGGTTCGATTTTACCGTTGATGCGAACGAGACAAGCAGCAGCTTGAGTACATCTTCATAAGACATATCATCATCGAATGCGCGCACGAGAATCGGTTTGCCGTACTTTGTTTCCCCGATCTGAAGGAAAGGAGCGTCGTCGGTCAACTCAATAAAATTCCCTTCAGGATAGATCATAAAGATCGTAGGTGGGCCACCTTTGATCTGGCCACCAACGATAACAGAGGCACTGAACGTCCCGCTCGATGGCCCTCTAGAGGTAATTAGCTCTTTCAAGGTATCACCAACAAGGCTTGCTACTTGAAACATTGTGGGTTGGCTGAGGATACCGGATTTACGATCCTCGCTTGTCTCGCAGCGTTCCCGCAACAGGCTTATTAAGGCTTGGGTGGTGGCAAGATTACCGGCCGTCATGAGCGTGATTGCACGCTCGCCAGGCACTGAAAAGTTGAACATCTTGCGCGTGGTCGAAAAATTGTCCACACCCGCATTTGTGCGTGTATCTGACATAAATACAAGGCCTTGTTTAAGGCGTAATCCGACGCAATAGGTCATGCTAGTAGTCTTTGGAATTTGTAAAAGCTAAGTCTACTGCTGCACCAGTAAAGATACAATCATTGTCTCATCGCCGCGGCCCAAACACGCGCTTTAAGTCAGCGCGGCGTCTCTGACATCTCGGCCCCACTGTATTATTTCGCGCCATTCGCAATCAGAATCGCGATAAACAGAACAAAACTGACATCGCTCCCCTTTCCGGCCCCTCGCCTGCTCATTACAATGAATGGCACGGCCATGGTATCAAGTCGCGTAATCTAAACCTTCGATATATTATCTGAGCGCGAAGGGGCGCCATAGAGGAGGACGCGATAACCCACCCTCAGGAAATTCACAGAAAAGTTGCACAATATCGTCAAAGCGTCATCAAACTGCGGCGGTTCATCAAACCACAGAAAGAAGCGCTGATATCTTTAGCTAGTCAGAAAGCAATTCCTTTGAAAAAACGCGCTGCTGTCATGCTACTCGAAACAGCAAACAAAACGACACGCACAGTTGAAGCCCTTGACTCGACCCATGACAGGCTCAAAGCCACTCAAGATCATCTGGCCATTCTGCACATCAGCACTGGACCGGAACAGCTATATATGCAGTGTTTAGGGATTTAGTAGTTTATTCCCAGAGGAGTAGTCAATCGTGTTTACGCTAATGTACGCTTTTATTAGCCGAAACGATTTTCTCAATCCACGAAGCAACAGTCTTTACATGTGGAAGGTCTTTAGAGGCTTGGCTGCGTAACAGCCATATCTCGGCATCTGTGGATGAGAACCCATTTGCGTTGATCTCCACAGGATTGTATCTGTCAGCGATAAATTTTGGCAAGGCACCCAAGCCAACAATAATCCGGAAGCTAGTTAATATCCAGTCGGATATGTGGCCTTTGGCAACGTGGTTAAGGATTGCATCATTGGTGATCGTGTGTTCGGTTTAAAGATGACGACCACGGCTACTCCTATTTTTGTGAGCTTATTCTCATTTTTGGGTATCCGGGTAGTATTTTTTTGTAATTAAACTAGGTTATGTCTGAATGCCACTTACTTAAGCGACAACTCGCCAATTGTCATTCCCACGTAGGTGGGAATCTATGTGTATCGTGACATGGATTCCCGCCTGCACGGGAATGACGGGCTTAAGTAAGTGCCATTCGGTTATGTCTCTATTTTAGTAACGATATAGATAAGCCAGTTAAATGCTACTTGAGTGTTTCAAATGACAAAAAAATACTTACGACTTAATTTTATGGTTAAGCCAGCGGCTTTGTTCGCGATGACCTTGCTTCAGCCATCTTTAGCGATAGCTGAGGATTTCTTCATTTCAACGCAAGCGGATTTTGATCGATACCGTCAGGCGACATTCGCTCCAGGAGATCAGATTCTCTTTGAAAGAAAGCGGACTTTCGATGGCATGTTCGCACCTAATGTAGTGGGAACCAGTGCTAGACCGATCAAGATCTCGACTTTTGGACGCGGGAAGTCGCCTCGTATCGATAACAATGGCGTTAACCACCCACACCCAACACGCTCTGGCACAACCGTGTCGGCTGGGGTCTTTCTGTTTAACCCTGAATACGTCACCGTTAGTAATCTTGAGATCACCAACACCAATGGTGGGAATCAGGACGGCGAGGATCTATTTGGTATCCTTGTTCTCAGTGAAGACACTGGCAAGCGCCATCAACAGATTATCATCGATAACAATTATGTCCACGACGTGAATGGTAATGTCGCAGGCAAAGGACGCGGAGGCATCCATGTTATCGGCCGTTCACCCACCGGCTCACAGAGCTCGAGCTACAACGATTTACGCATCATCAACAATAGGGTTGAAAATATCGGAGGCGTAGGCATTGCCACAGATCTTCCCGACGTCGTTAGAGCACAGGAATTTACCGGTAACGGCATTCGTCCCAACGCTGCGACGAATGTTTATGTCGCTCGCAATTCCGTTAAGAATACTGGCCGCAACAGTTACATCATACGGGACAGCGAAGACCCGCTGATTGAATATAATCTTTCTGGCTATAGTAGCCTCTATGACAAGGGCCATAGTTTCTTTAACTTCAATACAATAGGGGCGGTATTTCAATACAATGAAGCTTATGGCAACACGGGCCCGGCTGATGAGTCGGATCGTGGCGGTTTCGACGCAGATTTCAACGCGATAGACACGACTTTCCAATACAACTACAGTCATAGTAATAACTACTTTGCGGGAATCATGAAGAGGCCGAATGACGATGTGACTATCCGTTACAATATCAGTGTGAATGAGCTGTTTGGAGCCTACTTTTTCGGTTTTGAAAACAACACAGAACTGACAGATCTGAAAATTTACAACAATACTCACTACCTCGACGCGACAATCGACTCGCCTGTTTTGATTGTCAGAGATAGAACACCGCACGAAACGACGTTTAACAACAATATTTTCTATTCCGAGGACTCTGGAATACCAGGCGCGGACACAGATGATGGCGTCAACGTAACCTTTAATACCAACGCCTATTTCCAATGGACGCCACCAAGCTCGGAAAGAAACGCTCTTACATCTAACCCGCAACTTTTTTCTCCAGGTGCTGAGCCATACGATGTAGATATGGAATTTGGCCGAGACGCGCTAAATGGTTATCGTCTAGCCGCAAATTCGCCATATGGTGACAGTGGCGTCACGGTCAGTAATAATGGGGGGGAGGATTTCTGGGGTGTATCTTTATCGGGTAGATCGGTCGGTGCAAGTCAATACAACAGCAATCAGCAGCTTTCGCCTGACGTAAGTGTTTTGACAAACAGTTTCATGCCGAACTCGTTAAATGTGGTGGCAGCCTCAACTAACACCAGTAAGATCGGCGGTGACGATGCGGAAGTTTCGCTTTCACAAACGTTTCAAGTCGACTCGACGTTCAACCTGAACACGATTTATTTGGGCTACGAGTACGATGGAAACTCAGATCCCGACCATTCACTTGTCAATGTTGAAATCTTTGAAGTGGCAGATGCCTCTGCGCCAGAGTTGATCCAAGGTACGTCTATTCTCACGCTAAATGGAGTGACAGTGCCACAACAACAGTCGGGCCTAGCCGCTATCGAGCTTGATTCATCAGTCACCCTCGAAGAAACCTCAGGATCGAACGGGTATGCTTTACGTATTACGAATGGTCGAAACCCCGGCTTTGAGTGGCTTCGTACTGGACTCACTTCCGCGTCGGTGTATTCAGGTGGCCAGGCTTACGAAGATGGCATTGAAAAGTCTAGTGGCGAACGTGACTTCGTATTGGGGCTCGAATGACAAGTTAGCACCGACTCGGGTTCTTTAGACTAGGAACTCTTAGGGGTCAGAAGCGTTTTATAAAGTTAAAAATTTAACTTTACTTTGCACTTTACATAACGCAGCTGGCCCCAACTGCAGATGGAATAGAAGAGCCGGATCTGAGTGTGGACAAGCATAAGGAACCCCGAGGTACATAAAGGCAAAGAAGCTGAAGTGAGTGTTCACTGGGGCCGCCTATATTGACGTGAGTATCCTTAGCGCTTGTGAGCGGTCGGCCCGTTCGGACCCATGAAGACTGCGCATCGCCGTGCCATGGATATTGATTTTTGTGTGTGATAGTTGGCTTGGTGGCGATATGTGTTTAACGCTTTTTATACTCCTTTGCTAAAAATGCAAGGGAAGTCGTAAAGCGTAAAAGATCTGAGCCGCTAAATTTGCTTGTTCGGATGAAAATAGCTTAAAGCATGGTAGCTCGACTGTTCCTCAAAATACTATTTAGAGCTGCCATACCGTTAGTGGCAGTAGTTGGCGTTATGTCTTACATGCTCTATCTACAGGGCGGCGATCCTGGCGCCGTGTTCTCTAAAATCACAGCGAATATTAGCATCAAGGCTCGTAATTCAATTCAACAGGCGAGCCAGTCCTTGGAGTCGCTAGAATTGAGTGCCGTGTCTTCCTCACCCAAGGTCAGCGAAGTGCACACCTGGGTTGATGAATACGGCGTCACTCACTACAGTACCAGTGCGCCAGCAGATGGCCGAAGCGAGATGGTGCGTCTTCATCCTAATGCGAATGTGGTGGCGAGTGTTCCGAGCGGAGATCCTGAGGTCGAGCCCGAGTTCAAAAAAGTGATTTCGGATAGGCTCCCACAGAGTGCTGAATCTTCAAGTACTACCGCCAGCACTGAAGAGGGTCAGATAATACCTGGAACGGATGGGCTGAGGCTGCCGGTTAGTTTGAACCGTAGCGACCTGACAAAGTTTCTTGAACAGTCGCAGCGTCCATCGCCTGAACGCTTAGGCTTTGAGTAGCTAGTGATATCGGATCACCTAGTTATCGCGTCGGATTGCTGCCCAGTAGTCCCATCCCGATACACTGTTTGCAGTCTTGTCAATTGTTGTCGCCGGATTCACTTCCCTGCTAATAGCTAGGCTTGCGTTTTTGACACTCACAGGTCGCAATGTACCGACCGGCGACAGCTTTGAAGATCCTATGGCCTCGTTTGTGTAAAGCCCAACAGCAGAACGGGTAGAGGCCTGTATATCTGCAAAATCTTCGGTAAAAAACCAATCGTGGCCTCGGTGCCTGCGACCTAGCCATATCACGAAGAGATTCAAGCACGGGTCGGCTAAAAAGGTCGACATTGGTAATATTGTATCCAAACGTATACAATTGACTGAATGATATTAAAATCTGAAAATCAGGCGTTCTATTGCTATCAACAGCTCATTTTGAGTATGCAACAATCTCGGATCCTGCCAGGCGACTACCTTAGAGAACAA
>JALZVU010000146.1 GCA_023301795.1 Granulosicoccus sp.
AACCCTAGTGTTGCATAAAATTCCGGCCCAGAACCGCTTCGCTGCTTCTATAGCAGCATCTAAGCACCGGGGGCGGCCCCGACTGTACTCATTTTTCATGGATCTCACCTAGAGTGAGTATTTCCGACTGAGCAGGATTCGCTACAGGAAAAGGGGATGCGGGGGCCGGCCTTCCGGATGAATCTGGTGGATTCATGAATAGTTCAGACTAGTGACTTCGGTCATGCTGAGTTTTAGCATGTATGGCGCTATTAAGTTTAGTTGGCAACTGCAAGCCAATCTTGAAAATCACTTGAACATCGTTCGTTACGAGCATCAAGCAGTGTCGCACCTGCTGTCTGGGATATGGACCAGGGCAATCTAGTTCTGACACTATTTAGTAAGTACAAAATAGTGCAGGGGGGCAGTACCTTAGTTTCGAATCCAGATTTCAACGCGGCGGTTAATGGCTCGGCCATTAGCGTCGGTGTTACAGACAGAGGGCGACAGTTCAGAAAAAGATCGGGTATCGATTTGAACGTTCGGCGCGCGGTCGCTTGCAACTGAACGGATTACATCAGCAACGGTTTCTGACCTTCTCTGCGAAAGCAGTAGATTGTTTTCAAATGCACCTACATCGTCGGCAAAGCCAACCACCATAAGCCGTGTACTCAGGGGTGATTCGCTCAATGAGCTAACGAGGCGGTCAATATCGTTCAGCTCTTTATTACCCAGCCTGGAGGAGGCGGTATTGAACCGAATTGTCGTCGATAATCTGTCCCACAAACTTAAATCAACTCTCATTTGGTTGGCGAGCCTTAGCTGCACTGCCGATTGCAGGTCCAGGCCGTCATATAAGCTATTGGTGCGTGCTGTGCCTTGCTCAGTCCTCTCTACTGCGAAGTTGACAAAGTTGGATTGTGCGATGGCATCATCAGCCTCCGGTGACAAGACATATTCCAAAAAACGTTGGGCTGGTTCGGGTGTATTGTCAGGCCGGTTGTAGAGGTAGAGTCGACGGCCAAGTGGGTATTCCTCGGTTTTTACTGCAAAAGACGTCGCCGTGGAAGTGATGCCACATTCACTAGTAAGGTCAAGACGGGTGAGTCCTTCAGAATACGCAAAACCAACATAGCCGATCGCGTGGGGGTCAGCTTTTACTGCAGCAGCCATTTCAGGGTTATCGCCGCCAGGATAGGTGACGCTCTGCGCTAAGGGGAGCTCTTGTCCGGCGAAAACAACATTCTCAAATACACTGCGCGTACTGGAACCGTCGTCGCGTGAAAGCACAGTAATAGGGGCGTCTAATCCACCAACCTGCGACCAATTGTCGATAATACCGAGGTAGATGGCACCGAGTTCTTCTATGCTAAGTTCACGTATAGGGTTGGCAGGATTAGCTACAACCGCAAGGCTATCGACCGCTATGACGGTCTCATAATCGCTGAAGCGTAAATCGCTTGTACCTGTGGCAATCAGTCGGCTTGCCTCGTCATCGTTCATTGGGCGTGACGTCATACCGAATACGGCGGTTTTCGCCTCAAGCGCGTCTGTGGCGTCACCCGATCCAGTCGCATTAACGTAGGCACTGCTTAATTCGGATTCGTTGGAATCGACATAGTTCACGAGTGTTTCTGTTTCTGAAATGACCGTCGTAATGGCAGACGCATCAAGACTATCGGCATAGTCTTCCAACAGAAAGGGAAGCAGACCAAGTCCAACGGTATCAGAGCCTGCGAAGCTTACGCTCGCGTTCGCAGGGTTAGCTAATTCTGATGCATTCTTAGGGATCACTTCAGACTCAGCTGGCTCTGCTGTATTCTCAAGGAAGAGCTCTGGCGCAACCACTTCCGCTGCATTCTCAGAAATAACCTCAGGCTCAACCAGCTCTACTGCGTCCTCGGAGATGGCCTCAGGCTCATTAGGAGGAGTTGCAATGGAGGCCGTAGCTGACTTTTCTGCAAACCGTAAACCTGATGGACAACCTTCGCCAGAACAATCAACCATCTGGATGTCGACACGAATGCTGCCCAGTGCAGCGTTGTCCAGCACATACTGATCATCAACGATGTCCATGAGCTTGCCAGTAACATTCATCGTGCCATCGCTGGAAGTCAGACGTGCTTCAGCACCAACCACAAAGTCTGGTTCAACTGGCGGGCAACCGTCACCGGCGCAGCTCACATCATTTATATCTATTGACAGAATGCCGGAAATGGTATTGATCTGGTATTGGCCATTCGTGGCACCGACGAGTTCACCTGAAAGTGACACAGTCTTATCGTACGACTCTAACGTTACAATGTTTAAGGTTTGCGCCACTGCTGGTATAGCCAATAAGCTCAATGACCCTGCCGACAGACAGGCCCTTAACCAGAGTCGCCGTGAAGTAAACATAGTAAACTCTCGCATGTATCACACATAGCCTGCTGAAAGACAACACATTAATAATTTCCGAATATACTATACGGTTATCGTTCGTGCATCAAAAGTATGTGCGCCAGCGGCGATTTCTGGACTATTGGTCCAGACTACCCCCGATTGAGTTCACGAATGTGTGGGATGGCCCTGATTCTTGTTTTTTACTGGGGTCAGTGTCTGTATTATGGCTGGCACCTCGGTTTTGGACTACTTCCAAGAATGTATGGATGTAATCAGTATTCGGCCGGATGCAGCGGGATCGTGTGGTGTTTTGATTGCGCCATTGAATGTCATTGAATTGGCTATCTAGCCTAGTGTCGTGTTTGTTCGAGCGGATTTGTAGTGGCGGCATCCGCCACATAGCAGCAAAATTCTAAGTCTAAATTTCACTCTGTATTTGGTACAATTTCTGGGGTTTTAATTCTGGGGGACGACCACCGAATAGAGCCAATTTTAGACAATCTGCGATAACACAAGCCAATGGATTCAGTTTTGGAGGACAGAATTGCTACTAGTTCACCAAGTGGACTACGGTTGGGCTGCAAGATCGCTGGGTACGAAATTCGTAAAGTGCTGGGTGTGAGCGCGTATGGGATTACTTATAGAGCATATGACAAAAAGCTCAACTGCGATGTCGCGATAAGAGAGTACTTTCCATCTTTTTGCGCTCAACGCGATGAGAATAACCGCGTCAGATCAGCCACCAGCGAACAAGCGCAAAAATTCGACTTGGGGTACAACAGTTTCTTAAATGTAGCAAAAGCACTACGTCGTGTTGATCATGACAACATCATCAAGGTCATTAAGATATTTAGTAAATTTAATACCATCTACATGGTGATGGAGTATGAAGTTGGTGATAGCCTGGATTCTCTTGTTAAACAAAAGATAAATTTAAAACAACGTCATCAGGCCCAGATTTTCTTTCCGATTCTTGAGGGATTAAATAAAATACATGAGCTCGGTTGTATCCACGGTAGCATTACGCCATCCAATATTCTTATCAGAGAAAATGGCACACCAGTACTTATAAATTTTGGTTCTGCTCGACAATCTCCACTACCACAAGAGATGGAACCGGCCGCACCGGCACACCATTGTTATATGCCGCTGGAACAATACAGCGCAGAGCATGGCGAGCAAGGACCATGGACTGACATATATTCGATTGCAGCCACAATGTATCAGAGCATATCGGGTTCGGAACCAGATGAAGCGTTGAATCGGTCGTATTGCAAATTAAGTGCTCAGCTAGACACGATAGAAGAGCTTTCAGCTAGTGTTTTTCCAGAGTACCAACAGAATTTTCTTAGCGCATTACATTCAGGGCTAATCTTACAAGCGGGATTACGACCGCAAAGCCTAACCAACTGGCAAACACTGTTTGACAGTAGATCAGAAGGTCATGGGGGCCAGTCAACGGCTACAAGAAACGAGTCAATTGATAATCGCGCAAACGTTCTCCCTCCAGAAGTCAACAGTGCTAACGAATTTTCAGGAGCTGTTGCGCAGCCCAACGTTGTAGAGCACCCAAGGAATCATCGAGCTATTGCTGCCGTGTCGATTATCGTCATTGCGTTTCTGGGTGTTTTTATGTATTCAAAAAACAACGATTCGAAGCAAATATCGCTTAGCGGTAAAACGGATTTTGCAGTGCCTAATACACCAACAGAAGACACAGTAAGCCAGGTTATCGACCGAAAAGAAGTCGCAAAAAATACGAATGTAAACGCCGGATCGAGCCCTGAGGTAAGTTCTGAGGCAAGCCCCGGGATAAGCCCTGAGGTAAGTCCTGAGATAAGTTCTGAGGCAAGTTCTGAGATAAGTTCTGAGATAAGTTCTGAGATAAGTTCTGAAGTAAGTTCTGAAGTAAGTTCTGAGGTAAGTCCAGAGACAAGTTCTGAGGCAAGCACCGAGATAAGTTCTGAAATAACTTCCGAGGTAAGTCCAGAGGTAAGTCCAGAGGTAAGTCCAGAGGTAAGTCCAGAGGTAAGTCCAGAGGTAAGTCCAGAGGTAAGTCCAGAGGCAAGTCCAGAGGTAAGTTCAGAGGCAAGTTCAGAGGCAAGTTCTGAGGTAAATCCAGAGATAAGTTCTGAGGCGATTTCTGAGATAAGTTCAGAGATAAGCCCTGAGGCAAGCACCGAGGTAAGTTCTGAAATAAGTCC
>JALZVU010000147.1 GCA_023301795.1 Granulosicoccus sp.
CTTTGCACTCGCTGCTTGTATTGCTAACCCTCGTCAATGCAAATCTACATTCCTTAGAAAGAGCGCTCGTTCAGTGTCGCCTACTGAGTCGTTGAACACGATGTGTGTAGCTGACGGCTGACTCTTGTGATTGCTAGCGGTTTATCTGCAAAATTTCGCATAAATTGGTTTTACCTTGCTCAGATGTCATCGGATTTTCCTACTATATGCGTTAAGTCCAATTCCATCGTAGTATCGTGAATTCGGGTTTTGTGAATTCGTGTTTTGCTTTTTGCTCATACCAATCACTCTTATTGAGGTTAGCCAATATATGTTTCGATTTATCGCTATTGCTCTCGTCTGTGTCTTTGCGTCTGGATCACTTGGCAACGCGTTTGCTGCAACGCGTGTGCCCGCTACTATCCAGGCGGAAGATTTCGACGCCCAACGCGGTGTGCTTCTCAGTGGAACCAATGACGCTGGCGGAGGGCAATTCGTAGGCTGGATCCAGAACGGTGACTACACTGAGTACGATATTGATGTGCCCCGCACAGGTAGCTATACGCTGCAATTCAGAGTCGCGAGCAAGAATAAGACAACGACAATTAATGTCAAAACTGATGGAAGGACTGTTACTAGGAAAACAATCTCTCCTACGGGCAGTTTTTCAAACTGGGAAACCGTCAGCACCACGTTACCACTGTCCTCAGGCGAGCAGAGACTTCAGTTTGAGTACACAGGTTCTAGCGGTTTTCTGATTGATATCAACTGGTTTGCATTGGAGTCCGCTGATGACAATGACCCAACAGAAGGTCAGCTCGATAGTGCCAACTGGATGGTGTACTCGAGTAATAACAGTGACAACGCCTACCGGGCTATTGATGGCGACGTCCGTTCGCGGTGGTCGACACGTACAAGGCAGGCTGCTGGTCAGGAATTTTATGTAAACCTGGGCGCCCAGCAAGAATTTGATCGAATCGTTCTGGATACCACGCAAAGTAGTAATGACTATCCACGATCTTATGAGGTTGAAGTGTCAGTTGATGGCTCAAACTGGTCAACCGTTGCGCAGGGGCTAGGCAATGCATCAGGGCCCACCACGATTGATTTTAATGACCAAAATGCCACGTATGTCAGAATCACACAAGGTGGAAGTTCAGGCAGATTCTGGTGGTCCATCCATGAACTCAGCATATATGTGAACTCTGCTGATGAGGCGACGCCACCACCAGCCCCACCACCAGTTGATCCCGTTGAACCGGCAGCAGGCAACTGCCCTGGTGAAGATATACAGGCCTGCATTGATAGCATGTTGAGTGGTTCAGTAGTCCTTGCGGAGAAAACCTACAAGTTAACCGACTCCATTGAATTGAGAAACAATGTCAACATAGTTGGGCAAGGCTCTGGCACTGTCATTACCTGGGTGGATTCAATAGCTGATACGGTGAATAAACCTATCATTCATACCCCGAGAAACAAGGGCGAACTGGATAACATCCGTTTGGAAGACTTTAGAGTGCTCTGCACCGTTGATGTTACTAACAGGAACGATGATGATCGTACGGATGCCCGGGGTATTTACATTGATGGCGCTGGTAGTTCAGACGACCCTTCATCTCTGCAGCACACTAACCTGACATTCAAACGCCTTGAGGTCCACGAGTGCGGAGGAGAAGGCATTCAGGTCAAGGGCATTAACGGTTTTGTTGCCGAAGATCTGAATCTATATAACAACGGTTGGGGCAACACTGATTTGTGGCACAACATGTACTTGTTGCGTGGCTACGACATTGTGATTCGGCAAACCAGTATTGATAATGGTGGATTTAAAAACAGTCCTTCAGGTCATGGATTGCGCATGGGTAACTTGAGGGACGTGTATTGGGAGAATCTCAGTGTTATGGGCAATGCCGATCACGGTATCCATATGAATGATGTGGAAAACCTGCGTGGTTATAATCTCAACGTGTCGGGGAACTGCGCGATTGCCAATGGCCTATGCCGCCAAATAAGCTGCTTTGGTGATTGTGATTACGACTTATCGGCTGCCAAGGAATAGGTTATCTTTACGGTATTTATAAGAGGCGACTGACATCAGTCGCTTCTTTTTGTTGGAGTTTTTTTTACAAACGCTCAATTACAGATTGATCGTAGTTAAGATGTGGCTGCAATAGTTGACCAAATCGTCGCTATTGTTTTGCTGCTGAGCGTTGACTCTAAACAGGATTGCCCAATGATTAAAGATAACTTGGTTCTCATCGCTGCGATCCGTGACCGTTTTGCATATGTTGATAGCTGCCCATTCCAAGGACCTCGCATTTACCTGGAGAATGGAGGTGGCGCTTTGACACTGAAGTCAGTTGTTGAGACCTCGGCTATGTACGCTGCAATACCCGACAATCAGGGTCGAGACAATCCGGCAGCAGACGCATTGTCCAGTACGATCAAAAAGGCCAGAGCCGATTTGCGGGTATTAATGAATCCTATCGGAGGCCAGTTCATTGTTGGCGAAACGGGCACTGAACTATTGTTTCGCATGATTCGCACTGCCTGCCTCAATGTGCCAGAGGGCTCTAGAGTTATTGGCAGCTCTATTGAACACCCTTCCAGCCGAAGTGCTGCACAGCACTGGGCCGCCTCGGAGGGGTTTGAATACGTGAATGTGCCGCATGATGATTCTACGGGTCTTGTCTTGGCTGAGGATTATGCCTCCCGCATGACGGCCGATGTTGCGGTGGCCACCATCCTGCACGCATCTCCAGTTACCGGAATCGGTATGGATGTAGGAGCGATTGCCAAAGCGATTCGTGCAGTAGCGCCGAAATGTTTCATCATTGTTGATGGTATCCAGCACGCTGCACATGGCCAGATGAATCTGGAGGCATACGATGTAGACGGCTATGCGATTTCACCTTATAAGGTATTTTCGCGCCACGGATATGGCATCGCCTGGATTTCTGATCGACTTTCCGAGCTGCCACATGAGGCTTTGAAGGGTGGTCCTGATTGGAACTGGGAATTGGGCACTCGCGATACAGGGGCTTTTGCAACGGTATCGAATGTTGTTGATTATTTTGATTGGCTGGGAGGTGAAGTTTCAGATGAAACCGAACCTCGAACAAGGATTGCGGCCGCTGGCAGAGCGATTCGCACCTACGAAACTCATCTTACGAATGCGTTGATCGGCGGCACTGCAAACCTGCCGGGGCTTCGAGACATGAACGGCATCACTATTCTCTCGGGGGCAGACAACCCTCGACGCGAGGGTACAGTGTCTTTTGCGGTTAAAGGCGTGGCGTCAACTGAGATCGTGGAAATGCTGAACGAGCAGGGTATTCGCACGCATACCCGTAAAGCGGACCACTACAGCGGCAACATTCTCACCCCGTTGAACTTACCCGACTGCATCCGTGTATCGATGTGCCATTACAACACGACTGATGAAGTCGCTCGAACCTTAATGGTGATCAGGGAAATTATCAGCAACAAGTCACAAGTGGCATCGTAAGATCGTCTCTGGCAATCACCAAAGGGCCTCGTGATGAGCATTTGGTGGATGCCTCTGTGGAGCGGTTCACGGAAGGCTTTATGAGTTGCCATGTTTGTCCACTACCACTCGAAAAAACTGTTCTGGCATAGATTTTTCGGGTTAATTGAGATGGTTCTCATAACAGTGCACTGTTATGGTTGACTTTTGAATTAAAAGTAATTCACCAAGTCAGTACGTACAAGTTAATAACATAGCAGGACATTATCATGTGTAGCACCGCCAAGACGTCATCGTTAACAAAACTCAAAAGCGTGTCTACCTCACCTATGACGAAGAGTGAGTTGAACAGTTTCGTCGCTGTTGCTAATGCCTGCGACGCTCGCAGGGAAGAAAGAGAGCGCCTCGAGCGTGAACGTCTGGCACTTGAGTCGGCTGCCGCAGAGATTGAAAGTACATTGACAGCCAACGTTGAAGATTTTGAGGTTGAAGCTGATCTGCCGAAAAGCCGCTCATTCGGCCAATTGTTGCGCTCTGTGCATGGCGCTTTGACTGTATCGCGCTCGTGGGGTGTGACCGGATAGCTACTGAGCGTTACACCCCGGTAGTGCCCACTACGTTTTGAACATATGCCCAAGATGGGCGCGGTGGATTCGCTGAGTTACACTATCGATTTAAATGGGTGTGAATCTGCATCAAAACATCAAGCAGGCGTGTTCATATTATTGTTCTACACCGGGTAGACTCTTGTTGTATCTACACAGTCAATTCCTAACGCTGTATGGTACCGGAATTGTAATAGATCAGCGGCAGAACAGCGCATGGAAAAAAGTATATTCAAGTTCATCTGGAAATACTCTAAGAGAGATCAGATTACCCTGTTGTTGGTGACGTTGCTGACTTTCCCAATCTTGTATGTCTCTCTTGAATTACCCAAACGGATCATAAACGACGCCATTGGTGGAACGGGTGAGTCCGTCTTGCTGTTTGGTGTCACTTTTACCCAGATTCAGTTTCTGTTGGTTCTTTGTGCTGGCTTTCTCGTAGCTGTGCTGATCAACGGGCTATTGAAGATGCGGCTAAACACCATGAAGGGTGTTCTAGCTGAAAGATTGTTGCGACGATTTCGTTTCCAGCTTTTAACTCGGATTCTGCGTTTTCCAAGGCCGTATTTTCGTCGCACAAGCCAAGGTGAACTCGTCTCAATGGTCACCTCAGAAGCTGAGCCGCTAGGTGGCATTATGGGCGATATGGTGTCGCAGCCAATACTTCAGGCAGGTCAGATGCTGACAATACTGGTGTTTCTTTTTGCGCAGAGCATCTGGTTTGGATTGGCCGCAATTGCCTTAATACCGCTACAGGCCTGGATAATCCCTATATTGCAGCGGCAAATTAACCTACTCAACAAGGTTCGTATTCAAGAGGTGCGTAAGTTTTCTGCTGATATCGGTGAAACCGCTGCTGCCGTTAGTGATATTCGAACCAACGGAGGGTCGCGATACAGAATGTCGCTGTTTTCCAACCGGCTTGGCAATCTTTACAACATTCGCTTTGATATATACCAAAAGAAATTTTTCATGAAATTTCTGAATAATTTTATCAATCAGTTGACGCCGTTTTTTTTCTACTCTGTGGGTGGCTATTTGGCGATCCAAGGGCACATCACAGTGGGAGCGCTGGTAGCTGCCTTAGCCGCTTTTAAAGATATGTCATCTCCATGGAAAGAGTTACTGACGTTTTACAATACAACGCAAGACGTGGCATTGCGATGGGAGGCTGTTACGGAGCGCTTCGCGCCAAGCTCTCTGGTAGAGGACAGTCTGTTTGAGGGTATGCCAAAAAGCGTATCGAGCTTGAAAGGCGATATAAAGATAGATGATGTCACTGTCCGTGACGACGAAGGTGTCACTGTACTGGAAGACATAAACCTGACAATACCTCAGGGTGCTCGCGTTGGGATCATGGCGAGCAATGAAATCGCGGCTCTGGCGTTTGCTGATCTTCTTACGCGTGAAGTGATTCCCTATCGGGGCTCGGTCACGATTGCAGATCAAGATCTTAATACAATACATCAGGTGACTCTGGCTAATCGCATCGGGTACGCGCATTCAAACCCTCATATTCTGCAGGGTACACTGGGCGAGAATCTTTTAATGCCATTCAAAACCAGACCAGGTGAGGATAAGCATTCGGATGCTGATGAATTCAGATTAAAAGCTGAACAGTCTGGAAACAGTATTGATTCCTTTAACTCTGATTGGGTTGATCCTGCTGTAGCTGGATTTGGTTCTTCTGAAGAAATTAGAGACTGGTGGTTCGAATTGGTTGAGGCAATGGGAATCGACGACTTCATGGTGCGTCGAGCGTTGGAATCACGACTTATGCCGGGCCAGCATCAAAAACTTGCAGATGAAATTGTTCGGATTCGCCCTGAGGTCGAGAAGCGGCTAGCCGAAGCAGGGTTGGATGATGTGGTCTACGGTTTTCATCCAGACAAATTCAACCCAGTCTCACCTCTGGGCAGCAATCTTATGTACGCGCTACCGACTGAGGCGCTGTCCCAGGTATCGCTGTCGCAGAATGAGAGTTTTCTGGAAATCATTCGCGAACACGGCATCGCAGACGATCTCCTGCAAATGTCTGTCACCATGGTTGAGAGTCTTACTGAAACCTTTGGTACGGATGGCACAGATCATCCGTTGTTCAGGCGGTTGAATATGGAAGAAGAGCTGTATCAGCGTCTAGGTGCAATCATCAATAAACGGCGTGAAGTTGGCGATGAAGGATTAGAATCAGATGACTACTCATTGCTGCTGACGGTACCGTTTGCGTTTTCTGCAGAGCAGATTGGACCTGCATTTGGTGAAAATTTTAAGAAACGTGTTCTCCAGATTCGTAAAACAAGCGCACCACAGATGGTGCAGGCACTCGAAAAGACGTTCGAACCCCTGAATCCGGAAAATTATATTCCTGTGATGTCAGTAATGGGTAATGCACTCTTTGGGCGAATCTCAAGGATGGCAGGTGCCCGTGAGAAAATGATTGAGGATACGATCGTTGATGTTCTGAGCGAGCAAGGGCTCAGAAGACTTGTGGCAGAATTAATATATGACCTTGAAACATCCTCAGGCGGAGATAACTTGCCGGCGGTATTCAGAGAGCGAATTGCGTTTAGTCGAGCGGGAATCAAAAAGCCGGACATTCTTATTCTTGGAAACTCTCTGGCTAGTCACGATAACGAAGCACGTGAACTGATGCGGGGGCGCATCAGTAACTTAATGCCTGAAACCACCAAGATTTTCATTGAGAAAAAAATTGCTAACGCAGAGAATTACGATCTTTTTGTCGAGATAAAAGATGGTCGAATTGACGGTGGTGCTCGTCAGGATATCGAGCAAGACACTGATGCACGCCAGGATCTAAATCGTAAGATTGCAGAGATTGCCAAGACTGACTTGTTTGGAGAGCTTGATCGCAAACAGCAACGACTACTGGCATTTGGTGCTCAATGGTTTGAGGCACAAGCTAATCAGACGATATTTGCGCAGAATGATCAGGCCGATGCAGCTTATCTGTGCATTTCAGGTTTAGCCGGGCTGTACAGAACTGAAGAGGGGCAAGAGCCTCGGTTAGTAACCAACATACATCCAGGAAGACTCATTGGAGATCTTTCCATCATCATGAATGAACAACGCCCTCTAGATCTTATCGCCCTGGAAGACTGTGTGTTTTTACGCATTGGTGCAGCAGAGCTAATGGCCGTTATTGAAAACGATGCCATTGTGGCTTCCAGTTTGATGAGGTCGGTGGCGAGTCATATGCAAGGGACGATAGAATCATCTCGCGCCTTGCGACTGTATTCCAGTGAGCGCGGTGTTGATTTAACTGAGTTTGATAGTAGAGCAGACTGAATTTAATTGAGCAGCAAGGTAGTGATTTCAGGGAAGCTGAGCATCACCGCTAACACGAGCAGCTGTATGCCGATAAACGGCAAGAAGCCTTTGAAAATATCACCCAGAGAAATCTCTGGCGGTGCTACTGATTTTAGATAGAACGCAGCCGGTCCAAAAGGTGGGCTTAGAAAGCTGACCTGCATGTTGATGCAAAACAAAATCCCGAACCAGACTGATACGTGCTCTGGGGACAAGGTACCTAATAGTCCAATGTCTGCTGGATTCAAGCCCATAACGATCGGTAGGAAAACAGGCATCACCAGCAGAACAATTCCGATCCAGTCCAGCAAAGCGCCGAGGAACAGGAAGATCAGCATCATGACCAGGATTATGCCCATAGGCGATACATCCAGGCCCAGAATCAAGCCTGCAATGAAGGTAGGGCCGCCTGCGAGTGAATAGGCTCCTGCCAGTGCGGTGGCACCAAAGGTCACCCACATGATCGTACCCGTGGATCGCATTGTGCGTTGCAGAGCCTCGATGAACAGAGAGCCAGACATTTCGCCACGCAAGGTGATCAGGATGATTGTTCCGATACACCCGATTGCAGCCGCCTCTGTGATTCCGGTGATGCCGCCATAAATGGATCCAAGGATAGCCCCAACCAATAGCATGGGTGGGAGCAGGCCCTTGAGTGCAATGATCTTTTCGCGCAAAGTGACTTCATATTCCAGTTTTGGAAGGGGAGCATCTTCGGGACGCAGGTGCGCGCGGATCGCGATATAGACGATGTAACTGAAGCCCAGAAGCAAACCCGGAATAAGTGCCGCCTTGAACAGAGCGTGAATGGATGTTTCTGTTACCACGCCGTACATGATAAGAACGATCGATGGTGGAATCATTGTGCCTAGTGAGCCTGCGGCGCAGATCGTTCCACACGCCAGGTGTTTGTCATAGTTCAGGCGCAACATCTGCGGTAAGGCCACAAGACCAAGCAACACGATTTCCCCGCCGATGATGCCGGACATTGCTGCCATGATTATCGCCATGATAGAGGTCACTATCGCAATGCCGCCACGCGTGCGCGACATCCACACGCTCATCGCGTCATACATGTCTTTGGCTATGTTGCTTCGTTCCAACAGCATTGCCATGAATATGAACAGTGGAACCGCCAACAAGGCATGTTCGATAGTCAGGTCGTACATCCTCTGTCCGAGGATGTAGAAGCCGCGATCTCCAAGCTTCCAGTAAGCGACCAGAACCCCTAAAAATCCTGAGGCAAATCCCAGTGGTACGCCAATGGCAAGTAGTACGACAATGCCTAGAACGAGCAGTAGTGAAATTTCTGCAATACCCACTTAGCGATCATCCTGTGGAGTCAAGGGAGCATTTCTGCGCCAATCCACTATGAGATTGTTTATCGCCTGGACGCTCATCCACAAACAGGTGATGCAAATCAGCGGTTTCATAATGGCAGGAATGGGCGGATTCCAGGCGGATCCGTAGAGCTCCCATGTGCTGAGCTTGCGCATGGCATTGTCCCAGTAGCCCCAGGTTACAGCCCAGCAAAACGTGCAGATGCACACCGTGGCCAGCACTTCCATGACGCGCTGTACACCGCGATTAACGATGTCGTACACGATGGTCACGCGGATGTGAGTGCGTTGCTGCATGGCATAGAGACCAGCAACAAGAAATATCACGCCACCAAGCCACCGTGAAAGCTCTTCAACCCAGATTGTGGGGCGTGCGAACACATAACGCATGATGACTTCAAACAACATAATGCCCGTGATGATGGCAACGAAAAACATCAGCAACGATGAAATTCGTAATGTTATGTGATCAATCACGGTGAGAGGTGGGCCCTCTGCACTATGAAGCCCACGTGCGAGAGTGGGTACAATTTTAGGCGCAACAAGGAACATCCAAAAAAGTGTGAATCCACTTAAGGATGCTACCCAGAGATATCCGGGCAGGTCGAGTGTAGGCATGGTTTCGGTCCCTTGATGAAAGTAGGAGCGGCAGAATATGCCGCTCCGGATACTGCTATTCGGTGATCAGACCAATTTCCTTCATGAATGCAATATGGCTGGCGACTAGCTTGCCGGCATCCTCGGTTTTCTCGCCCCATTCTTCCCACTTCGCGCGTGAAAACGTACGGAAAGCTTCGCGTTGCTCAGCGCTCCAGTCATACAAAGTAACGCCGTTGGCTTGTGCGGCTTTCGCAGCTGCACCTATTTCAACCGAGTGGCTTAAGGTTTCGCGGAACGCCATTTTCTCCATCGCAACTTCGATGATGGCCTGGATATCATCTGGCAATTCATCCCAGACTTCTTTGTTTATCGCAAGGTGATCCGCTGGCATAGAGTGAAAGCCCGGATACGTTGCATGTTTGGTGATGTCATAGAGACCAATTTCACTGTTAGTGGCGATATTCGAAGCATCTGCTCCATCAATGATTTTGGTCTCCAGGGCCGTGAACACTTCACCAAAGTCCATGACAATTGGGCTTGCACCTAAATCAGCAAAAATTTCGGTTTGAATACCTGGAGGAGACCGGAATTTCCAGTCCTTAAAGTCTTCTACGCTTGTCAGTGGGCTTGTTGACGATAACGATTCCTGGCCGGAAATCCACCAACCGACGACGTGCATCCCATGTTCGTTATACAGAGGCTGAGCAGCTTCGAGACCTCCACCATAGTAGAACCAGGAGTACATCTCCCAGGGAGTGTCATATCCACCAAGAATGTCACCAACAAACTGGAAGGCAGGGTCTTTGCCAGTCTGGTAGGCAGCACCGGTCATATCGCCGTCAATGATACCGTTCACAGCAGCGTCAAAAGTTTCTGTGGCCTTAACTAAAGAGGCTGAATAAAACATTTCAACTTCTACACGTCCACCTGACATGCGTTCGATATCGTCTACCAGACTTTGAACGTTTTTCCCTTTCAGAGATTCTGCGCTGAAGTGCGTTTGAAAGGTCAGCTCAAAATCTGCGGCATTCGCGTGGCTTATACCAAGCATTGTCACCATCAATGGCGCAGCTATTCGTCGGCTAAGTGTCATATGGTTCTCCAAAATTACGTCTAGAACACCGATTTTTCGATATCCTTTGTGTAGTAGGTGAGATGTATGTTGTATGATAAGTGACGAATTAACGGAAAGCAAGCTGCAAGGTTAAATTCGCTAGCTGTGTAAACATGACTTCTTTGGCTATGATTGCTTGATTGTTGTAAGTGGGATGCGAGAACGTTGAAGGGTAAAAATCATGCAAAGATCTGAAAATGTTGCCTTGGGGATGCGCCCCAAGCTCAGCGAACGAGTTGCTGATCAGTTGCGAGAACAAATACAGAAAGGGGAATTCGCCCCAGGTGCGCAATTGCCCACCGAAGGGGCGCTCGTGGAGCAGTTTGGTGTAAGCCGTACTGTGATTCGAGAAGCAATTTCGTCCTTGCGTGTGGACGGGCTGGTGAAGACTCATCAAGGGCGTGGTGTTTTTGTCTGCGAAGACATCAGTCAGCAGCCGTTTCGCCTCTGCAGTAAAGGTCTCACTGAAAGGGATCACATGGAGCAAGCGATGGAGCTACGGTTGCACATGGAGGTGACGAATGCTGAGTTGGCAGCTGTTCGCCGTACACCTGAAGATATCGAAAGCATAGAAGCGGCGCTTCAGAAACAGCATGCGGCGCATTTGGAGGGTGAATTGGGGCAAAACGAAGATTTTTCGTTCCATCTCGCTGTCGCAAATGCCACAAGGAACTCTTATATGGTTGATCTTTTGCGATTTCTTGGCCCGTTTATAATTCCAGCTAATGCAATGCGCCAAATGGATCAACAAGAATTACCAGCTTATCAAGACAGTTTGCGCAAAGAGCATTCAGCCATTGCTGAGGCAATCAAGGCGGGTGATGCTCTCGGCGCAGCAGAAGCGATGCGTAACCACCTGCGTCGTGGATTGCAAGTTAATTCCGGTGCAAGTTGATGTGTGAGCTGAGAACGCTGGCTGAAATATCGTGGCTTCGTGGGGCCACCACTGGCCTGAGTAGTCTATTCTCGGATAAGCCATCTGGGTCAGTAGCCTGAAGCTCTGGATAAATTATTACATGCAATATAGAGATATAAGATGCTGACGATTAAACGGCTGGATATAGACGACGCTTATGCAATCATTGCTGCCGCCCGGGCGAAGGCTGACGAGATTGGTGTGCCGATGTGCATTGCTGTTACCGACGAAAGCGGCAACCTAATCGCTTTCGAGCGGATGAACAATGGAAAAATCACCAGTATTAACCTGGCGATAGACAAGAGCTATACGTCGGCAGGGGTAAGGAAAAGCACTCATGCTTTAGGAGAGGTCAGCCATCCTGGAAGTCCAGCCTATGGGCTGTCATCCACATTGGGTGGTCGCATGGTGGTGGTCGGCGGCGGTCTTCCGGTGCTGTCAGACGGAGTGGTCGTAGGCGGTATCGGCGTCAGCTCTGGATCACCTGCACAGGATCTCGAGGTCGCTGAGGCAGGATTGTGCGCTTTTACAAAAGCCGAAACATAAAACAATTAATTGAGGATACAAAAAATGCAAAAACCCACAGTCGGCTTTATAGGCCTTGGCCTCATGGGCAGCAATATGGCTGCATGTCTGCTGAATAACGGCTTCAAATTAAACGTAATGGGGCGTAAAAAGGATGTGGTTGCAGCTGCCACTTCGCTTGGTGCGATTGAAGTCGCCACACCCAAAGAGCTTGCTGAAGCCAGCGATATCATCATGCTCTGCGTAACCACATCAGATGTGGTCGAAAGCTTGATCTATGGAGACGATGGTATTTTGGCTGGTGCCAAAGAAGGCGCTGTTGTGATCGACTATGGCACCTCCATACCTGATTCAACGCGAAAGATTGGTGCTGACCTAGCGGCGAAAGGCGTTGGTATGATCGACGCACCGCTTGGTCGGACTCCCGCACATGCCAAAGATGGCCTATTGAATATAATGGCAGCCGGTGACAAAGATACCTTTGACAAAGTAAAGCCGGTCCTTGATGTTCAGGGTGAGAATGTTTTCTACCTGGGTGCTCTGGGATCAGGACATGTCACCAAGCTGATAAACAATTTCATGGGAATGACAACTGTGTGTGCTATGAGTCAGGCGTTTGCTGTTGCAGAGCGTTCCGGCATAGACACTCAACAACTGTTTGACATCATGTCTTCAGGTCCGTCCAATTCGCCGTTCATGCAGTTCTGCAGAAAATACGCTGTAGACGGTGTCAGCGATCTGGGTTTCTCCATCGCCAACGCGAACAAAGATATTGGCTACTTTGTACAAATGGTTGAAGACATGGGTACTCGTGCACAGATTGCTGAAGGCACGGCGGCAAACCTCCAAGCTGCGTTGGATTCAGGTATGGGTGATGGCAATGTTCCTGAAATATTCGATCACTTCGTAAAACTACAAAAATGATCTTATGTGTGGATTCGTTATCCTGAACGGGTTGGCAGGGTCAGGTGTCGCACAGGCAACACGCATTCTGGCTTCCCAGGTCCATTATGTATGCCCTACGGCATAACGCGAAACCCGTGCGTACGAAAGCGACGCTATAAGTAGGGCGTCGTCTCTGCCCCTGACCCTGCTCTGAACTACTGAGCAAGGCAGGGGCTAATTGAGATGGCGATATACCCCTAAAGGTCGAGATCAATTCGGGTGACGTTGTTTGAACCATTGTCTATGACGTCTCCAGCACTTACCACGTTGTTGCCATGTGTCCCACTTTGCAGAACAATGCGGTATTCCGTTTCATTTCTGATATCGGAATCGTCTCCATCCACTGAAATAACGCGTGTTTCCCGAGTATCTTCTGGGCCACTTTTCCGGCGAAGGGTGATGTTGTGATCATTGCCTGATATGTCAATGATATTGTGAGCACCAATCGCGTTAGGTGAGGGTAGTACCGTCACATCAATAGTCTGGCGTCCTCTGGACAATCTGAAATCGCTTAAAGGCCCGTTGGTGAAATCACCTGACGATCGATTGATCGAATCGTTTGCGCCCAGTGTGAAATTAGCAAGGCCTGAACCGGTAGCTGTGGAATTGGTAACACTAACTTCAGGCTAGAGTGTTGCGAATTGTAGTGTCGTCGGCGGGCTCTTGCATGTACTTGTCTGCGTGTGAAAATCCTGACGTTCTGACGGCGCGGTTCATCTTCGAATAGATCAAGAGCTGATTCGGTGTTATGAAGTGGAAGTGAATATGTGAAGTAGGGGTGGTTGATGTCTATGGCGCGACAGAGGATGTTGTAGTCCCAGCTAACGATAGTGCCGACAGACAATGCTTACCAATAAACCCTCTTTCTTGGCCTCATTGCCTGTACGTAGATTGTTTACTCAGTGCAAAATTCGACAAAGTTGTGGCGATTTGTATTGACAGCATAGTCACCGAAACTGTCATTGGTGAATCTGCTGACTACCCATGTTGAAAGGCAGCATTCGATCCATGTTCCAATTGCTAAGGTTGGTGCTTATGTGTAATTATTTCAATTGGTGTTCTGGTAGGTTGATTTCAATGTGATATCTTCCATTTGAGTTCTGGGAGGCGTAACAGGCTGATGGAAAGCTCCCTTGTAGGTTCGTCCCGTTGTGGGTAGTGCCCGAACGGAGCGAACACCGCCAAATCCGGTTCGTGAAAAGGGTTTAGCTACACCGACTCTAAAAAATCCATGAACGCTTGTTTATAAAGTTCAAAAATTTTTCAGGGAATATTCGCGTGTCATTGTAGTCGATGCACTCACTAGCCAAGGCAATTTAAGTGCTGCACAGCAACTGTTTGCCCGAAGTCACTGAACGGAAAACTGTAAAAGAACGTGTCATTAGATGTACGTCCTCCTTTACATCATTGATACATTGGTAGTATGGATCTCGAGCTCATCGGCTTGTCTCTCGTTCGCTGGAATGAGCGTCACCGATCAATGCAACTGATAATTTGTCTCTGCAGACTACTTTATCGGTCAAGCCAGTTTCAGGAACCATTGGTTCACTACCTATACACATAACAGAGCTTTTCCTAATGAAAAAAAATTACTTAATCTCACCTCGAAACGTTTTTCTCACACTGACATTGCTATCACCGGGTATTGCTATTTCTGGCGCTTCTGCTGAGGATATTAGCGCAGGTGACGCACAGGCAATAACGGTTGCAGATAACAGTGCGCCCCAGTTATCCAGAGCAGTACCTGCACAGAGCGAGTCAGGCCCGGCGGCGTTCCAGTTTTATGCAAGTGACAAGACTGCTGAATTGATGTATGTGAAGCAGGGGTCAGTATTTGATCTGGACAACAGCTACAGTAGCCTCAGTTTTCTATTTAGCGAAGAGCGAGACAATGCAATTACCGGCTCTGTCATGTTTGAAGCTGACCCAAAAATTCTGGACGGGCTGAATTTGTACTTCGGATTTAAGTCAATTGCCGGTCTGCTGGGAATCGAGAACAACGATGTTCTTGGTGTCGGTGTAAATCTGGCAGCGACATATGATTTTCCAATCAAACAATTCCCGTTGCAGTTTTCTGCAGAGATCGGTTACATACCTGACATCCTGACATTTGGCCAATCAGATCGGATCATTGACGGGAACGTGAGGGCCGGTCTACCACTGACTGAAAAGCTTGTTGGATTTGTTGGTCTTCGTTTTCTCCAATTTGATACTCGCCCTGGAGAACGTGAGGTAGACGACAAGGTACATATCGGATTTCGTTGGAACCTTGATCCTTAGACACTATACAATTAATGACCATGAGTGACCTGATCATCTCAATCACGCAGATCATCATTTGAGATGAACCCTCCGACGGAGGCGTATAGTTGAGAGAGCAGGTCACGCAGTTTAGCCAGCCGCTGGGCCAGATCTGACGATACCGATCATGCTGATAGAGACGCTGGAAAAGCAGTATTCACGAACCCTTGATAACCTTGACTCGTTACCATTGGGTATCACGGATGTCTGGCTATTCGAGCCTGTGCAAGCGCGGCGCGCTGCGCAATTGGCATTGGCGAAAAAAGGCCATGCCTTCCGTATACATTCAGCGTACAAAACGTTACTGCACGCTGTGTTGGAACGACATCTTTTTGATGATGCCACAGCCGCGACAATTCAGTTTCCTGTTGTCGCAGGTGATGAGCCATTACGCTTTCGTCTGGAGTGCTATCCGTTACAGGCACTGTTCAGTAACATCGATATCCAGTACGTGCCGGTTGAACTCCAGCGTGATGAGTTGCCATTCTATAAATTGACCATTCACACGGCGATCGGTAAAACTGAGGTTGTGATTGAGACGCCTGTAAAATGGAAAGATCATCCTTCTGGGCGTAGTTTGCTAGTGGCCACGGGTTGGATGAAGTATGGCGAGGGGCAGTCGTCAGCTTTGATGACCGACTATGAGCACGTGTATGACGATGTCTGCACATACCTCCAAGAAACGCCGTTGATTCCGTTAAATTCATCTGAACCTGAGGGGCCGTTTTTCAATCAACTAAATGTACGCGTGACTGCGCCATTTCAGGATCAGGTACTACCCGTTGGTAACGAGGCCATATCATTGGCCGAGGCGCTTCATGAGGAAATCTACTTTACGGCTATGGAGATATTCCAGCATCGACTGGGCTTGCCCCCACTGTCGCGTGAGTTACAGCCAGGGCAGATCGTTCCGCGAATCTGCAAAGGTGAGTCAATTACATTGTCCATTTCTGTTGATCAGGATGACTTAACGTTGGATCATGACCAGGCAGGTTGCCCAGTGTTGTCACAGGCCACTCATTGGTTGTCTCTTTCACAGGTCAGAACGTTTTTGATGCAGGTGGAAGGGCAGAGCATTCAGGTCTCTTCACGACAAGGGCGTATTGTTGAAGGTGTGCTGGTGGAGAAGAGTGATGCTAAAGCGAGCGCGATGCTCGCAATTTCTGGGGCGCAACATGCCAATGAAAGTTCTGGGGTTGTTGGTGCACTGAGAGCGGCGCAGGAGTTGCAGAAGCGTGAGGACATATCATTTACTGTATGTCCTGTTGAGAATGTTGATGGCTATGCTCTCTATCATTCTCTGTGCCAGGACAACGCCAATTATATGCATCACGCAGCTCGTTATACTTCCGGTGGTAACGATCTTACGCACGGTGGTGAAAAATTTGAATCAGCTATCCGTCAACATGCCTATAAGCTTCTACCCGCCCGTGTGCATGTCAATTTGCACGGTTATCCTGCTCACGAATGGACCCGACCACTATCGGGGTACATACCGGCGGGGTTTTCGCGCTGGACAATTCCAAAAGGTTTTTTTCTAATCTGTGATTATGAAGATGAGAGTCATTTAGCGCTAGCCAAGCGAGTGCTGGATGTAGCGCTTTGTGCGTTGTATGAGTTTCCCGAGATGATGTCCATCAATCGCCGAATGTTGCGCACTTACGCGAGTGCGGTTGGATCATTAGATTTGGAGATTTACCGCGACTGCATTCCTTATACGCTGACTCAATGCTCACGTTCGCCCTATGCTATCTCCCTGATTACCGAAGCTCCGGATGAGAGTATCTATGGTGAAGATTTCAGGATTGCGCATGAAGCGCAATATCGTGTTGTGATGGCGGTGGCTGGGTTGTTGGGTGATGGCAGCTAGCTTGAACAGAGTGTCTTCTTGGGACCTAGCCTGAACCATTTATGAATAGTGGGGGCTGGGATATGCTAAAAAGCCACCGTTCGATATGAAATAATGAGCCTGCACCTAGACTCGGTACCGACAAGAGTTCAGCATGTGTACTTCAATCTAAGCCCACAGCTAACGGTGACCGACCATGACATCCAACCCTGTTTCTCTGTGGGACATCTCAGCTGAAGAGAGCGAGATCTCACAGCCACTCATTGCTGATTCCAAGATCGATGTTGTGGTTGTTGGCGGCGGCTTTACGGGCTTGTCTACAGCGTTGCATTGTGCAGAACAAGGTTTGTCTGTTCAGTTGCTCGAAGCAGAGCAGATTGGTTATGGCGGATCTGGGCGCAACTGCGGACTAGTGAATGCGGCGCTTTGGTTGCCCCCGGCGAAAGTTCGTGAAAAGCTGGGAGAAACGTACGGGCCACGGTTTATCAAGCAGTTTGGTAATGGTCCAGAATACGTTTTCTCACTGATCGAAAAGCACCAGATGCGTTGTGAAGTTACTCGCACTGGCACAATTCACGCGGCGCATTCGCTCGGTGGCATGCGAGATCTGCAAGAGCGCATGAAAGAGTGGCAACGACTGGGTGAGCCGGTAGAGCTACTGGACCGAGCATCAGTATCCGATATGATCGGCACACAACGATTCTACGGTGGTTTACTGGATCATCGAGCCGGAACGATAAACCCGATGGGCTATTGTCGCGGTCTCGCTCGAGCTGCCCACGGTGCAGGAGCCAACATCTCCACAGGCGTCAGAGCCACACGATTACAGAAAGATTCAGATGGCTGGGTCGTTGAGACTGATCAGGGCGTTGTGAATGCAAAGGCAGTGGTGTTGGGTACCAACGCCTACACCGATGAACTGTGGCCTGATTTAAAGCGTGTATTCACCATGATCCACTACTTCCAACTGGCTACGCGCCCTCTGGGTGAAAGTGAGGCATCAATATTGCCGGGCAAGCAGGGTTTGTGGGACACAGCTCCTGTCATGTTTAACATTCGTAGAGATGCTTTTGATCGCCTGCTCGTGGGCAGTATGGGCAAGGTTATTGGTCCGATGGATAGCGGCTTGTCTCAGCGCTGGGCACGCAGGCAGATCAGCAAGATATTCCCGAAACTTGGGCCGATTGAATTCGAGGCTGCCTGGCACGGACAAATTGCCATGACGCCAGATCATTTGCCACGTATATACGAACTTGATACCAATATTTACACAGCGATTGGCTACAACGGTCGCGGTATCACCACGGGAACCTTATTTGGTAAAGCCATGGCTGATTTGCTAACTGGGATGGATAAGGCGGATCTACCACTGCCCATCACATCATTGACGACGGTGCCTAGTGCACCGTTTGTGTCTCGTTTATATCAGGCGGCTTTTACGGCCAATCAGGTAGCCAAGAGCATCATTTGATGGGGTGGTGTCGACTCATGGAATAGTCCATTCGAGTGGATATCGGCGTGGGCGGAACCCCTATCGATGCTGCAGGTTTCGAGTTGGTTAAATCAGCCTACTCGGTTGTAATCGGTGGGTAAACTACTATTTCATCTTCCTCATAATCTGAGTTGTCATATGCGCCAGAATAGTTGGGGTTTATGGAATAGCCGGTTTCTGGATCGTAAACTACTTCAGTTTGTTCTTGGTAGCTCGCACGCTCTAACTCGTATTCACGCAAGAGCCTGTCGTTTTCAGCATCAAGTTCTTCTTGGCTGTTATCTGATTCGACATATTGCGTCTGAGCGTCGAATTCTATTGGTGTTACCGCCGATGAACCAATTGGTACGTTAACAAAATTGTAGATCACACGGGTTTCTGTTTGTGCCACCGATTGCGACTGAAGCGTGTTGACCTCAAGTTCTAAATTGAGAAGTTCGCGATTTTGATCGAGTGTTTCCAGATTGAGAGCGTCTACTTCACCTTTCAGAGTATCAATCTGGCCTAAAAGCCAATCTACTTCTGTCAGGTGCTCTTTGTCTTTTTTAAGAAACAGTTGATCACGATCTATTGAGATATCAGCTGGCGTTGATACTGCAGCAGGTTTATCAGGTAAAACGGTACTTACGGCGATAGCTTCAACGCTTTTTTCGAGTGTTTTTTCAACAACTTCTGGAATATTTGAAACCGAGCTACCAAGCGACAAATGTTGATTGGTAAAAGAGGACCATTGGTGGCCCACGAGAGTGCCAATACAAAGACAACTGACAACGCCTACGGCTAGTTGTTGTCTCGGAAGTACACTTAGCCAAGATTGGATATCTGTGAAGACTGTATCGCTATTGGCTGCTGACTGGTCAAAAGGCTGCGCCCCGAATGTGGCATATTCTGCCGCAATGTTTTGCTCTACGGAATTATGGACCGAACTTCTCTCCAGATTTCTGATGGACACGCTCTGGATGTATGCGCCCAGATTGTTCGCATGTCGATTTTTTTGTCGGATGGCTTTATCTGGACGCCGACGGGCCGCGTGGTAGTCAAGCCTCTGTACGGCATTTCCCATGTCTTTATCCTTGACAGTAGTTCACATCAAACTCATGAAAGTTGGTGCCTGTATTCTTGAATCGAGACTAATTTTTCGAGCTAGTCGAGATTTCTTGATGCAACAACGTCCAACATGAATATTACACTAAGTAATTGAGTTAAATACTGAGTAAATCTGCTTTTGCATAGAGTAAATGCAGCTGCTGGAGATCGCAAACACCCAATCCGGAAGTTCGTAGGTAATTTTGTTCAGGTGCTTTAGCGCAAGCGCGCTAAAATTTTTACAAGCTACCGTAAAGCACCCTCCGGGTCTCGACCGGAGGGTAAATAAGCAATTTCTTTTCCTAGCCTCTGGTGGGGCACTAGTGCACCAGTAATGAGCTCAATGAATAGGCTGGATTATTCATGAAATCGCCCAATTTTTTTAGTAAAGGATAGGGCGATTCACGAATAGTTCAGTCTAGCGATAAACATTGACTTCATGAATTGACCACCAATGCCTACTGTCACTACCTGTTTGTTCAATACGGATGTATCGAGCGGTTTGTCTGCTGAACGTCATTGTCGTCGTTGCGCTGCCGGTGCCTGATTCAACCGTTCTCCAGTTAGAGCCATCGTCTGAGACACTGAGTGTGTACTGTCTTGGGTAGTCGCCTGTACTATCTTGACTATCAAGTACGATCTTATTGAAGGATTCTGACTTTGAGAGATCAATCTCAAACCATTGGCCATCGCGCTGTTTTTGCCGAGTTGTCCATCGGCTGGAAGTAGAGCCATCAATTGCTCTGTTGGTATCGCTACTTGCGTTTGATGCAATCAGTGACCAGTTACCACGGTCCAGTGTGCTGCCACCGTTGTCAATGGGATCGTCTGAACCTCTGCCGACGCTGATTTCGTGAATTGACCACCAATTTCTGCTTTTGGTGCCTGTTTGTGTAATGCGTACGAACCGCGCTGATCGCTCGGTGAAGTTGATTTCCGTGATACCACTATTACCAGAACCGGTAGCAACAACTTGGTAGTCATTACCGTTGGTAGAGGTTGACAAGCTATAGCCGGCTGGCTGATCGCCGGGGCTTTGGTTGCTGTCTAGGATTACTTTCCCGATGGTCTGTGATTGGCCAAGGTCTAATTGAAAGACTTGCCCAGGACGTTGGAAGGTTCTTGTTGCCCAGCGAGTATTGAGGTTACCGTCGATAGCGAACCTTGCACCTTCAGCGTTGGGGGAGGCTGAAGTGCCAGTGACAGGCGCAGGCTCACTGGGGTTGCTGCCGCCATCGCCGTAAACAGCTTCCAGATCCCATTTCGGTCCGATGATGTTGCAACCTGCGTTACCAATATCAACACGACCAGGGCATCCTGCCTCGTCCGGCGCATCGTTTGCAGGTCCGTTGCCGCACTGAATGTCGTTATACGG
>JALZVU010000148.1 GCA_023301795.1 Granulosicoccus sp.
TATCCAAATCGGCGCCAGCACCTGATGCGCGCGATTGTGCCGTTGCAGGTGCGTACGTGCGGCCGGCAAATTCTGACAGGCAGGCCCAGCTGTCAGTGTCAAGATGTCCGCGGAATGCCGTGGGCAGTGGATTGATGATAGCTGCGCCAACAGAGCATATAAGCGTGTGAGTGTGCTGGGTTGTATATGTCCGCGGGTTACCTTGCATGCTCAGCGTGTAGCCATCAGTGCTCATTCCCACATCATCCCATGCAATCATCACGCGGCATTTTCGCTGCCGAGCCACCGAAGCGGCAAACGGCACCACGAGCAACGGCTGGGTAAGGTTCTGCATTACGATAGATTCACCTTCGCTGATACGTGCAGCGCTATCGCTCATTGCAGCGCCTGCTACTATGGGGCTCATGCGGCCAAGCGGGGCAAACCAGACGCCTGAGAGTGATTCTGGCGCTACATCGCTCACCAGTTGTCTATCGTTAAGTTCAAGCAATGCCGCCAGCATCTCAGGTCCTGGCAGACCGTAGGATACTAGCCATCGGGTTGCTCGGGCAGCCTCTTCAGCAAGCCCCCAGCTCAATCCTGAGCCACGGGCAGCACATTTACACAGAGCTTCAATTTCGTTCAGAGAGTAGGACATGCGACAGCCTCTTCAATCTCTGGGTATGGCCAGTGATCGGCGTTGCGGGTGGCAAGTTCCTCGGGATAAGGAGCGTTAGCATATAAACAGATACGCACCCAGCGATCAGAGCGTGGGTCGAAATGAATGGCACCAAAAAACGACAGCTTGCATCGCAGCATATCAATAGGCACTAGTGATTCACTAATGGTGTTATCACGGATTTCAGCGTACGGGGCGTCTAGCGCCATCTGCGCGCGTCGCACGGTATGTCGATGCTCAGGATGGCGTAGTAAAAATGTTGCGATGGATGTGTTGCTGGGCCAATTTTGTATCGCTTTGAAAAGCAAGGCGGCATCGCGTCCGGGGGAAAGTGGTTGTTCGTAATCTTCAATGTGCTCTTCAAAGCGTTCGCCAAGCCGCGGCTCCAGTTTCTCTTTAGAGACATACCAGACACGTGCGTTATTCTCTTTTAAATTCCAGTCGATGGCCAATGCCCAATCATAGACTTGTTCAAGATCGTTTTTGAGATTGGCCAATGTCCTGACACCATCAATATGCAGACCGACATCGTAGTCTGTGGACATGGTGTCGACGAGCTCATCCACCAGGTGGCCATAGGGCTCAAGCAGAAGCGACGCAAGGCACTCCTGGCCCTCGTGACTAAGAGTCTGTGTAGCCCAGTGGTAGAGACGATCCCACGGATAGTCGCCGCTCAGATGCATATGCTGTATGCGTGCATCAAGTGCTGCAAGATCACGGTTCAATTGTTGTATTTTTATAACTTGATGTGGATGAACGGAATGCCAGCGGCTAGCTGAAATCACTGAGCGATGCAGCAATTCCTGGAACAGGGATACCTCTGCTGCGCTAGCGGTTTCAATTTGACGAACCTTGGCAATAGCCTCTTCACGCGCCAGTATCCAGTTGTTGAATAACACAGGATGGTTCAGTATGAAAGGTGCCATACCAAGGCCGGTGGAGTTGCCGATACCAATGATTCGGGCTAGCGCTGATTCAAGCGGCACAGCATGGGCACCGCCACTGACTGATGCCATATGTTGAACTAGATCGCGAGTAAAAGTGCGCGTCAGAAAAACCGAGAGCATTTCTATCTGAAAGGGTGCAGTAAATTCGGCGCGTGTTTCCACCACTTCCCGATCTGCTGCACCAAACTTGCCCGAGCCATAGACGGCAGTGGTTCGCATGAGATAGCCAACACGCGTCAGTTGATCCTGATCTGGTTGCTGACCATTGGCGAGGCAGGCTACCACATGTTCCCACAAACGCACTGAGCGGTTGGCACGTGAAATTGACAATTCAGTTTCGGTGACACGTCCCGCCTCTTGAAGAGGCACCTGATGTGACAAACGCTCGATATCATCAACAGTGGGCACGCCATCGAACAGTGTGAAGGTTGCATCCCAAGCGGTGGCGATGACCCTGTCAGAGCGTTGCTCATCGGGTAGGTCGTGTGCGAAGGCAATCAGGGAGTAGGTGTGGGTGGGTCCGTGTGCGCAGTACACCGCATGACCCACGCCATCGTCACCGATGTTGAAGGTGGGGCGAGAAAACGTCCAGTGTTCGCGTTGCATTCGCCGTGTGAGAATGCGCATGAATGACAAGCGTGACTGATGAAATGACCCCAACCGAGCCAGTTGCATCACGTGTCCCGGCTCACGACGATCAATTCCATGTCGTTTGGCTGAGAGTCCCGTTGTTTTCATGGGCTTGCTTCCTTGGTGCTTCTATAGAGTACTAGCTGCCTGGCGTAAAATTATTCTCATAGAACTTATACCAATTCCCACCCATAATGCCAGCAACTTCCACGCTGTTCATACCCACTTTGCGAAGCCCATTCTCCACATTACCAAAATCACGATTATCATTGAACCATTCTGGCATAGCAGGAAAGCCGGGCAGGGATGCGGATCCTTCGCCATAATCGGTCTTTTTTGACCAGCGGCCCATGCGCATCCATTCGACGATGGAGTCGGGCTGGTCCTGGCACAAATCGCTGCCAATGCCCAGATGTTCTACGCCGAACTTCGATGCTGTACGAGCGATCATCTCGCAAAAACTGGCCAGCGTGCAGGCTGACTTGTCTTTGAGATGATGCGGGTACATCGAAAAACCCAGCATTCCACCGTTGCTGGTGACTGCGCGAATTACATCATCTTTCTTGTTTCGAAGTGCCGGTGACCAGTCGTGAGGATTGGCATGGGTAATCGCGATAGGACGTGTTGACAGGTCGGCGGCTTCAATGGTTGAACGATCGGCTGAGTGGCTCATGTCGATAACCAGGCCCACGCGATTCATTTGTTGTATGACCTGTTTGCCCATACGGGTAATCCCCGTATCACTTGACTCATAACAACCGGTAGCCAGTAATGACTGATTGTTATAAGTGAGCTGCATGAATCGTACGCCCAGGGTATGCAGGATATCCACAAGCCCGATATCATCTTCTATAGGGCTGGGGTTTTGTAGTCCAAAGAAAATTGCGGTACGTCCGGTCTGTCGCGCTATATCCACATCACTTGCACTGCGGCCCATCATGATCAGATCGGAGTGCACATCAAACCACTGATTCCATTGCTCGATATTTAATACGGTTTCACGAAAATTTTCGTGATAAGCGATGGTGACATGTACAGCGTCCACTCCACCTTCGCGCATCTGTGCAAAGATCTTGGGGGACCAGTTTGCATACTGTAGGTTGTCGATGCGCATTAGGAAGTAGCTCCCGGGCAGGTGCAAGATGCGGCAACCCTATCACTTGCCAACAGATTTAATTGTGTAGTGCTCATTGGACTCCGCTGATGATTAGCGTTGCATGGTGTGATCATAAGCCAAAACTTTTTATGGCTTGTAACAACGTAGCCTTTGAGAGTTGGCCTAGATGATTGTCTACCATGTGGCCTTCGGTGTCGTAAAATAAAGTGGTGGGCAGGGCGACCGAGCCAGCCTGTTTTGCAATGTCACCTTGTGCGTCTAGCAGTACATGATCGAACGTCAGTTGCGTTTGATCCAGATACGCTTCAACAGTGGCGGCAGGCTCATACTGATTCGCCAGTACGAATAGGATGTCGGGATGCTCGATTTGTGCTTGTTCAAGAACTGGCATTTCCGCACGGCACGGTGGACACCAGGTTGCCCACAGATTAACCACCATGGGGCGCTTGCCATATTGTTCTTGCAGGCTGGCAAGATTCACTTGTGTGCCGTCAAGCTTGTAAAGCTGTATTTCAGGTACCACAGCGGCCTGATTCTCGATTAACGACACGGCGCCACTGGCCCCCACCCACGTCAGAGCACCGGCCACAAGCGCTATGCCAAGTGGGCGACGTAGGGGAGCCTCTTTAACGACCATGTAGCTGGCATATAGGGTCAGCCCGATGAGTCCGGCCACAAGGTCAAAGCCTCCATCGCGTATGTCTATCCATGCCAGTGGATCCAGACCATAGCTTGAATAGTAGCGTGCAACAAATGCAACGCGTGCACACAGTAAACCAGCCAATGCAAGATTTATCACACTGTCGCTCATTGCAATCTCGCTCTTGCGTGCAGCGTATTTACCGATGGCCACGGCAACCAGCAGAGCGAGCACCATGATTGCCTGGCTGACAGAGATGACCAATGGTCCGAGGTTTAGCGAAAGCATCAGGTGGTGGTCACAGTCATAGACGTTGCTATTGTCATGTGGCTTTTGAGTAATTGATTATCGATGACGGTGTTGGAAGAGATGGCGTGTCAGGGATTGCCGGTGCTACCAGCCTCCAAAGCGCGGCCATTCTAGAAGCGGCGTGGTTTTGTCAACGGGTACAACGTGGTAGCTGCCATGCGCTGCTGCCGTTGCGCAGGCGTGATTGGGCAGAATACGCAGCTGCGTACCTATCGGAAAGTTTGGCAGGGTCTTGTCACTTCCGGGACGCACGGCGATGACGCCGTGCTCCTGGTTGGCCTGGATGATGATTAGATCTTCCAATACGTTTCCGTGCATATCACAGACAACACCGTAACCCTGATCAATTGGCTGTGATGCGGTACCTGTATCACGCGACATCGCCATCCAGCCCGCATCCACCACAGCCCAACCGCGCTTGGTCTGATGTCCAATAACAGTGGTTAGCACTGACATGGCAATATCGTCCAGCGAACAAACCCCGATGCCTGCCATGACTAGATCGAAAAACACATAGACACCTGCGCGAAGTTCAGTCACCTCGTCCAGATGTGCTGCCGCATGGGCGGTGGGTGATGAACCGACACTCACCACCGGACAGGGTAGTCCCGCTGCGCGAAGGGCATGTGCGGCAGCCACGGTGGCCGCTCGTTCCATCTCGGCAAAAACTGCCTGAGCTTTCGTGCCTTGTGCACCGTAGCTTTCGCCGGCATGAGCCATCACACCGCGCAGTTGCGCGCCGTTTTCATGCAAGGTTCGCCCAATGGTGATGAGTTCAGGGTCGTCACATATCAGGCCGCTGCGATGATTGTCACTGTCAATCTCGATCATGGCAGGGATCGCTATGCCTGCCTCAGAGGATGCTTGCGCAACGGCTTCGGCCTGCGCGAGCGAATCGATTACCACCACCAGATTGCAACCGCTTCTATGCAGCGCCAACACCCGATCCAGCTTGCCAGGTGAGATACCCACCGCGTAAATCATGTCGTTAATACCTGCAGCGGCAAATACTTCCGCTTCTGCCAGCGTGGATACGGTTGCAGGGCCATTGCCGCCGTCCAGCACGCGGCGTGCAACATCAACAGACTTGCAGGTTTTCAGGTGCGGCCTAAGCACGACATCAAGCGTGCGCGCCCGATCAGCAAGACGCTCGATGTTGCGGGTCATCTTGGCCTCATCCAGTACCAGGCAAGGTGTGGGCAGAGTGGCCAGTTGTGCGGTGTGATCAGGCATTGTGCTTTTCCAAAAAGTGGCGAGTGCGGCAGTGGATTCAGTGGTACAGCCGATCAGAAGGCTGGGCGAAGATAACGACCAACGTAAGGGCTGAGATTTTGAATCTGGTTTTCTTGTACAGCCCTCTACCCCAGTCGACCATAAAACGTCATTCGTGCCGACTCTGACAAGGCGATATCGGGCTCGGTGTTATATGCAAGCACTGCCAGCATTCTCGTGGTATCACCTTGTGTCGGGGTCACTCGATGTATTGAGTTACGCCCGCGAAACAGCACTAGCGCACCAGCATCCATAGACAGATTTTTCACGGGACTATCCCCATCGAGTATGTGCGCCGCCTGCTCGTAGTTCATATCACCATGATCGGCATCACGGACATCTTTGACGTACTCAAAGCTGGCGCCAGCATCAGGCTTCTGAATCAGCAGCGTTATGGCAAACGAGGAGTTGTCGAAATGCCAGCCCAGCTCCTGATCCTGTGCTGCATAGTGCACATTAATGGAGGATAGAGGATCCTTGTATTCGTAGAGGGCGGGTTCATCCAGCACTGAGCCTAAAAACGCCTTGAACGTGCTACTGCCGTAGAGTGCTCGCAATACCGAACGGTCAGGTATCTGGTCGGTGGTTATACAACCCTTGGAGGAGCTGACAAGACGGTTGCGCGCATGATCATCGCTAAACGCAGGATCGTGTGGCTTGAGATAGACGTTGTGATCGCTGACGGTATAGTACGCCAGATGCTGGCACTGTCTACCTTCCTCAACCATGTTTGCCAAGGCATCGTCTGTCAGGAAAGCAGGCAGAACCAAGACTCCGTGCGCGTCGAGATCGCGTTTACAGTGTTGGCGATACTGAGCTTCATTGATCGGATGTCGTGTCTGGTCTATCACTGTGTTCATTAGTTCGTTTGTTAGTGTGACGGTCGTGTTGGCAGGTTTTTCGGAACCGTAGTAGTACCAATATACGTGGAATTTCCTCATGAAGTGAGGGTGCACAGCCCAGCAGCACTGAATTTTACCGGCTGGAATCCGGCTGAGCAGTTTCAGCAACGCTAGCCCATCGCGCTCCACACAGAGTTCACGTGAGAAAAAGCACTCGCTCAGGGCTAATCACTACAAAAAAGGGCTGGCAGGCCTTTTTCGATGCATAAACAGTTCACGCTGAACAGCATACTCGTGTGATTGAGAGTAACTGGACGTTACAACGTGCGAAGTGTTCACCCTGTACTATGGCGTGCCTTGGCCACCCCCAAGGTTAGCTCTCTATACATCGCTCGCGTGTCTAAGTCCTATGGCCCTATCATTTAAACAACAGTGCAGTTTTTTGCTCAAGCTTGGCAGAATGCTGCACCAGTACGGCACGCCTGCCTTTCGTCTGGAAGCGCATCTGAATACACTCGCAGCCCATCTCAACCTTGACGGCTACTTTCTGGTGAGCCCCACAACGCTAACGTACTGTCTGTGGGTGAAGGGCGCGCCAGATGATGACGTTTACAACTACTCCATGCGGGTAAAGCCCGGTGATCTTGATCTGGGGTCATTGGCACGCACTGACGCTCTGGTTAACGAGCTGCTGGCTGGTAAATGCACGTTGGAGGAAGCCAAGGCCGGTCTGAATGCGATCGAAACTGCTGGACCGCCTTACCCGGTGTGGTTGACCTTGCTGGCGTTTATCTTGTCGGGCTGTGCATTTTCCATGTTGATGCGTGGTAGCTGGCAGGATGTTGTGTGGGCGGGTGCTCTGTCTGCGCTGGTTTATGGTTTTATTGTCTGGTCTTCAAGATCTCAGCGCATCGCCACTATGCTGGAACCTCTTGTTGCAACAGCTGTCGCCGTGGCGGCGGTTGGTGTCACTCAATTGGATTCGAGCGTCAATCAGCCGCTGGTGGTCCTCTCAAGTCTTATCGTCTTTGTGCCGGGGCTTTCGCTTGCAATGGGTTTTCGCGAACTTGCAGCCAGGGAGTTGATCTCTGGTACTGCACGCATCATGGATTCATTAATGGTGCTGTTCAAACTGTATTTTGGCACTGTTCTTGGCCTGGCGATTGGTCTGTTGATCTGGGGTACTGTGCCCCCGGAAGAGACGCAACATTTACCGCAGTGGATTGTCTGGCCTGCGGTATTTGCGTTGGCGAGCGGCTTGACGGTGGTGTTCAAAGCGCGCGCTGAGGATGCTCCCTGGGGTGTTGCGTCAGGTTTGTTAGCCTACGCGGTCAGTACTCTGGTAACGGCGTCATGGGGCATTACCCTCGGAGCGTTTCTTGGTGCTTTTGTGGTTGGGGTATATGCCAATCTTTTTGCGCGTTGGCGAAACGCGCCGGCATCGTTGGTGACGTTGCCAGGCATGGTCGTGCTGGTGCCTGGTAGTAAACTGTATGTGGGTCTGGACTCGGTGGTCAGTGGCAACCAGACGCTTAGCGTAGATCAAATCGGCGTGCAGACGTTCTTGATGTTCATGTCGTTGATCGCAGGTCTGATATTTGCCAGTGCCGTGGTTGAACCGCGAAAATCGTTATAGCGACAGATCAGCAGCACGAACTATTTCATGATCATGGATGATCATTTTGGTGTGAGATAGGGCTAGTGCATCACGTTGTTCTAATCGATATTGGTAATGCGCTGACTTACCAATAACGTATAGTGATGCTTTGCCGGCAACACTTCTCCTATTCACATGATCATTCCACAGATTGATGCTAGCTGTTTGTTCAACCCGGATCATGCTGAATATCAGGCTTCGCTGGAAGATGTAAGGCTAGCGGCTGAAGATGTTGGCTTCATGGTTCTCAATAATACAAGCATAAGTTGTAGTGTTATCACGGAGCTCATGGGTGTTTACCGCCAGTTTTTCATGCTTGGCAACGAGCAAAAGGCGGCTTACAACATGGCGGTGACAGGCTCGAACAGAGGATGGGGAGCGCCTGGGGCAGAACAGGTTGACCCTACCGCTAATCCTGATTACAAAGAGGTATTTGATTGTGGTCTTGAATTGAAATTTGACGATCCACTGGCAAGTCACACCTACTACGCCCCCAACCAATGGCCGGAGTATCCGAGTGAATTTCGGCCTGTCGTGCAAGGCTACTACGACCAGGCTGTCAAAATTTCACAAGCATTGTTGTCTGCAGTGGCGCAAGCAATAGGGCAACCTGCTGACTACTTCACTGACAAGTTCGACAAGCCTATGGCACTACTGCGCGGTAACTACTACCCACCGCGACCTGCAACTGCTGCCAGCCGTGACTTTGGAATAGCGCCGCATACCGACTATGGATGCCTGACACTGTTGGCAACTGACGGCTCGCCCGGACTTGAAATACAGGGCAGGGACGGCGACTGGATTGCGGTTAATGCAAACCCCGGCAGTTTCGTTATTAATTTTGGAGAGATGCTGCAGATGTGGACAGCTGGTCAGGTGGTTGCCACTCCTCACAGGGTGGTGGGTGGTTCACATGAGCGCATTTCAGTCCCCTTTTTCTTCAATCCGCGTTTTGATACGAATGTGGCACCGTGGGGCAGTGAGGATGTCACGTTGGCTGGGGAGCATCTGTCAAAGCGTTATGACGAGACGTATGTGCATCGTCGGTCAGCCGATGGTACCTGAACCTGTCTAAGCTGAAAGCGCGTGTGCTCAAAAGTCACGGCCTTTTCAAGCCAGCAATATGCGGTAACTGATTATCGTCAGTGCAAGCATGAATACCATGCCCGCCACCGAGTCCCAACTGGCACGTGTGACAAGCTTTGCGGTGCGCGCTATGTCGGTGTTATCGACTAACCTACCTTCAGTATTCAGTACATAAACGCCGGGTTTGCGCAGGCATACTCCGAGAATTAGCGCAGTGGCAGCCATTGGCCAACCACCATTGGGTGAAGGTGTACGTTTGGCTTCCAACCGTAGTTTTTTTTCCTGTCCAACTGGCCATAGCGCGACTGCAGAGAGTCTCGCTGGCAGCCAATTTAATACATCATCGCAGCAAGCTGCAAACTTGCCAGACCACTCGTATTGCGCATTGCGATAACCCCACATGGCATCTGCGGTGTTGGCCCAGCGGTACAGAGCAGCACCTGGCAACCCTGCTATCGTGAACCAGAACAGAGGCGCCACCACCGAATCTGCAAAGTTCTCTGACAAGGATTCAACGGCTGTTTCGCGAAGCGCTGTCGCATCCATGGCGCTGGTGTCTCGGCTGCAGATGCGTGCTGTTTGCTTACGTCCGGCGGTGAGTGATCGTGCAATGGCATTTTCTACGGCAATGCCTTCTTCGAGCAGCAGGCGCAGCGACAGCATGGGTTTCAAGAGTATGGCGATAAGCAGACTTACGCCTGCGACCATTAGTATCTGATTGAGCCGAACAAACAGCATGCCATTGCTTTCGCTTACAGATGCGACAGACAAAAGCTGGGTGTTCATGAGCAAGCCAAGCAAAACAATTTGCGCAAGGCAGGCAATCAGCACGCTCAACAAAGCTCCAGAAAACCATCCAAGAGTCCCCGCAGTGAATGCACGAGTGGGCGGGCCACTGGGTAACCGTTGCCCGATCCATCCAAGTAAGTGCCCCATCCAGACTACTGGATGTAGGCGCATGGGTGGCTCACCCATGAACTTATCAATCAACAGTGCAAGAGGCATCGCCAATGCCAGACAGATAAGCCACAGCGGATTATTCAAAAACCAGATCATACCGAGTGTATTTTCATCGATTTAAAAATTACAGCCTAATAAGGGACAGGCAAGGTTGTTTGCTATCCTATGGGCACGGGTGACAGCAAAATAGCACGACCATTCCATCAGGAAAGTGTTGTGCTCATACTGGCTGCACGCTATTAACCGCATCCGGGTGTGCCTGAATAAAGGCCGGATGCTGGGCACAGGCCAGCGCTACCTTCTTGAT